>NZ_JABCJL010000028.1:0-69511 GCF_012952265.1 Pseudoalteromonas sp. NEC-BIFX-2020_015
GGAAGACACATACACCTTACAACGAATCAACATATTTAGAAGCACTAAAAAGAAGAGGTTCGCCGCTGTTAAAATTTGCAATAAATAGCTAAATTTTACTAGTTGTCCACCTCAGGGCGTGTTGTTATATTGCAACACCTACAGACTGCTTTAGTAACTCTCTAATATTTATAGCTAAACCACCAATTCGCTTGGGGATAACATGATAAACACATGGAGCTTGATAAATTAAAATAAAGTCACTACTTTCACGCCATTTAACAACTCTAGACCAATCAAGGTTTGATTCTCCAGTAGTAGATTTAAAATGCAATCCGTTGGGTTGTAAGTTTAAGGAAATAGGATCTTGGACTGCTTTATAGCTTTTATATTGCTTTCGAGTTTGCCAAGGAGCATAGACATAGGCAACTAAACAATGACCGATTACGCCACAAATAAAACCAACAGACACAATAACTTTTATTTTAAGGGTTTCGCTAAGTATAAAAGTTACGACAAGTGCAATAAAGGTTATTAAATAGAATAACTTTATACCTCTAGTCGGTTTTCCATAAAGCCTATTTGCCTTAACGTATTCATTTTCACTAAGAGTGAATGTAACAACCATATTCGACCTTGCAATATAACAATTTTATAGTGCGCGAAGGGCGGATATTTCTGCTCCGACCACACTCATATTTATACTTTATATAGTTTTAACAAATTAACTAAGATATTACTATCATTAAGTTTCTAATATCTTTTAAACAAAGCTAAGTGGAATAATATACGCGCGTCGCTCATATCCTTGAATATGTGAGCAAACAATAGTTTGACCAATCAATTAATTATTACTCTTAGCCAATATCAATGACTATAATTTGCTCAAAGAGCTCCGTCAGCAGAACGTGTATAAAGTACAGTACTTATCTGCGTTTTTTATGTGGAACAACTTATCTTTTTATTCACCAAAGAGAACACAAAGGCGCTTCGCGCTGCACAGAGTTAGAACATTAACTCTTGTATATTTCTCTGTGATCTCGGTGTGCTCTGTGGTTAAATTCCCTTGAACCTTGAACATAGCACCTAAAAGCACAGACGCGATATAAAATCGCTGCTACTGTTTCTTCAAAATCTTATCTTTAAAATCGAGTACTTTTCCTATGCCTGAGCCGAGTTTCATTAAGCTTTGTAATTGCTCTGGGCTTAGGCGTTGTAGCTCTGATGACCACTTTGTAACTGTCTCTAACAGGTCATGAATTTCATGCATTTGTTGTTGAGCAAACTTTTCATCGTCATTGGTGGCAGGCTCAATAAGGTTATCTCTTAACAGGCTTAAAGTAGGATCTATTTCACGCTTTTTACGCTCTTCAAACACGCGATTTGCCATATCCCAAATAGTACCGGCAGGTGCGTAATATTCTTTACGGTCGCCGGGAATATGTTGAACTTTTATCAAGCGCCACGACTGTAACTCTTTAATACCCATACTGACATTACCACGAGAAATACTTAAGCCATCGGCTATCTCGTTAGCTGTCATTGGCTCTTTGGTAATAATTAAAAGCCCACACATTTGCCCAATGGTACGGTTAAAGCCCCAGCGGCTGCCCATTTCACCGCAGTGCATTACAAAAGCATAATTTTTATCCGATAACGTCATGGCTTTTCAAGTTTCAATAAATAATGAAACCAATGCTAGCACGATGAAATACGATAGCAAGATTTACCCTGTGCTTTAACGTCTGTTTTTTACTGCACGTAAAATTAGCTGGTTACGAGTAAGTACGGTTTTGCGGTGTTATTTTAGAGCATTAATACCAAAGTTTGATATGGATTAATATTTACTCATCTATTGTGGGTTATGTTGTGTAATAAGTGATAACCAAATGAATGACAACATTTTCCTAACCAACCAAGGGATGAGCATGAAAGCAGCAATCAACAACGAATATAAAGGTAAATTAGAAATTGGCCAACTCCCTATTCCAAAAGTAGGCCCAAACGATGTGCTGGTTAAAATAGCAGCATGCGGTGTTTGCCATACGGATTTACACGCTTGCCACGGTGATTGGCCGGTAAAGCCAAAAATGCCATTGGTTCCAGGGCATGAAGGCGTGGGTGTTATTGAGCAAATGGGCAGTAACGTTACTCACTTAGAAATTGGTGATAGAGTGGGTGTACCTTGGCTTTATAGCGCGTGTGGCCACTGTGAATATTGTTTAGACGGTAGAGAGACATTGTGTTTGTCACAGCATAATACGGGCTACTCTATTGATGGCAGCTACGCAGAGTATTGTTTAGCCCACGGTGATTATGTTGTTAAAATTCCAAAAGAGCTTGGTTTCACAGAGGCTGCGCCATTATTTTGCGCCGGTGTAACAACGTATAAAGCACTGAAAGTCTCGGATGCAAAACCGGGTCAATGGGTTGCTATTGTGGGTGTTGGTGGGTTAGGGCATTTGGCTGTGCAATACGCTAAAGCGATGGGTTTTAATGTTATCGCTGTTGATACAGGTAAAGAAAAACTAGCCCTAGCAAAAGAGTTAGGTGCTGATATTACGCTTGATTTTAAAGATGTTGTGCCAAGCGAGGCAATCTTTGAGCAGGTCGGTGGAGCGCATGCCGTAATTTGTACTGCTGTTTCTAAACCTGGTTTTGAGCAAGCGTATAAAAGTGTACGTCGTGGTGGTAAATGTGTTTTGGTCGGTTTACCTCCTGACGATATGCCATTACCGATTTTTGATACTGTGCTTAATGGTGTTTCGGTTGTTGGTTCAATTGTTGGCACACGAAAGGACTTACAAGAGTGCCTAGAGTTTGCCGCTCAAGGTAAAGTAAAAGCAATTGTTCAAGAAAAACGCCTTGAAGATATTAATGAGATTTTTGATGATATGTTAAAAGGTGAAATTAATGGGCGTATCGTTGTAACAATCTGATTTTAAATTAGTAAACAAAAAGCGCACTCCCTTGTGCGCTTTTTTATTGTCATTAAATCTATAGCGTTTTATTGTCACTAAATCTGTAGCGTTTATTGTCACTAAATCTATAGAGTATAGCTAAATGTTAGTTTAGCACTACGTTCTTCACCCGGCATGCCGCCTAGGAACATCGCCTTTGAATAATAAGACTTATTAAATAGATTATTAACGTTTAGCTGTAATTGCCATTGCTGTGTTTTATAGCTTAACGCAGCATCATACACTGTGTAACTTGGTACATAGCCATCTGGGATACCAAATGACGTTGAGTTTGTACTTCTATCATCTACGTACTTAATTCCGCCACTTATCTGAAGTGGTTCAGAAAGCTCAAACCATTGCGCGCTGTAGGTTACCCACGTACTTGCAGCTACGTGAGGCACACCTTTTTGACGTGTATCGTAATTTTGTGAATGTGGGTTTTTCTTATCTCGAGCATCTTGATACACACCATTGAAATTTATTTTCCATTGCTCATTGATATCGGCATTTAAATCAAACTCTATGCCGGTTGTTTGGTCTTTACCATCAAAAAAATATTTTGGTACGTCAGGACCCGATACACCATCCTCGTAATCAGGGTTTGTATATTGTAGGTTTGTACGTTCAGTATTAAAGACAACTAGTGATGCTAGCAATTGGTCGTCAAGTGCCTTAAAGCGAATGCCGAGATCAGAACTTAATGATTCAGAATCATCACGATCACCTTCATTTCCAAGTACAGTCCCAAGAACAGAATAGGCTGCTCGGCCTTTTGCATGATTAATGAATAATGCAATGTTATCTGTTGGTCTATAAGTTGCCCCTAGATTATACGTTATGCCTTTATTGTCAGTGCTTTGTTGCGGTGTTGGCTCTGAAGCACTGGCACGATAACGTGCATCAACTCCAAAATGTTCATAGGTTTGTTTTATATTATTCATGGCAACCCCAGCACGGGTTGTTATTACGTCATTTATGTACGCAACATGCTGTATACCAACGCCCCAAGATTGTACTTTTTTGTTATAGTTACTTGTCATTAATGGATCATAATCAGCGAAGCTACCCGCTCCCCACTCAGGGCTACGAATGTCTAGGATATACGGCAAGCTTCCTTGATAGATTAAATTGCCTTGCTTATTTCTAATCATTTTATCAGCGTCGTAGATAGAATACTGTGTTAAGCGGATATCTCTGTCTTCATAGTTGGCATTGACTAAAAATTCATTGTCGATATCGCCAAGTGCAAAGTCATAACGTAAATCGACAAAGTACTGTAAGGATTTTTCGTCAGCTTCTACTTGTCGATATTCTTGGCGTCGAGCAGCAAACGGATAAAGTACGTCATCAATCACTAATGGAGCACGCGGATCTGCGTTAATTATATTTCTTCTATTCCAATATACATAATTATACGCGCCTGTTTGACGGGCAAAGCTGGTTGTGAAATTACGATACTGGAGTTGTTGATTTAAAAATAAATCGTCAGTTAAAAAATAGTTATGACTTAATTTAAAACGCAGTTCTTCACCTTCATTATCTTTTGCCATCGGTGAAATTATGCCGTTATGGCCAAACTTATAGGGTGTTAAGCCATCAGAGCCAGCAAGAGAGTCCGCTAGTTGTTGACGTTGAGCGTCAGATAATTGCAGCCCCGCAGATGTTGGGTGGTTTACTAAGTCATCTCCCGTTATTTGATCTGCTGTTTTGCCACCTACGGATTCAGCGTTGTAAATCCTAATAGGGTGCCCGATAGAATCAACCGCAAGTGCGTCTTTAATATAGGCCCCAGAAATTAAAAAGTCTTGTTGATCATTTAATACATATTTAAGCGAGGCATAGATTTCATCACGGTCATCTTTTAAATCACGATACCCGTCGCTTCGCGCTGTTTTTATATTGATACGGTATGCAAGATCATCCGTTATTGCATTCGTACTATCAAACCCAAGTGAGTAAGTATCCCATTGACCAATTTCGGCAGTAATTGTGTGTTGCTCATCAAACTTTGGTTTTTTCTCAATAAGGTTAATTACACCACCAGCGCTGCCCATACCATATAAACCTGTAGCAGGGCCTTTTAAAATTTCTACCGATTCTACGTTCGAAAGTGAGCGTGTAGGGTTAAATGTATTCCCTAACCCTGCACCGCCATACATGCCATCATAGGTATAATTTGCACCAAGGCCACGAATAACTAAATTATCGCCAATACCATAATTGTTACCTGCTTGTGTTGCGCCACTTATATTACGTGCTAAGTCTTGTAAATTATCAACGCCTTGTGAATTAATAAGGGCTAGATCAACGACAACGATTGGCGCAGGCGTTTCCATTAGTGACATGTCAGATTTTGTGGCTAACCCTGAATTTAAAATAACGCGATTTTGCTTTTCATACACAGTTATGTGCTCAAGATCTGCTTGTTCGGTTGCAAAAGCAGTATAGGGTGATAAACAGGCTAACGAGATAAGTGAGAATTTAAACATTGTAATTATAAGTATCATTTTGAAATTTAAGGTAATGATAATGTTTGTTATTTGTATTACAAGGTAAAATTACCATTCACTTAAAATTAGTTAAATGTGAAACAATCTTATTATCATTCGTTTCTTTGTGGTTTACATAGTAACAATTTATTCAACTAATAGAGGCGTCAGAAAATAAAAATTCGAAATAAAGCGGGCCAACCATTGTGGTTAACCCTTAATAATTAATAAACTGTGCCTGCTTTCATTACAAAGCTAACATTTTCAAGCAATGTCACATCATTTAATGGGTTTCCTTTTACGGCAATTATATCTGCTGCAAAGCCCACTTTTAGTTGACCAAGCTTATCCTCAACCTTTAATAATTTTGCGCTATTGATTGTTGCAGACTGTATTGCTTGTAATGGGCTCATACCAAATTCAACCATACGAGAAAACTGTTTAGCGTTATCGCCATGTGGGTAAATAGCAGCGTCTGTACCAAACACCATATTAACGCCAGCATCAACTGCGCGCCTAAAACTATCTCTTTGCCTTTTCGATACTTGACGCTCTTTTTCTAAGTTCTCTTGTGCAACACCATTTTGCTCACCATAAGTGAGCGTATATTCGGTGTTATAGATGTCTATTGAAAACCAAGTTCCGTGTTTTTTCGCGAGCTTAATTGCTTCATCGTCAACAAAGCTAACATGCTCAACACTATCTACACCTGCTTTAATTGCTGCTGTAATTCCACTAGTACCGTGCGCATGCGCTGCGACCGTTAAGCCTCGCATATGGGCTTCGTCCACAATTGCTGTCATCTCTTCAAGCGAGTATTGCTGAATACCGACTTTAGTGCCTTTAGAAAATACCCCACCAGTGGCACAAAACTTAATAGCATTTGCACCATATTTTATGTTTTCGCGTACTTTTGCTCGCACAGCCCACGGACCATCGGCAACACCTTCTGCCGTGTACTTCATCTCAGGCGGCAGGCGGTTATTATCACAATGACCACCAGTAACACCTAGCGATGGTCCTGCGGCCCAAATTCTTGGGCCAATAATGTCTCCGGCATTAATACCATCACGAACAGCAATAACACTGTAACCTTGTGCGCCGACATTACGCACGGTTGTAAAACCAGCGTTTAAGGTTTTTTGTGCAAAGTATGCAGCTTTAATTGCTTGGCGAGGGATTGATTGACCAATACGATCACTACGAGGCACGGTAGGATCGCTGGTTAAATGCACATGCATATCCATAAGTCCTGGCATTATTGTTAATTCAGGTAATTGAATATGTTCATCGCCTTGTTGCAACGTAGGTAAGTTTCCCGTGCTGACTTGAGTAATTACGCCATTATCAATTTGAATGAGTGGCGTGCTAATTAGCTTGCCGTTATTAACGTCAAGCATTGCTTTAGCTGTAATGTAGGTTGTTGCTTCAGTGCTAAAAGCAGATAGGCAAAGCAGGCTCAAAGGGACGCTAAGTGATAATTTATTCATTAGTTTCTTCTGATTATGTATGAATTAATTTTTAAATGTAGCAAGGTCGATTTACATTGTATACTAAACACGCTAATTCGTAGTTAATGGATTAATTAACATGCGAATAAATATCAGTTAGAGCATAATGCCTAATAAAACAAAATGGTAATCGTTTTTTACTCACAACGCGGGTTATTTATATTCAAGGATCTTCATGAAAAATTTTAAGTTAACAATGCTGGTAACGTGCGTTATAAGTGCATTATCAGGGTGTTCAAGTAGCAACAACACGGTGCAAATCACACCAAATTCGCCTAGTGCAACAACATCGCTTTCAGCACAGCAGTTAAATACATTAGTTGAGCAATATTTTGTAGAGTCACTTCAATTTAACCCATTAGGTGGTACTTTTATTGGTTATAACGAGTATAACAATCAATTTATAAATCCCATTTCTGAGCAACAACGCAATAAAATGCGCGCCTTTACTGAGGCCTATCAACAACGCTTAGTTGCGATAGACTCAAAACAGTTAACGGGTCAAGCGTTGCTTAGCTATCAAATATTGAAACGCGATTTAGCATTAAGTGTTGAAGGACAAGGCTTTCCAAGTTATTTGATCCCAATTAATCAAATGTCGGGTGCGCATAATACGTTTGCGGGTTTTGGTTCTGCGCAAAGTGCTCAACCGTTTAATAATTATCAGGATTATGAAAATTTTATAAGCCGTGCAGATGGCTTCATAACGTGGTTAGACAGCGTTGAACAAGCGATGCAACAAGGCATACAGCAACAAATAGTGTTACCAAAACCGCTAGCTGAAAAATTATTGCCGCAGTTTAAAGCGCATGTGGTTAGCGACGTAAAAGAGTCATTATTTTATAGTCCCATTAAACAACTACCAGAACAGTTTACAGCGCAACAAAAACAACAACTGACTGAGCAATACAGTGCGCTTATTATGGATCGTTTAGTCCCTGCCTATAAAAAGATGAGTGACTTTTTAGCCAATACCTATATACCTCAAAGCCGCGACTCAGTGGGCTACAGTGACTTACCAAATGGTAAAGCGTGGTATGAATATCAAATCAAGAAAAATACAACATTAAGTTTATCTGCGGATGAAATTCACACGATAGGTCTACAAGAAGTCTCACGTATTCTTAGTGAGATGAAAGCTGTAAAAAATAAAGTTGGCTTTGAAGGAAGTTTAGCTGATTTTTTTACTCATTTACGTGAATCCGATGAGTTTTATTATGATACTCCAGAACAACTGATTGCAGCCTATGAAGCAGTAAAACTTAAAATAGATGCCCGTGTGCCGAGTTTATTTAATATTGCACCAAAGGCAGATTATATCGTTAAAGCTGTTGAAGATTTTCGTGCAGAATCAGCGGCAGGTGCGTCTTATCAATCACCGTCACCGGATGGTTCTCGACCGGGCATATTCTATATAAATACGTTTAATTTAAAAGCGCAGCCTAAGTTTTTACTTGAGACACTGTCTATTCATGAAGCGGCACCAGGGCATCACTTTCAAATTGCACTGCAACAGGAAGTTGAGTCGTTACCGCTATTTCGTAAATTTGGTGGCTACACTGTCTTTGCTGAAGGGTGGGCATTATACGCTGAGAGCCTAGGAAAAGAGCTTGGTTTATTTACCGATCCATACATGTGGTATGGCCGATTAGCTGACGAGCAATTACGCGCGATGCGTTTGGTCCTTGATACGGGTTTTCATGCTAAAGGCTGGACACGTCAACAAGGCATTGATTATATGCTAGAAAATTCATCTATGGCGTTAAGTGATGTGACCGCTGAGGTTGAACGGTATATTGCATGGCCAGGGCAGGCACTTTCATACAAGCTAGGGCAGTTTAAAATCCAAGAACTACGTGATTACAGTAAAAAACAACTAGGTAAACGCTTTGATATTAAAGAGTTTCACACACAAATATTAATAGATGGCGCGTTACCAATGCCAATTTTAGAAGCTAAAATAAAACGTTGGGTTGATTCACAACGCTAACGATATAAGCCGAAATAGCGCAAAGCTAATTGTGGCTTTGCGCGCGGTGCTCAATTACGTTAAAATGCGCGCCATTAGGGGCACTGAGTTATACCATGATTGAAAACCAATTTTGGCTTGAGAAATCACTTGAGCAAATGTCACAAAGTGAATGGGAAGCCATTTGCGATGGCTGTGGAAAATGCTGTTTGAATACGTTTATCGACAGCGAAGACGAAGATGATTTTACGGCGACAGATCAGCTACGCGAAGGTGAAGAGCTGATATTTACCAATATAGTTTGTCAATACTTGGATAACAAAACGTGCGGTTGCAGCGAATATGAGAACCGTCAAACACTCGTTCCTTCGTGTGTAAAATTAACCAAAGAAAATCTTAAAGATATTTTCTTTATGCCACAAAGCTGCAGTTATCGTCGCTTGCATGAAGGCCGCGGCCTTGCCTCATGGCACCCACTTAATAATGGGGGGAGTAAAAAACTAATGCATGAGCTTGGTATCTCTGTACGCGATAAAACAGTAAAAGACTGTGATGTTGAGCTTGATGATTTTGATTTATATGTAGCGCAGTGGCCTACCTTGGATTGTGATTAATGAGTGAAGTGCGTGCAACCATTGGTTTAATAAACCCAAAAAGCCCAACTAACGTTGGCGGTGTTTTACGCGCCGCAGGCTGCTATGGCGCTCAGCAAGTGTTTTTTACGGGCACTCGCTATTTAAAAGCCAAAAAATTTCATACCGATACTAAAAATGCGCTGGAACGGATACCACTCACCTCTGTGGAAGATTTAGCTCAAGCAAAGCCTTCAGGTGCTAAAGCTGTTGTTATAGAGTTGATTGAAGGCGCAACGCCTTTACCTGAGTTTATTCACCCTGAAAACGCTTTTTATATTTTTGGCCCTGAAGATGGTTCAATAAGTAAAGAGGTACTTAATTGGTGTGATGAGGTTGTATATATTCCAACAATTGGCTGCATGAATTTAGCGGCGACGTGTAATGTGGTGCTCTATGACAGGCAGGCAAAGCTCGGTGGAGTAGAAAGCTCTGATAAAACAATTATTGATAGTCGCGATACGAATAATAAAATGAAATGGCAAAAATAATATAAACCTAATAGAAGATTTAATAAAAGGGGCAATCAATGCCCCTTTTTATTTAAATGAATTGCCCCGCGCCAAGGCTTTTCGCTTAGGCTCAAATTCGCTTCGCGAAGAGGGGTATCTTAATTAGTCTGAGATCAAAAACCTTTACGCCGCAAGCGGCGGGGAATTAAACCCGAAGAGATTAAAATTACTCTTTAGTAATTTTGATCTCTGAATTAACAACAATCCCTTCATCTTTTATATCCGTAGCAAAGTAGACAGACATAGTTTGATTTTTTAACTGATCAAGTTGTTCAGGGAGCACTTGTCCTGTCATTTTAAATACGTTGATGACCGGCGTCATTAATGAATTAAGATCAACCGCGGTATTTAAAAATCCATTTTTTTCAAGCGCTTGCTCTGATAAGGTATTTGCAATAGTCGCTGACTTTTCACCAGTGAATAAAACAAGATGTTTCCCTTTTTTAGCTAATTTAATATCAAGGCCAGCAGGTAAAGGATAAGGAATTGCAGTATTGATACTAACAGCATCTCCGTTCTCTGGTATTTCAATATCTGCTAATGCAGGTAAAAAACCTTTAGCAGTAAAAAGTAAATTATCAGGATCTGTTGCTGAAAGTGTGATTAGTGCATCGAAAGCTTTTAGTTGTGGCTGCTGATTTGCATCAGCTTCTAAAACAAGATCTTGAACACTTACGCTCACACCTTGAATACCATTGGCCATAGCGGTCATCATTGATAGTGCAGCTAAATTTGTGTCTTGCGTTTGTTGTTGTAAGTCAACAAGAGGGGCACATTCGAATTCAGCTTTTTTAAATGCACTTGAAAGTATATTAATAAGCGGTGGAATTTTTGAAATATCCGCGCCATAAGCAAAGCTTAGCATTTGGCCGTCAAGTTGTGTTGTATGTTCAGGCACAAAACCGCGAACAGATTTTAATGTCTTAATAATATCAGTCGCTGTGCTTTGTAAAATAGCATCCGCTTTAAAGTGAGCATCGGAGTTTGTTACTTGTATGTACGTGCTACCTGTTACTGATGCCGGCCAATAACTAACAAGGTTGGTAATGTCATTTTGACACTGCGGTGTTCTTGCAATGTCAAAAGCTTGAGGGTTGCCTAATTGTTGCAGCAGTTCATCAAGCATGTCACCTAAACGTGATGGTGTTTTGGCGGTAATAGCATTGGCAATTTCAACATGATCTATATAAGCAACTGAGTGGCCATCGAATGAATATTTAGCAATGTAATTATTAAGCTTATTGGTTTGTGTTAGCGATTTACTTGGTTTATCAATTGCTAACGCAAGGCGTAAATCGTCAGAGGTATTGAGTTTTGTATCAAACGTAATTGTGGCCCACTTGTCTTTAACTGACACAATTAGGTTTATCGTAATATCATCTTCAAATACTAAAGGATACGTAGTGTAGTCAACTCCTTCGATGGTTTTCGTTGTAAAGTTAATCCCTGCTTTATCCGCGGAGTTATTTATTGTATTAAATAATGCAGTTTCATCGTCTAATTGATAGCGCAACACGGGCATTAAGCCAATTGTATAGGCCAAGCCTTTATAGTCGTCTGCGAATCCCCAAGCTGCTTTTAGAGCATCATAAGAGCTCAGAGATGCTTGGTATTGTGTAAGAAGCGATGCTAAAAACTGTGCGTTTTTATTATTGTTCGTTGTTAAATTTTCGATTAACGGTGTTAAATCGTCTGCACCTTTCATTTGCTCTGGGAGTAAGTCAAAGTATTTACTGTATGGAAAAGGCTTTAACTGACCGTAAAATAAAGGGGTGTCAGCAGGGACGTAATCAAGCTGTGCAAGTTCAATTGAGGCTGATGAAGTTTCAGTTTGTGTATAGATTAATACCCCAGCCGCAACAGCAATTGCACAACCCGTAAGTAATTTTGCATTCATTAATAAATTCCTTTTTGCACTACGAAAGTACGTTTTTGGTGTTTGTTATCAAGACGATAGCATAAAAGTACCTTTGCAGGCTAGGCGAAACTATTTGAGTTTGGTTTCAGGATTACATTTAATCGTATTTTAATTTACGAACAGTGGGTTGGGTATCTTCAATTAGTGTTGAAAAGCGTGTGCGTTGATACACACGCTGTAAGGTTTCAGTTATTGTTGCGGTAGATCGGCTGCGGTTGGTAATGAGGAAAATGCACCATATTTACTGACCGCAAATGCGCCGGCACTGGCTGCAAAGCTCACGGCATTGGTGATATTTGATTGTTCAGCGCAAAGTAGTTTAAATGCTTTTTTATTTACACATTTAATGCCTATTTGCGATAGGAACCCGCCAATGAATGCATCGCCAGCTGCTGTGGTGTCGACAACTTTCGTTTTAGGTGGCATAACTTGGCCGCGATATGTGCTGTGGCAATAGTGAATTGCTGCACCGCCATCAGTTATGAGCAGGCAGGTTACACCTGCTTCAAGTACGGCAGAAATAGTATGTTCGAGATCATGATCTTTGTGGCTATTTTTATTTAAAAATTCAAGTTCTTCTTTTGATAATTTAACAATGTCGCAAAGAGAAATAACATGCCAAATTCGTTCAACAGTATAGCGTAAACTTGGCCATAAATTTTCCCGTAAGTTCATATCAAAACTACAAATAGCCCCTGCTTTTTTAGCCTGTGTTAAGCCATATATGGTGGTTTGATATATATTATGCTCAGTTAGACTATTACTACACACATGAAATAACGCGTGCTCTGTAAACATCGCAGAATTAAAGTCGTCTACTTTAAATAACAAATCAGCCGCTGGTGGGCGATAAAAGCTAAAGCTACGTTCAGCGTGCTCATCAAGAGATACAAAAGCCAGCGCTGTTTTGGCTTTGTTAGTAAATTTACAATACTGCGTATTTACACCTAAGCTTGTAAATTGTTGCTCTAAAAACTCACCAAACATATCTTGACCTAGCATGCCACAAAAGCTACTTTTTAAACCAAGTTTAGCTGCGGCAACCGCAACATTTGCAGGTGCTCCGCCTGCATATTTAGTAAATGATTCAGGGTTTTTCCCATCAGACAAAAAATCGATTAATGCTTCACCAAAACACACTAAACTCATGCTTCACCACCTTTTGCTAATTTGAACGCACGTAACACTTCATAGCATGCTCCCATTGTATGGTAATCTGTTTTACCGGCTGGGGATTTTTCGTCATTGTATGCTTTATTGTCGTTGGTTAAAATTCGATACCAAGCTCCATGGGTATGATCAACCATGTGCTGCCAACTGTATTGCCAAATTTTATCATACCAGTGCCAGTATTTTTCATTACCAGTTGCCTGCGCGAGCAGTGCGGCAGCTGCAAATGATTCAGCTTGTACCCAAAAGTATTTATCACCATCACAAATACTGCCATCTGGGGCAAAGCCATAGCATATACCACCATAGGTGTTATCCCATGCATGCTCCATTGAGGTATTAAAAAGGTGCTCGGCACGTTCTATAAGCCATGCCTGTGGTTTGTGTCGATTTAAAATTAATAGCAACTTTGACCATTCAGTTTGATGGCCGGGTTGAAATCCCCACGGGCGAAACAGGTGTTTAGGATCATCTAAATTGTATTGCCAATCAATTTGCCACTGGCTATTGTAATGCTCCCAAACGAGTCCATTTTCTCTGCTGGCATTTTTTATTGTAAAAGTAAGGGCGAGTGTTTCTGCACGGTTTAAGTATTGTTTGTCTTGCGTTGCTTCGTAACACATTAGCAGCGCTTCGCATAAATGCATGTTAGCATTTTGACCTCGGTACTCATCCACAATAGAAAAGTCACCGTTAATTTCATCTAAATAGGCATTATATTTAGACTGATAGTATTTACTTTCGAGCAATTGCCATACACGCTCAATGGTGTGTTTACACTCACTAAAACCTGCTTTTAATGCTACTGCGTTTGCCAATAGTACAAACGCAAGCCCATAGCAATGGTTTGTATCATCAACAATATGCAGATCTTTGTTGTCGTCGCTTTTTATTAACCAAGCATAGCCACCAGAGGATTGTTTATGTGCATTTTCTAGGTGATCTAGACCATGTTGTATTAATGGTAAATAACGCTCGTCGGCGAATTCTAAATAAGCCATTGCATAGTTAAATACAAAACGCGTACTAGAGACTAGATGACGTGTCTGTCTATCATAAATGGTGCCATCGTCTTTATAGAAGTGGTAAAAGCCACCCTGATCTTGTTTATCAACACAATGTGGGTGATAAAAATTTAAGGTTGTTTTGATATGTTCTTGTAAAAAATCACAGCTTTGGAAATTAGCCAACATCTATATCCACTTCAAGTTAATTAAATTAGTTAAATAACTATACCATTAAATAAAAAATATGGAACGATCCAAATAAAAGTTTGTGATCTTCTTGTTGCAGTGTGTAGAATCAGAGATAACTTGTTAATGGAGTGAAAATCACGTGAGTGAAATAAATACAAATCAAAACTTTGCCACCAATGAACCGCAGTCAAATAAAAATTACCTGCTGCCATTGACGGCAATGACAACCCTATTTTTTCTTTGGGGTTTTATTACCGTTCTTAATGACGTATTAATCCCACGATTAAAAGGGGTATTCGATTTAAGTTACACTGAAGCGATGCTGGTACAATTTTGTTTCTTTGGCGCTTACTTTATTGTGTCTTTACCTGCGGGTATGTTGGTTAATAAATTTGGCTATAAAAAAGGAGTATTAACGGGGCTGATAGTTGCCTCTGCGGGTTGTATGTTGTTCTACCCAGCGGTTGTTGTTCATGAATATTGGTTATTTTTAACCGCCTTGTTTGTTCTTGCTGGTGGTATTACTGTTTTACAGGTATCAGCAAACCCTTATGTTGCAGCTTTAGGGCCTGACAAAACAGCATCATCGCGTTTGAACTTAGCCCAAGCGCTTAACTCCCTTGGAACCACAATTGGTCCATGGGTTGGCGGAATTTTGTTTTTTGGCGCAGCGGGCTCATTAACTGTCAATGCAGCGTCAGCTGAATCTGTAAAAGTCCCTTACCTTATGCTTGCAGCGGCATTAATGACAATTGCCGTTGTTTTTGCTTTTTTAAAATTACCAGAAATTAAATCACATAAAGAAGATTTTAACTGCAAAGCAAAAGATCATTCTTTAACACAAGCGCCACATTTGATTATGGGTGTCGTGGCTATTTTTTGTTATGTCGGGGCTGAGGTCGCGATTGGTAGCTTTTTGGTTAACTTTTTTGGCGAAGCACACATAGCTGGGCTTGAAGAGCATGATGCAGCTAAACTCATTGCCTACTATTGGGGCGGTGCGATGGTGGGACGTTTTATTGGTTCTGCTTTATTACAAAAAATAGCGCCATCTAAAGCGTTACTTTTCAATGCGTGTGCAGTAATCGCATTGTTGTTAGTGACGGTATTCACTGAGGGTAATATTGCGTTGTATGCCGTGCTTGCCATTGGTTTATTTAACTCAATTATGTTCCCTACAATATTTTCAGTTGCTATTGAGGGGCTGGGCTCACTAACGAGCAAAGGCTCTGGCTGGTTATGTTTAGCGATTGTTGGTGGTGCGCTTATCCCATTATTACAAGGTGTTATTGCTGATGTTGTAAACATACAAATTAGCTTTTTGGTTCCTGCAATCTGCTATGTATTTATCGCTTGGTATGGCATGAATGTTGTTAGATTAAGTAATGTATGGCAACAAAAAATTAGTTAAAATTGTATAAAATGATTTAAAAAAAATGCATTTACACGCTGTGTAAGTGCATTTTTTATTACCTGAAAAAAGTACTTCCTTTCATCAATCGCAATTATTTTACAAATTTACCTATTTTCTATTGAATACGTATTCAATAGCGCGTTATTATAAGTTCACTGGAACGATCCAAAAATCAATAATTAATTAAAAAGGAACGACTATGAAAGCGTCTTTCTACACTTCTCTGTTGCTGTGTGGCAGTTTAGTGAGTCTAAATACGTATGCAACACAGCACTCAAATACCCAATGGGTAGACACGTTTATAGGGACGGGTGGAGATGGTCATTTGTTTCCAGGTGCAGTGGTCCCATTTGGAATGGTGCAATTGAGTCCAGATACAGATAATCCGATGCGCGGGGTATCACCGCAGCCTGAAATATACAAACGTTGTGCAGGTTATCATTATGATGATCACACTATCGTTGGTTTTTCGCATACGCATTTTTCAGGCACTGGGCATTCTGATCTGGGGGATTTGTTGATCATGCCCATGACCGGTGAGATTAAAACCACACCAGGTAGCGCTGAAAATCCTGAGGCAGGCTATCGTTCTCGTTTTTCGCACGATAAAGAGTGGTCAGAGCCAGGCTACTATGGCGTTGAATTACAAGACTATAACATTACAGCTCAAGTTACCGCCTCACAACGCGTTGGTATGCATAAATATACGTTCAATGACGCTGATGCAGGGCATGTTTTAATTGATTTAACCGCTGCAATATATAATTTTGAAAACAAAGTAATTTGGAGTGACATTCGATTAATTGATGATCATACACTGGTTGCTTATCGTGCAACGAATGGCTGGGCAAATAACCGCCAGATGTACTTTGCTATCGAATTTTCAAAACCAATCAGTGACTATAACTTTATTAATGAAGATGATAAACGTTACCGCTGTATGGATTGTTTAGGCAAAGAAAAACATTCAACAATTGAAAATAAAGCAGTGAAAATTGCAGCGGGTAAAGCCGTTAAGTTTGTTGCCAGTTTTGATGGTTTAAAAGATGAGCCGCTTTATATAAAAGTGGGTTTATCTGCTGTGAGCAGAAGCAATGCACTTGAAAACTTGAAAACAGAGCTGCCACACTGGGATTTTGATAAAACAAGAGCTGACGCAAAAGCACAATGGGCAACCTATTTAGATAAAGTCGATGTCGAAGGCACAAAAAGCCAAAAGCGTCAGTTTTACACCGCGTTATATCATGCGCTTCAAGCACCCAATATTTATCAGGATGTAAATGGTCAGTATCGTGGCGTTGATGGTGAAATCCATGAAGGTAAAGGGTTTGAGCATTACACCTTATTTAGTTTATGGGATACTTATCGTGCACTTCATCCACTACTTACGATAATCGACCCTGATCGCGTATCATCAATGGTGCAATCAATGCTGGTTCATTATCAGCAAAGTTATGAAAATATGTTGCCAATTTGGTCATTCCACGGCCACGAAACATGGACTATGATTGGCTATCATGCAGTGTCCGTTATTGCAGATGCGTACCTTAAAGGCATTCGTGACTTTGATATTGACTTAGCCGTTGAAGCAACAATTAATACTGCCAATAACCCGGTTTATGATGCTATTCCTCAATACAAAAAATTTGGCTATGTGCCAATGGATGTATTGCCTGAGTCAGTATCAATCACATTAGAATACGCTTACGATGATTTTGCAATTGCACAAATGTTTAACGCTATGGGTAAAAAGCAGCTTGCAAAAGAATATTATGCTCGTGCAATGAACTACAAAAATGTATTTGATAAGCAAACAGGTTACATGCGTGGCAAAGATAGTAAAGGTAATTGGAATCCTGATTTTAACCCTGAAGCTGCAAAATACATGGGGCCATTTACAGAAGGTAATTCAAATCAATACAGCTTTTATGTTCCGCATGACGTTGCTGGTTTGATTGACTTAATGGGAGGCGACGATAAGTTTGAAGGCCGTTTAGATGCTCTTTTTGACACTCATCTTTCAGCTGACATGATCAAAGAACATGAAGATATTGCAGGGCTAATAGGCAACTATGCTCATGGTAATGAGCCAAGTCATCATATTGCTTATTTATATAATTACGCAGGCAAACCGTGGCGCACGCAAGAGCGTATTCGCCAAATAATGGATACACTTAGCTCAGATAAGCCTGACGGTTTAGCAGGTAATGATGATGTTGGCCAAATGTCAGCATGGTACATTTTCTCGGCAATGGGTTTTTACCCAGTGGCACCGGGTGATTTAAGTTACGCGATAGGTGCTCCGCAAGTAGAAAAAGTGACCTTAAAGCTCGCACAAGGGAAAAGCTTTACAACGTTCGCTAAAGATATCAGCGAAGAAAATTTATACATTCAATCAGTAACACTCAATGGTAAGCCACTTACACGTAACTATTTAATGCATGCAGAAATAATTAATGGTGGAGAACTACGTTACCAAATGGGTGATAAACCAAATAAAACGTGGGGCACAGCTCATTCAGCTCGCCCACCTGCACTTAGTAAATATAAGGGGTGAAAATGGCTTCTTTTACTAAAAAATCATTATCAGCGTCAACATTGATAACTCTACTGTTGAGTGCGAATGTGATGGCTAAAACACCAGTGAGCGAGCAATTAAAACCCGTGCAGTTTAACGCTGATATTCAATGGCAACAGTTTTATTTACCAGTGGTTACGCTTACTAATACAAGTTCTGAGCAATTATCGCAGTGGAGTGATTTGACCACTGAGCTAGTACAACAAGTTAGCTATAATGTTGCCCGCTTACTTTATAAATACCAAGCGAATGCACCTGCGTTACCTACGTTAGCAATTAGTCTTGAAGATATGGATGGCGTTGCGTTCAAAGAAGGTGACTTTAGTGGTGCTAAAATTCACATTAGTGCGCAATACCTGAAAAAGTATCAAGCTGATCATGGTAAACGCGCTATGGCGGATGAATTGATTGGCGTTTTGTATCATGAAATTGCGCATGCCTATCAACTTGATGATGCAAACTATAAAAACATAGGACCACTTATTGAAGGCATTGCAGATGTTGTTCGTATAAAAGCAGGCTACGTTGATATGTCACAACGAAAAATTGGCGGTAATTATAACGATGGTTATAAAACAACTGCTTTTTTTATACATTGGCTTGAAAAGAATAAGCACCATGATTTACTCATTAAGTTAAATGCACAGTTAGACCCTAATGATGGTAAAACGTGGCAATGGCAGAACTTTGAAAGTAATTTAAATATCAATCTTGTACGCGAGTGGAATAATTACCAAACATTACTTTAAGTTTCAGAATGTTAAAAGGGGCTATAATTAGCCCCTTTTTTGTTACTTTATTTCATATTTCTATTTTAATTCTATACTTATTAAATACCTGGATTGATAACACAGTTAGCTATTTAATCATCCTTTATTATTGTTTTTAACTGTATTGTCGTTACGAAATACAATTATATAAGACAAATAGGTCTATTTTTGTTACAAAGTCATTTGTTAATAAAAATAATAAATTAAAATAGGTTTGCCATGCAAAGCTCTCTCAAATTTACAACTAAAGTCACGATCGCAGCGTCAATTGTGCTGGTGTTAGTTCTTGGTTTATTTACTATAAATAACTTCATTTCAATGCGTACACAAACGCAACAGCAATTATCCCTTGTTTTACAAGAAAGCTCACAATCAGTTTCACAAAATATAGCTAATTGGCTTAATGATAAGTTAGCTATTGTTTTAGCGGTTGCTAAAACACATCAAGAGAATGACGCAAAATCACTCACGTTATCGCAATTAAATACTGCTGAAATGGCTGGTGGGTTTAAAAATACATATATTGGCAAACCGGATGGTACATTTGTTTTAAATGATCAAACGATTCAGCTTCCCGCAGACTATGACGCAACAACTCGACCATGGTATAAATTAGTTGAAAACAAAACAACAACCGCATTTACGACCCCTTATATTGATGTTACTACCAATGAGCTAACTATATCTGCTGTTGCGCCTATTACTATTGCAGGGCGCTTCACTGGGGTAGCCGGTGCTGATATTGATATGAAAACCATTACTAAAATTGTTAACGAAATAGATTTTTTAGGATTCGGTTATGGTTTTTTACTCGATAGCGATGGGCGTATTTTAAGTCACCCTCAGACCCAATATAATGATAAATCAATGGTTGATTTATTAGGTGAGAAACTTACTCTCGATCCTCAATTTGTAGAATTAGATATTAATGGTGTAGAGCACTTAGTGTCATTTACACAAATTAAAGGCATTGAAAATGTTGACTGGTATCTTGGTGTTGTGATTGATAAAAGCATCGCATTTTCTTCTGTTGATTCTTTTCGCAATATGGCCGCGATTTATATGTTGCTTGGGATCACTGCTATTGTATTAATGATGCAGTTTTCTTTGCGTTATTTAATGCGGCCTATGCATCGTTTAAATGACGCAATAAAAGATATAGCACAAGGTGAAGGTGATTTAACTCGCCGTTTAGTTATTGAAAATAATGATGAATTTGGTGAACTCTCAGGTTACTTTAATGCCTTTATTGATAAAATACACACATCCATTGAGCAGGTTAAAACGACAACGATAGAACTTGAACGTTCAGTTGAGAGTTTAGTAGATCAAACGCAGTCAACCCTTAATATGTATGGCGATCAAACCAAACGTACAGATAATGTGGCTACTGCAATTAATCAACTCTCTTCTAGTGCCGTTGAAATATCGAACAGTGCGAGTAATGCCTCAAATCTAGCCAGTGAAGCAAATTCGCAATCAGTACAAAGCCAGCAGTCATTAACTGATAACATTAATGCGATTAATGTGTTATCTGAAAATATGGAAAAAGCACAAGTCACAATTAATAGCTTAGCGGAGCATTCAGCAAGCATTGGCCAAGTGCTTGAAGTTATAAAAGGGGTCAGTGAGCAAACGAACTTACTGGCTCTTAACGCTGCAATTGAAGCTGCTCGAGCGGGTGAGGCAGGGCGAGGTTTTGCTGTTGTTGCAGATGAAGTTCGTCAGTTGGCGCATCGAACACAACAATCAACGCAGGAAATTGAAAACACTGTAAGTCAATTACAACAAGGGTCAGCCAGCGCTGTAGCGGTAATGAAAGCAAGCTTAATTGAAAGTGAAAATAGCGTTCAACAAGCACATGGTGCTGGTGAAAAAATGGCGGGAGTTACCAAAACGATTGAATCAATCGATGAGGTTAATCATAGCGTTGCTAATGCTACGACTGAGCAAAATGTCGTCATACAGTCATTAGATAGCGATATTCATACAATCAGTGAATTGTCACAGCAAGGACAGCTTAATTTAAATAATACTTTAGCTGAATGTACACACCTTAAACTACAATTTGATGAGTTAGAGAAAATGGTATTACGTTTTAAAGTCTAATAACTCACTGATTTAAAAATGAAAGATATATAATGCCTGAACAGAATACGAGCCAACCAAGTTGGCTTAAATTGATTAATATAGAAAGTGTCTATAGTGCAGAAAAACAACGCCGTGCTTTTACGTTTTTTACTATGATCTCTATTGCTTTGGTTTTAGTCACTACACTGGTTGTGCTCAATTATCATATTTACGCTAAGCCACTGACTGTCATGTTAGTCGTATCGGACATTACTTTTTTAGTGTGTGCAATTTACTTTATGCGTACAGGGCATTTAAATGCGGTTGCTGCGCTTGTGCTGGGTATTATCTGCATTTTATGTGTCGCGCTTGTTTACACTGGCGGTAAAGAAAATACGGCATTATATTGGTTAATGTTCTACCCAGTGGTTGCATTTTCAACGCTGGGTTTAAGAATTGGCTTAATCGGTGTATCAGTTTTACTATGCGTGTCGTGTTTTTTACTATATGGCCCTGATATAGGACAAGTTAAATACGGTTATGCGGAAAAAGTGCGCTTTAGTGCATCTTTTATTTTAGTCTTTTTATTTACCTTCATAGGCGAGTATTTTCGGAATAAAAGTCATATGGAAATAGCGCATATGACGCTATTACAAAAACAGGATGCACACACAGATCAACTAACGGGCTTAGCCAATCGCCGATTTATTACGAGTCATTTTTTACCGCTTGCTAAATCACGGCCAGAACAATACTTTCCATTTACAGTTTTACTTATGGATCTTGATAACTTTAAATATATAAATGATAGCTTTGGTCATGATTTTGGTGATCACGTTCTTATTGAATTTAGCACGTTTCTTGAATCCCAGTTACGCTCTTCAGATATAAAAGTACGCTATGGTGGTGAGGAGTTCATGGTTATATTACCTAGAATTGACTCCGATGCCGCTTTTTCTATTGCAGATAAATTTAGAGAGTATGTTTCAACACAAACAATCATATTTACTCAAACGCAAAAAACCACCATTACTTGCAGTATTGGTGTTGCGCAGGTAAATAAAATATCTGAGTTTAACCAAGCCGTCAAACGCGCAGATGAATGTTTATATGATGCTAAACGCGCTGGCCGTAATTGTGTTATATCAGGTCAATAAGTATGAATAATAACGCAAGCTTGATCTATGTTTATGATCCTATGTGTAGTTGGTGTTGGGGGTTTAGTAAAACATGGCAAGAGATCCAAGCTCGCTTAGCCACAGAACTTGATATTGTCTATAAAGTTGGCGGTCTAGCTCCTGATTCTGATGAGCCTATGGCCATGAGTATGCAAAAGTTTTTGCAGCAGACTTGGCAACGAATTTCAGATCAAACAGGGGCTGAATTTAATTTTGATTTTTGGCGTAATTGTGAGCCTAGACGCAGCACTTACCCGGCATGTCGTGCTGTAATTACTGCTCGGTACTTTAATAAAGAGCACGCCATGCTTGAAGCGATTCAAAAAGGTTACTATTTATTAGCTAAAAACCCCTCTAATGCCGATGACTTGCTCTCATTTGCTCAACAAGTAGGAATAGATACCAATGAGTTCTTACAATTATTTGGCAGTGACCTTCTGAATCAGGAATTTCAGCAAGAGCTTCAATTTGTTCAGCAATTACCGGTTCATGGTTTTCCATCACTGGTGCTTTATTATCAGAATCAATATTATGCAATTGCTATTAACTACACGAATGCGGATGACGTTATTACACGTATTCGTGACGTATTGACTCAATCTTAACGCCTCAATTAATCTGAGCATATATTCTCTGCGGCTGCTAAAAAAAATCACTTCTTACTATTTATCCTTAGAATTAATACCTTTAAACGTTGTAATTATGACGGTTGTCATGAAATAGACTTTTTTGCGCAACACCCTTGTCATTTTTCACCTATAGAATCTCGTGCATTGATATTAAGCAACTAGCAAATCCGCTAATTAACGAGTAAAGGTGTATGCGATGAAAGGCGTTAAACCATTGATCTTAGCAGGTATTGTGGCCATGAGTGCGACAGTCCAAGCAAATGATTTAAATAAGGTTATCGATAAAAGCAGTGAAATTAATAAATCAGCTGCGCAATCACAAACAAAAATAGACAAGATTGCAGATTCAATGCAAGGGCGTTTACAACAGTTTAAAACCCTTAATAAAGAAATAGACGGTTTAACTGTTTATAACGCGCAGTTAAGTAAGCAACTGAGCAATCAAATGTCAGAAATGGAAGCTTTGAGCCTTTCAATGGATCAGGTTTCTATTATAGAGCGTCAAATTACCCCTTTAATGCTACGTATGATCACAGGTTTAGAGCAATTTGTTGCCCTTGACGTGCCGTTTCTTACTGATGAACGCGAAAAACGTTTAGCCTCTTTAAAAACCATGATGGACAGAGCGGATATTAACTCAAGTGAAAAATTCCGTCGTGTATTAGAAGCCTATCAGGTTGAAGTAGATTATGGCCGCACAATTGAAGCGTATACGGCTTTGCTTGATGTTGATGGGCAAGAGCGTGAAGTTGATTTTCTTCGCATTGGTCGTTTAGAGCTTATTTATCTGACTCGTGACGGTAAAAAAGCAGGTTCGTGGGATCAAGATAGTAATGGTTTTGTCGCGCTACCAGATTCAACAATCAGTCAAATTAATAAAGGTTTACGCATAGCACGTAAACAACTAGCCCCAGATATGTTAACACTGCCAGTTCACGCTGCGGATTAAGAGGTTAAAAATGACACTTTTTACAAAAATGACCAAAATCGCTTTATTTGGCGCAACACTTGGCTTTGCTGGTAGCACATTTGCTGCAGATGCTATGGATTTAGATTCATTACTTAAAACCTTAGAGCAAGGTAAAACACAGCAATCGGTCGAGAACAAGCAACGTGAGCAAGAGTTTATCGCACGACAAAATGATCAAGTGCAAATGCTCAAAAATACTCAAGCACAGCGTAACAATATGCTTTCTGAATCAGAGCGTCTTGAAACACTGTTTGAAGGAAATGAAATTAAGCTAGCCAATCAAACGGATACATTATCTAAACGAATGGGTTCGTTGAAAGAGTTATTTGGTGTACTGCAGCAAGTTGCTGGAGACTCAAGCAATAAGTTTGCAACCTCTGTTGTTTCTGCCCAATTACCAGGGCGCGGTCAATTTATGGATGATCTGGCTCAAAAAATGGGATCAACGTCTAAGCTTGCATCAATCGAAGACATTGAACAAGTATGGTACGAGCTGCAACGTGAAATGACAGAGCAAGGTAAAGTGTCTCGCTTTACGACGGATGTCATTGTTGAAGGTGGCAATAAAGCACAGCAAGAAGTTATGCGTGTTGGTGCATTTAACCTTATTTCACAAGGTAAATATTTAGAATATAACGCCAGCACAAATACGCTCAGTGAATTAACTCGCCAGCCAGTAGGACGTTTTACGTCAACTGCAGCAGACTTACAACAAACGTCATCAGGGACAGTGCAATTTGCACTTGACCCAACAGGTGGCTCTATCCTTGGTTTACTTGTACAAGCGCCAGATACCACTGAGCAAGTACATCAAGGCGGTGCAGTGGGTTATGTGATTCTAGGTGTTGGTTTATTAGCACTATTAATTGCCATTGAGCGCTTTATTTCGTTAATGCTGATGGGTGGCAGAATTCGTCGTCAACTTAAAGATGACGTACCACGTGATGACAACCCGCTTGGTCGTGTAATGAAAGTAAAAGACCAATACCCGTCTGTTGCATACGACACCCTTGAGCTGAAACTAAGCGAAGCTATTTTACGTGAGATGCCAAAAATTACACGTAACTTAACACTGATTAAAATTATCTCAGTGGTTGCACCGCTTTTAGGTTTACTAGGTACAGTAACGGGTATGATTAATACCTTCCAAGCAATAACTTTGTTTGGTACGGGGGATCCTAAATTAATGGCAGGTGGTATCTCACAAGCACTCGTCACAACGGTACTTGGTTTGGTTGTGGCTATCCCAACAGTATTTTTGTACACCTTATTGAATACACGCTCTAAAAACTTGCTACTTATCTTACAAGAGCAAAGCGCGGGTATTATCGCTGAGCGTAGCGAAAAGGGAGCATAACCCATGGTGCTATTGATTGATTCAATCAATGCTATCCGTGATTTTCTCGACACTGGTGGCCAAGTTTTATTGGTCATCGGAGTGTTAATCTTCGCGATGTGGTTATTGATACTCGAGCGATTTATATACTTTTTTAATGGTTTTAGGCACTACAAGCATACTGTTAAAACAAGTTGGACAGGGCGTAATGAGCGTAATAGCTGGAACGCAGAGCAAATACGCCAAGCCACTATTTCACGTGCAGGAATGAGACTAAACGCTAATTTAGCGCTTATTAATGTGATGGTTGCGTTATGTCCGTTGTTAGGTTTACTCGGTACGGTAACTGGCATGATAGAAGTGTTTGATGTTATGGCGATAACAGGTACAGGTAGTGCTCGTTCTATGGCATCCGGTGTCTCAAAAGCAACTATCCCAACAATGGCAGGCATGGTGGGGGCGTTATCCGGCGTATTCGCTTCAACGTATTTACAGCGTAAAGCGAAGCGCGAAGTTGCACTACTTGAAGACAGCATGGTTTTAGACCATTAAAACAATAATTTTTTAGCATGCGGCGACAGCCGCATGCATCAGGAGAATAAAATGAGAGCCCCATTAGGAAGTCTTTTTCAAGAAGATGAAGCAGAAGAAATTAACATGACACCTATGTTGGATGTTGTTTTCATCATGCTCATTTTCTTTATTGTTACCGCCTCGTTTGTTAAAGAAGCGGGTATTGATGTAAATCGTCCTGAAGCGGCTACAGCTGTTAAAAAAGAACGGGCAAATATCTTAGTCGCTATTTCAGACGAAGGCGAAATTTGGATCAACAAACGCCAAGTTGATGTACGGGCAGTGCAAGCGAATATTGAGCGCCTAAAAGCAGAAAACCCACAAGGCAGTGTGGTTATTCAAGCTGATAAAAAATCAACCACTGACACACTTATCAAGGTGATGGATGCAGCGCGTGCAGCAGGCGTGTTTGACGTATCTATTGCGGCACAAGAGGCCTAAGGAAGCATAATGCGTTATTTAGTAGCATTATTTATTGCCGGTGTTGTGACTTTTATGCTGTTTTTAGGCATGCAGGCACTTATCACCGGTGGCGAGGGGGCGATGACTGAGCCTGCCAAAGGCAATGTACTTGATTTTGTGCGTCTTAAAAAAGAAGAGAGTGTACAAAAGAAAGAGCGTAAGCCTCAAAAACCACCCACACCAAAAGAGCCACCGCCGCCAATGGAATCACCACAAATGCAAAATAGTGATCCTAATGCCAGTGCAGCTAATTTTGATTTTGGTGCCAGTGTGGACGCTGATGTGAGTTTAAGCGGTGGCTTAGCGCTTGATTCAAGTGATGGTGAATACCTACCCATTGTAAAAGTGGCACCCGTTTATCCGCGTCGCGCTTTATCGCGTGGTATTGAAGGGTATGTGATTGTTGAATTTACAGTAACCAGGCAAGGCACAGTACGTGATGCAAAAGTAGTAAAAGCTGAGCCAGAGTCATTATTTGATCAGGCAGCGATGGATGCCGCTCTTAAATTTAAATATAAACCACGCGTAGTAGACGGTGAAGCGGTTGAAGTTGCGGGTGTACAGAATAAAATTTCTTTCCAGATAAACGGCTAGCCCTTAATAATTGGATAGAGAAACGAGGCGATTATGAAACTATTAAAAACAGCATTCTTTTGTTCTTTAGCATTGAGTGCAAGTATTACACTACCAAGCTTAGTGAGTATGTTACCAGGCATTAATGTGGCGACAGCCTACGCAGATGAAATTAAAACAAAGCGTGTACCAGCGCTACGTGAAAAAGTGTATAGCCAATTGGCGCGTGCACAAAAGCTTGCAGATGATGGTGATGCACAAGCGGGTCTTGCTGCACTTGACGACATTAATGAGCGTTCATCAAGTATGAACTCGTATGAAAAGGCCATGATGTACAATTTTTATGGTTTTATTTATTACAACGAGAATGATTTAACCAAAGCGATAGCATCGTTTGAAAAAGTGATTGCTGAGGATGAGATCCCAGAATCTCTTCGTTTAAGTACCAGCTTTAGTTTAGCGCAACTAGCAATGGCAAATAGCGACTACAACAAAACCTTAAACTTTTTAGCGCAGTGGGACACAATCAATACCAAGCCTAAAACAGACGCGTACTATGTGCTTAAATCACAGGCTTATTATCAGTTAAAAGATTATCAAAATGGTATTAATAATATCGAGCATGCAATTGCACTAAGCGATAGTGAAGGGAAAGAGCCAAAAGAAAATTGGCTTGTTTTGCAACGCGCTATGTACTATTCGCTCGGTAATACAGATAAAGTCGTTACCGTATTAGAGCGTATGGTTAAACTGTATAATAAGCCCCAATATTGGGTGCAGCTTGGCGGCATGTATGGTGAAACTGGCAAGGAGAAAGAACAGTTAGCTATTTTTGAAGCTGCCTATCAGCAAGGTTTTTTAACGTCAAAATCAGACCTTCGGCAGTTATCGCAAGTGTATCTATATAATGGCCTCGCTTATAAAGCGGCGAATGTTATGAGTACTGCAATAGATAATGAGATAGTCCAAGCGACAGCAAAAAATTATGCTTTTATCGCAGAAGCCATGATACAAGCAAAAGAAGAAGAAAAATCAATACCTTATTTTAGTAAAGCTGCACAGCAGTCAGATCACGGTAAGTACGAGCAACGTCTAGCAGAGGTGTACGTTAACCTTGAAAAGTATGAAGACGCTGCCGATGCAGCTCGTAAAGCGCTAGAGAAAGGCTCACTCGATTTTGAATCTAATGCTTATGTAGCACTTGGTATGGCGCAATACAGTTTACAAAATTTTGATGCATCTATATTGGCGTTTGAACAAGCTGAAAAACATAAAAAATCTCAGCGATTAGCTGAACAATGGATCAAATACGTCAAGCGTGAAAAGCTCCATGCTGAAACCTTACGCACAGCACTGCTTTAATATTGTCGTAATTTAAATGACATAAAGTGGGCTATGAGCTGATCATATCTTGAGTTTATAATCGCAACACCAAAACCGCCTTCGGGCGGTTTTTTTCGTTTTTTTAATTTGTAACAATTTGTTATATAAGGATAATTGGTTTTTTAGTCAAAAATGCACATTGTCATTTTATGTTTATTAAAGTGTAACCTCGCTGTCATACACCTCCCGTATTGTAGTGCTCGTTCTAAGGCTCAAGTGACCTTAAGGCATGGCTTTCGTGCTTTAAAGTGACTTGAGTTTTACTTAATGCGCTAACAAAATAATTAAATACTTTAACGGAGTGAACAATGAAATTATCTGGTTTATTTAAAGTCAGCCTAGTGGCTGCTGCAATGACTCTTGCTGGCTGTGGTGGTGGTGATATTAATGTTACACCTACAACAGTAGATAACAGTGTAGACAATAGTGTAGATAATTCAGGTGGTGGCAATAACGGTGGTGAGACCTTAAATTGCGCTACATACACATTAGATGGAGCTACATTTACAGGTGAAGCTGAAGGTGTTAACTGTATTTACAGTCAAGCATTTGCAAGTAACGCAAAAGAAATTACCAGCTCTTTTGTAATCTCTGCCTTAGGCAATGGCGGCGCACATGTGTTTGAAGGTGCATTATTTATTGGTGATGATGTAGACACATCAACTGGCGCTACAATTGATGGCAATGGTCCTACATTATCAATTGAAGCAGGTTCAACAATTGCTTTTACTAAGCCTGAGAGCTTTATTCGTGTTGCGCGTGGTGCAAATATCGAAGCAATTGGTGAAGTAGATAAGCCAATCATTTTCACCAGTATCAAAGAGGTTGATGGTGATGATTCAACAACAGCACAAATAGGTGACTGGGGTGGCGTTCAGGTAAATGGCCGTGGTCATTCTATTCGTTGTACAGCCGCTGCTGCTGCACAGGATATGTGTAACCACTCTGCAGAAGGCATTGTATCGTACTATGGCGGTAACGATCCGCAAGATAGCAGCGGTATCCTCAAGCACATTGTTATTAAATATGCAGGTTTTGGTGTTGAAGGTGATGAGCTTAACGGTTTAACTCTTAATGCTGTTGGTTCAGGCACAACGATTGATTATGTGCATGTTCATAATGGTTTTGATGATGGTATTGAACTATTTGGTGGTAGCGTTAACCTCAAGCACATTGTTATCACTGATACAGGTGATGATGGTATTGACTGGGATGAAGGCTGGAAAGGGTATGGACAATTCATTCTTGTACGTTCAAATGAATATGGTAATCATGGCTTTGAAACTGATGGTGCAAAGGTTGACCCATTATCAGCAGATGCACAAGATTTAGTGACGAGCGTTTCTAACCCAACAATTGCTAATGCAACTGTTGTAACCACGGGTGACCAAGGCGCAGAAGGGCGTCGAACTGGTGCTGGTATGGAAATGAAAGAGTGGGGCAAAGCACAATTAGCTAACATGTTATTTGTTAACTCTTCGTCAGTAGATGGTGCAGGCTGTTTTGACTTATATAATGAAAAAGACAAATCAGGTGATGCAGGTGTTCATGCCAATGCAAATAATGGCGATATCGCATTTATGAGCTCAATATTTGCGTGTGGTAAGAACTTTGAAGACGTGAATACGCCTTTAACGGGTGCACTAGCAAGTTTTGATGTAAATACTTGGTTTACGGGTGGTGAAAACAACCAGTTGATTGGTTTTGCTGATTTTACAAATGTACTAGGTGCTGATGGTGTTTCAACAGCGGCAACAATTACTGATTCGCAGGGTACTGCTGTTGCTACAACAGCTAAAGACATGAGCGAAGTTAACTCTTTCTTTACTAATGCAGGCTACATTGGTGCACTTAAAGACGGTGAATCAAGTGAGTGGGCTGATTTTGTAGCCGCATCTTTACAACGCGCTAGTAATTAATCTAGACCGGCTCTAATTACAAGGCGCTACGGCGCCTTTTTTAAGGGAATTTTAGGTTTAGAGGATATAAATATGAAACATCAAAAGCAGTTTAAAACCAATCTAATAACTTTATCTCTGCTCTCCCTTTTTTCTTCATTTCATTCTTTCGCTGATCAAGCACAAGAAATAATAGATGAAGAAGCAATAGAAGAAGTTGTTGCAACAGGCACACGTCTTAAAGGCAGTGCAAGTGCGGTAATAGATGAGCGTAAAAATCAGGCTTTCGTCGCTGATATAATGGGTTCTGAGCAAATATCGCGAACAGGTGACAGTGACGCCGCTTCGGCACTTCGTCGTGTTACAGGCTTATCATTAGTTAATGATAAGTTTATTTATGTACGTGGATTAGGTGAGCGCTACTCAAGTGTACGTTTAAATGGCGCAATAGTGCCGAGCCCAGATCTAACGCGAAATGTCATTCCGCTTGATATCTTTCCATCAAGTATTATTGAATCCTTGGCTGTTCAAAAGGCTTATTCACCTAATATGCCCGCAGCTTTTGGCGGTGGTGATGTAAATATCAGAACGAAGAGCATACCAAGTGACACTTTGTTTAAAGTTGAAATTGGCGCTAGTTACAAAGATACAAACGACGAAGGCTATACGTATAATGGCGGCAATGATGATTGGCTAGGTCAAGATGATGGCACGCGAGCATTACCTAGTACAATTAGAACAGCGCTAAATACCTATATTAATGGCCTGTCTGATATCTCATATAGAAACATAAGAGATGTAGAGTCAAAACGTCAAGGCACTGATATTGGTCAAGCCGCTGCGATAGATTTAAATAAAAGTTTAGCAAAAGCATTACCAAGAGATTTTGGCTTAGAAAAAGAAAGCTTAAACCCTGATGCCGGTATTAAAGCTGTTTATGGCGACCGTTTTGATAATTTATTTGGCTTAGGCGGATCTTTTGGTTTTCTAGCATCCGTTGCCTATGAAAATGAATGGTCTAATGCTGAGAAGTTTAGCGCTGTACTGTCTTCTGTTGACGCATCTGAGTCCGCATGTTCAAAAGATGACTTTACGTGTTATTCGGCAACAGAAAAAGAAGTATCGACAAAGCATAATATAAAGTTAAATAGCTCTGTTAATTTAGGGTATAAAATTAAGGGACATGATTTAACCGCTACTTATATGATGTTGCGAGACACTGAAGATGAAGCCTCAGTTGCGTTATATCAAGAACCGTCAAAATCACTAAGTATTGATGCTGGGCAATTACAACGTAGCCACTTAACATCTTTCGAAGAGCGCGAACTTGAGATACTCCAACTTCGCGGTATGCACAACCTAGACTGGGGCTTGCTTGAAGGTGTTGGCGTTGATTGGCAATATACTGATTCAACAGCGACAACGAGTATTCCTGGAGAGCTTACAGTAACGGTTCGTGATGAGTACTTAGATGGTAAATACCAACGCACTTTTTACAATGGTAGCTTAGGCGGTAACCCTTATCTGTATCGATTTGTTGAGTTAGAAGATGATGTCGAAAACTGGGGCGTTAACGTAAACAAAGTTTTCTACTTTGATAACGCAGAAGTTGAGATTGCAGGTGGTGGTTATTTTGTTGAAAAAACACGTGATTACCGTACAGACTTTTTCAATTATCGTTTTAGCCAAACTCAGTCACTCGATTTAGCACAAAGTGAAGACGAAGCACTTTCAATAGGCAGTTATTTTGCTAATGATTCAGTTATTGACTCAACGGGTGTCGAGTTGTTGTTCCAAGAACCAACCGCCGATGATTACTTAGCAGCACAAATGATCGATGCTTATTATGGCTCTTTTGACATAACATTTGCTCAAGATTGGCGTGTAAGTGGTGGTGTACGTTACGAAGACTTCCGCCAAGTTGCGCTCGCTTTTTCTCGTTCAGCATTTGATCCTGCTTTACTTGCTGACAAGTTAAGTGCACAAGCAATAGAGCAAGCAAGTGTGATGGAAGATGAGTTTTTTACATCGTTATCTATGACATATAGCCAAGATTCGTATCAAATTCGTTTTGGTTATGGCAGCACAGTTGTTCGTCCTGATTTACGAGAGTTAAGCCCAGTTCAATTCCAAGACCCGCTTACGGGTTATCGAACACTGGGTAATCCTTACTTAGAATCTAGTTATTTAGATAACTTTGATGCGCGCATCGAATTTTATATGGATAATGGCGATAACTACTCAGTTGGCGCATTCTATAAAGATATTGATAAGCCAATTGAAGCGCTATTAACAGAAAGCGACGGCCGTTTTACTTTGCAGTTTGATAATGCAGACACCGCCTATGTTTACGGTATTGAAGCTGAATGGTTAACAGAGTTACATAGTGATTTACTCGGCGGTGCTTTCTTTACTTCTGGTAATTTAACACTCAGTGATTCAGAAGTTGAAATTGCACAGGAGCAGCGCGGCGATCTGACCAACCTAAAACGTCGTATGACTGGCCACTCAAAATATGTTGCCAACTTACAATTGAATTACGATTCGCATGATGGCATGCATCAAGCATCTGTTATCTACAATGTATTTGGTGATCGTATTTTAGCTGCGGGAGTAAATAACTTTGATGATGCTTACGAGCAACCTTTAAACTCGTTAGACATGGTTTATAGTTATTATCCAACGTTTAATACCACACTGACATTTAAAGCGAAAAATATGTTGGGACAAAGTTTTGAAGTAGAGCAAAATGATGTACTAATTCGTTCTCAAGAAACACCAAGAGAGTTAAGTGTGAGCTTTAGTTATGAGTTTTAACACTCTCTAATAAGGCAGTAACAATAAGCTATTATTACCGAGCCCTGCCAAGTGTAGGGCTTTTTATTGGCTGTTATTTATGAAATGAATAGTTATACGCGTTATTTTAATAGTGGAAGTTAATTCATGCTGGTGGGCTTAAATTGATATCAATGTTCTGCTGGCTTGGGGTTACGATGGAGTAAGAACCCAGTTTTTACCGGGTTCTTTATTGCTTTTAGTTACCGCACTTAATGCTAGCGTATAACGGATAACACTGATTTTTGCTACCCGTGCTTTTTAATACCCACTCACTATCATACCAATCATAGTTCGCATAGGCCGATTCATCTTCGCCACACTTTATTGTACTGCCTGTTACTTCTTGCTTATGGCCTCGCTCTTTACAAAACTGATTGCCAGTAAGAGAGCCTACAAACATATTTCTATAACTATTATTAACTCTCACTGTTGGGTTGTTATAAATAACGCTAGATGAGCGGCGAGTTGCCCCTAGTTTTTGTTCAATGCTCGTAGTTGAGCTTGCAAAGGAAGTAAGTGATTCTTCGATGTTGTCATTTGTTTGTGCAAATGCGCTCAAAGAGAACAAGCTTGCAATTATACTACCTAGATAGAGTGCTTTCATGTGATAGGTCCTTTTTTAATAAATTGATACACAATACATCCAATTCCAAAGTGCTCAATAATCATAGTTTTTATGTATTTCATTTGTATGAAGCTAGGGCGTGTTTAGATTAAGTTACACAATGGTGTAACAACGACATTGAATATGAAAAAATTTTATGTTCTATGAGTAACGCTGGTTTTGCTTTGATCACAGTGCTAGATTATCGGTTCTAAAAATTAAATCTCACGCAATGAATTTTAATTTTTAATGAATTAGGTATCTCTTATGACTCAAACACTGGAACAAACAATGAAAAAAGTAGGCTTGGTTGGTTGGCGCGGCATGGTTGGCTCTGTTTTATTAGAGCGTATGCAACAAGAAAATGATTTTGCACTGATCGACACCACTTTTTTTACCACCTCGCAAACAGGCCAATTAGGTCCTGATCTCGCTGGCAATGCAAAACCACTACTTGATGCAACGGATGTAGATGCCCTTGCCCAAATGGATATTATTATAACCTGCCAGGGGGGAGATTATACCAAAGCGGTATATCCTCAATTACGTGCTACCGGTTGGGATGGTTATTGGATTGACGCGGCGTCCGCACTTCGCATGAGTGACGACAGTATTATTGTTCTTGATCCAGTAAACAAAGATGTCATAGAGCAAGGGTTAGAACAGGGGGTTAAAACCTTTGTTGGTGGCAACTGCACCGTATCGTTGATGCTATTAGCGCTAGGCGGCTTGTTTGAACAAGACTTGATTGAATGGGTAAGCCCAATGACTTATCAAGCAGCATCCGGTGCAGGTGCTCGTAATATGAAAGAGCTAATAGCACAAATGGGCTCTATTCATGCGTCTGTTGCTGATAAGTTAGCTGATCCACAAGCCGCTATTTTAGAAATAGATAAACTAGTGACAGAGCAAATTGCCGCAAGCGATTTACCGCAAGAGCAATTTGGAGTCCCCCTTGCTGGCAGCTTAATTCCATGGATTGATGTGCCTATGCCAAGTGGTCAATCCAAAGAAGAGTGGAAAGCGCAGGTTGAAGCGAACAAAATTTTAGGTTCATCTAAGCAACCAGTTCCCGTTGATGGTTTATGTGTGAGGATCAGTGCGATGCGTTGCCATTCTCAAGCGATGACTATTAAGCTGCGTGAAGATATCAGTGTAGAGAAAATTGAACAGATTTTAGCATCACATAATGAATGGGTTAAAGTGATCCCAAATGAACGCGATATTACAGCAACTGATTTAACACCGGTTAAAGTGACAGGCACGCTTAGCATTCCAATTGGGCGTATTCGCAAACTAACGATGGGTCCTGAATATATAAGCGCGTTTACAGTGGGCGACCAGTTATTATGGGGCGCTGCAGAGCCGCTTCGTCGTATGCTACGTATTATAGTTGAAGGTAATAACGCGTAGACATTAAATATCTATTAATATTAAAAGGGCGGATATTTCCGCCCTTTTTTATTGCCAATTTAGTTTATTTAAAAACGGTAGTTAACACCTAAGTTTACGGTAGTCCCGATCCCTTTGACGTTAAACGCTCTAAACGTTAAAGCTTGTGAACGGGCAGGGAAGTAATCTTTATTAAGTAAGTTTTCAACACCTGCAAACACCGACCATTGATCAAAATCGTAACTGCCGCTTAAGTTAACAATGCCATAGCCATTTACAGGCCCCTCATCGCCGGTGTAAACGCCTTTATCATTTTTTTCAAAACGATCTCGGTCGCTAACATGAATATAATGAACTGACATTTTTGCCTGCGTGGTTGGCTGCCAATTTAATGCAAGTGTGCCTTTAGGCGCAGATACTTCACGTGCTCCTAAATAATTGCCTGTATTGCTGTGCTTGCCTTCAACGTAACCATACGTTGCAGCTAAATCCCATTGGTCATTGAACGTGTAGTTAAGTACCCCTTCATAGCCCCAAATTTTTTGTGGTGCGCGTTGTGTTATATAAATCCCTGTTTTTGGATCCTGCACGCTGCGTGACCCTAAATCTGAAAAACTTTTATAAGCGGATAACTCAAATCTAAATTGTTCGAACTCGCTGACAAAACCGACTTCATAGTTATCTATTATCGCCGCTTCAGTTTGGATAAGTGCAATGTCTTGTACTGTTGCTGAGCGTAATAAAGCACCTAAATCAGGAATGTTAGCACCTTGCGAATAGCTTACGTAAGGTGTAAACGCTTGGTTTGCATTATAACGAAAACCAACATTAAACGTTGTTGCGGTAAACTCAATGGTTCCGCCTTTTACAGCTTTGGGAACAGAGCATTGATCAGCGCTTCTACATAGCTTTAATGTATTGTAATCATTTACTTCAATATCCATATTTTCATAGCGAAGCCCAGCTTTGACAATAAAGTCATCTTGAATAACCCACTTGCTTTGTAAGAAACCAGCAACATTAACCATGTCCATTTCTGGTACCCAAAGTCGACCATCAACCATTGGTTGAGAAGTAGTATCATTGAGGATATCAACGCCGTAAATAAAGGTCGCTTCAACATTATCCCAATCAGCTAACGTATTAAATACTGAGCGTAATCCCTGTTTTTCTGACTTAATTAACGACTGTCCACCTGCTAGGTTTAAATCAGGGTTTGCTAATACCGTTGAGTAAAAAAATACATTTTCGATAGATTGTTTATACACATCTAAATTGAATGCGGTATTACTAAAAATCTCTGCATCAGTGTATTTTATCTGTAAATTATGATTACCACGTGGCCCTTGTGGCGCTGCATTAAATGGCGTGCTTGCAGCGTCTTTTATTGCGTAGGTTTTTTCACCTTTATTGATATCACCAATAACATCAACCCATGCAGAATCTTGTTGCGATTCAAAATAGTTGTAGGTCATTTGCAGTGATTTATCGGCATCAAAGTCATAACTTAGTTTTGTGAAGAAATTACGCGACTTTGCTTCAGATAATCCATATTGTGTACCGAGTGCATCACCTTCAGCGTCTCTTAATACGCCATTATTTTCAATACCTAAGCTGACAATATAGCTAAAGTCATCAATTTCACCTGATGCGGTTGTCGTTACTTTTAAACCAGCAGAGTCATCAAGCTTTACCGCACTAAATTGTGTCGATGCGGTTGTGTTTAAACTAAACTTACTGTTTGTTGCAGGCTTTTTAGTGATGTAGTTAATGATACCCCCCGCAGCACCATTACCATAAATAGAGGTCGCACCTTGAATAACTTCAATTCGTTCAATGACATGAGGGTCTAATGAACGCATACCTAAAGATCCATTTCTAAGTGGTGTTGATTGCGGGACACCGTCAATCATAACAAGTGCTGCACGGCCACGTAATGTTTGTGCAAAGTTACTTGATGTTCCACTGCTTGAGGCAATGCCGGGTACATACATTGCTAATATACTTTGCAGATCAGTGGTTACTTTAAGTTGTGCTGCAAGTTCTTTTTGGCCAATAATTGTTACCGATGATGGAATTTCATCAATACTTTCAGCGATACGGCTACCGGTAACTAAAATACGTTCTAAGTCTTGTGGTTCATCGTTGGCGGTTACTTGAGCTGAAATTATAAGTGCTAGGATGCTAAGGTTGGTTTTGATCATATTCTTAAAAATGCGCAATATAAAAATGGAACGCAATAATAAACTAATTGGAAATGATTCGCAATTGAGTTCCTCTTTAGGGTTGTGCACGTTTCTAAAATGATTTTATGGTTTTAAAGTGTAATGACACTGCATTTAAGAAGTGTCATTACACGAAGAGTTACATTTTCCTTTCACTAAGCAATGTCTTTAACTCACTTAATTGTGTTTTTAATTCGTTTATTTGCCCTTGTGTTGCTGGCATATCATTAATGTTTGTTTGCTCTTCACGCGCATTGCGGTGCTCCTCAGACATTACCTCTAAAATAGCGCCTACCATCATGTTCAAAAACACAAAAGCGGTCAAAAATATAAATGTAAGGTAATAGATCCAGCTTAGCTTATACACGGCCATGGTTTCATACATGACGTCGGTCCAATCTTCAAATGTTGCCACTCTGAACAGAGTAAGCATCGAAATAGACACATCCCCCCATAAAACAGGGTTTATTTCAGAAAATAACATACTTCCTGTTGCTGCATAGATATAAAAAATAACAAACATTAGAAGGGCGATATAGCCCATTTGTGGGATAGCTTTAAGCAGTGAATTAACTAATAAACGCAGTTCAGGAACCATTGATACCAGGCGTAGAACGCGAAAAATACGTAGCAACCGTGCTATAAATACACTTGAACCTGCAGCAGGGTATAAACTGCCTACGACTACTATTAAATCAAAGATGTTCCACCCTTTGGAAAAAAAGTCTTTGATGCCTTTACTCGCGATATAACGAATGATCAACTCAATCAAGAAAAAGACGGTGATGCCAATATCCATCCAATGTAAAAAAAACTCAACCGTTGGATGTAGTGAGTAAGTATGTGCGCCTACTGTTAATGCAGAAATTATAATAACTACAATAACAAATGATTGAAATATTTTACTTTTATCGATACGCTGGAACAGCTCGTGTAACTGCGACAACATCATAATTAGCCCTTAACGGTTATAAATAAAAACGAGTGCAATATACAGCAAAATAGTCATGGATGAATTACTTTTCCGGTTTTAAATGTAAGGAATTTTTAATGCTTTTCAATATGCTAAAGCTCGCTATAAGTGCGATGCTAGTGATTTTTTTAACCGCATGTAGCTCAAATTCACGTTACCATGAAATTCAATCTGCACGGTTAGGTGAATGTAATTATATGGCTGATAAAGAGTATCATGAGTGCATAAAGCGCCAAGAAGATGGCTACGATGAGTTTAAAAAGCAACGAGCAGAGCAGCAAGCGACTAAAAATGACTAAAACACAAAAGCAATTCGATAAAGTACTGCGTGTCAATTTAACGCGAGCTTGTGAAGAAATTAAAGATGAACTAAGTGAATTTAGTTGGCTAACTCATGAGATAGATTTAAGTAAACCAACTACATCACTTAAATTAAGCTGTTACTTTAAAGATCAATTTGCGCTTGAGCAAGCAACGAAAAATCAAGATACTCAATTAGTTAAAAATATAATAAGTAAAAAACTTGCAAGCATTGATTTAACAGTCAAAAAATTTATATTTAGCGCTGACAATATTTAGGATTATGATGTTTTCTAATTTAACGAATAAACAAAAGCAGCGTGGGCTGCTCATATTAGCAGGTTTATTTTTTATATTTGGGCTTTATCAGCTTCAACAACCCGTAGGTGCAAATCATGTGCTAAGCAATGGCTTTGTAGTGGCCATAGCGTTCTGGGCGTTTTCACGACGTTATAGTCAGCAGTTTTTAGAAAAAAATATGGTTACAGCGGCTATTACACGTGAAGGCAATGAGTTAATCATTAAACAAAGTATGGTAAATAAACTATCTCGGCTTGATATCCCCCGTATTAGCAAAATAACAATTGGTGACAATTACTTAAGTTGTATATTGGATGGCAATGGTCAAGGTTTTGATTTTCAATTAGTGGGTAAAGCGTGCGAGCTCAAAACACATATGTGCTCAATTTTAGCAGCTAATGAGCAGCAAACTATTCAAATCACGCTTGTTTAATTTGGTATTGCGATCACATAAGGCTATAATTCTACAAAATAGTAATAGAGATCAATAATGACTGTTCCTACTCGTTCACAAATTACCCCTGGCAGCGAAGTTAATATCGTTTTAAAAGAAGATCAGCGTAGCGGCACATTGACCCAAGGTGTTGTTGAGCGCCTACTCACTAAATCACCTAACCATCCTCATGGTATTAAAGTTCGTTTAGAGGATGGACAAGTAGGGCGAGTGAAAGAGATATTGTCATGAGTGTACTTACCCAAGCTGAATTTTGGCAATTGGTTACCGTAGAAGATAAAACCGCTGAGCCAGAGTCAGTGAGCGAGCGCTTAAAAAACTTACTTACAGATTTAGACGACGATCAGTTAATTGAATTCGATAAGCAATTTAGTCTCTGTATGCGACAAAGCTTTACGTGGGAGTTATTTGGCGCAGCGTTTGTAATGGCAGGCTGTAACGATGAGTATGGCTTTTCAGAGTTTCGCTGTTGGTTAATATCTCGTGGCGAAGCTGCTTTTAACGCAGCCCTCGATAATGCAGATTCATTGGCCGATTGCACGCCTGTATACCATTTAAATGAGCAACCCTATCCCTATTTAGATGAGTATGATCTTATTGCAGGCTTATTGTACGAAGAGCGCAATGAAGATGAACTACCTTTTGCTCCATCAGGGCAAGAACAGCCTAAAGGTAAACGCTTTAAAGACAAAGCTAAGTTTTTAAAACTCGCGTATCCGCAATTATTTGCTAAATATTGGCAATAATTTTAACTATAAAAAGTAAACAACGATTCATTATAGGTTTGTTTAATTTTAATAGACATTGCATGTTATGCTGTAAATACAAACCACTCTAAGTCAGGTATTTAATGGGCTATCGTAAAATATTACTGTGTTTCGTGTTTGTTTTTTTTAGCACTACAATCAGTGCTAAAACTGAACTACCAAGCAATAAAAGTCAGTTTATTAGTTTGTTAAACACTAAAGTAGGTACGTATAAGTTAGTTTCAGGCAGCGCGAGTGTGTGCACTGATGGGCAATTATCATGGTTTGATAAAAGCGCGCCAAGCCTAGGGTTTAAACTAGGTGAAGGGATTGTTTTTACCGCCTTGCATCATGGAACGCAAACGAATAAAACGGCAAACTTTTGTTTAGTGACGACTAAATACAAATACACAACGCAAAGAGTTACGCTATCGCTGCGCCATACTCGTTGTGAAAATCAGGCTGATAATTTAGATACGAGCCAAATGCTGCATTTCATCTCGCCTACGCGTATTCAATACAGTGTTGAAAATACCAATGTACGCTGTGAGTTTGAGCGCCAGCCATAATACCAATTTTATTAAAAACGTGATCATTCTAGCAAATTAAGTAACTCACTAACTACGTTAAAAATTACTTGTATAGAACAACTACATATCATAATTTTTCCTTGTTATAACCTTTTATAAGTTACAGCTTATTTTTGGCAAATGTAGCCAGCGAGTGGTGTATTGTGGAGATAAAAATTCACGTTTCATATGCCACGCTTGGCTTTGTTGCTGACTTGCCAGAGCAAGCGTATTGCTGCCATAACGCGCATTTACAGAATCCAAACATTTCATTAGTTTAATGTTATTTTTATTCGGCGTAAAAAGATCTGATTGCTGAAATTGCTGTGAACTAAGCTCTAATGCTCCCACGCCACACTTATAAAAGCGAACATTTTGTTGGTATAATTGTGCAAAAACCTCGCTAATTGCATTGGCAAATACACAGCTATCAGCGCTAGATGTGGGCAGCTCATACACTAATGATTTTTTATAAGCGTTTAGTTCATGTGGGGAGCTTGCCACAAATAATAATAAGCGTTTAGTTAAAGAGCGTTGCAGACGCAATTTTCGAGCAACAATAGTACAATGGTTTATCAAGGCTGTTTTTAATACCGTTGGATCTGTTAAACGTTCACCAAAGCTACGAGTCGAAAAAATCTCACGTTTATCTTGGCGTACTTCATCCCACTCTAAACAGGTTCGGCCGTTTAGTTCATCCACAGTACGAGCCAGTACCACATTAAATAAGCGTTTCATTTGCAGTGGATCTTGTTTTGCCAAATCAAGTGCACTGTTAATATGAAGTTGCTTTAACTTTTTGGCTAAACGTTTGCCCACTCCCCATATATCAGCGACATCCATCGCAGCTAAAATACGCAGTCGCGCTTGTTCGCTATCAATGACAGCAACCCCGTTAAAACCCTTAAGTTTTTTAGCAGCATGATTTGCTGCTTTGGCTAAGGTGGGCGTTGAGCCAAAGCCGACCCCCACAGGTAATTTAGTTTCACGCCATACTGTACGGCGGATCAAGTGTCCGTACTGATGCCAATCATTAATTAAAGGAGTAAAACCGGTAAAATGTAAAAATGACTCATCAATTGAATATATATATTGTTTATCACAAAAACGACTGATCACATTCATCATTCTATCGCTTAAATCTGCGTATAACTCATAGTTAGATGAACGAACGACCACTTTATGCTTAGCCAATAAATGCTTAACTTTAAAATAAGGTTGGAATTTAGGAATATTTAAACGCCGTGCTATAGGGCAAATAGCGCACACGCAGCCATCGTTATTAGTAAGAACTACCACCGGTTTTGAACGAATTGCGGGATCAAATACTTTTTCTGCACTGGCATAAAATGCTACAGCATCCACTAAGGCGTACATTGGTGTAACTCAGGACTTGGACGATGTAATCGAATAGAGCGAGTGACAACCCCTTCTAATTGAAATTCATCGGCATCACTTAGTTGCACAGGTGAATATAAAGCTGAGGCTGAGAGTAAGCGGGCATTAGTTTTGTCTAATAGCTTACATACAAATAAGCCATTTAAATTAGCCACAATAACGTCCCCATTTTTGGCTTCTTCAGCGCGATCCACAAGCAATAAGTCACCATCAAAAATGCCAACGCCTTGCATTGACTCCCCAGAAGCCACACCGATAAATGTCGCATCGGGATGTTTAATTAATAATTGATCCAAAGATAAACCAAGTTCTTTATATTGGGCGGCTGGCGATTCAAACCCGCATACGCCCGCTTCGATATATATAGGAATGACATGCATAGATAAAAACACATTATACTGTATGTTTATACAGTATAATGTAAAGTTAGCTAAAAAGCCAAGCAGGGGGTGACAGTAAATTAATTACTAAAACTTAAATACATGATTTTTATGTTTATTATTTTTTTCTTTCTAAAGTCTAGCTGTGTCTTTTCATCAATATAGAGAAACCATTATTTATAGTGAAATATTCAGCCAGACATAAGTACTTACTCAAATGCTGCTGAGTTCAAGCGCTAAGTGATGGTTACTTTGTTTATTGTAGGTAATTTCTTCTAGTAAAAATAAAAAATTCCCTTTAACGTTAATAGCTTCTTGATTATTTAACAAATCACGATAAAGTGCATGTTAAATAAAAATACGTATTTAGTGATTTATTATTCACAAAGGTGCTAGGTTTAATACTTGAATTCAAGAAGGGATAAACATGTTTAACACAGTTGTAGGCAGCATCAATAATCTTTTATGGGGTGAAGGGCAAGTCCTTATTTATATCCTGCTGTTTACCGGTATTTGGTTTTCAGTGCGACTAAAAGCTGTGCAAATTCTAAAATTTAAACATATGTTTAGCCTGCTTAAAGGCAGCAGTAAATGTAATAAAGACGATATAAGCTCTTTTCAAGCGCTTTGCACAGGCTTAAGTGCCCGTGTTGGCACGGGGAATTTAGCCGGTGTAGCGGTTGCTATATCACTGGGTGGCAGTGGCGCAATATTTTGGATGTGGGTCATTGCTATATTAGGGATGGCCACAGGCTTTGCTGAAAGCGTGCTTGGTCAAGTATATAAAGTACGCGATAGCCAAGGTGAATTTAGAGGCGGCCCTGCTTATTATATTAAACAAGGTTTAAATAGCCGCAGTCTCGCTATTGCATTCGCATTGTGCTTATTTTTAGGTTACGGCTTTACCTTTAGCGCTATGCAAACCAATACCATAACCGATGCACTTAATTTCGCATTTGAAATTCCAACATTCTACTCTGGTATTGTTATAACCATCCTCGCAGGCTCTATTATATTAGGTGGTTTCAAAGCCATTGCACGCTTTGCTGAACGAGTAGTGCCCGTGATGGGGATTATATTTGTGCTGGCTGCGGTCATTATTACACTACTCAACTTTAGCCAAGTACCTGCTATGTTAAAGGATATATTCCTATCTGCGTTTGGCCTGCAAGAAGCCGGTGCGGGGGCAATGGGAGCTGCAATAAAAAATGGTATACAACGCGGTTTATATTCAAACGAAGCAGGCGCGGGCAGTGTGCCGCATGCATCAGCTAGCGCCTCACCAACACCTAACCACCCTGTAACTCAAGGATATATTCAAATGCTGGGTGTATTCTTCGATACTATTGTACTGTGTAGCTGCACCGCGGTGATCATCTTACTTGCTAATGTGGATATTAGCGGCGAGATGGAAGGTATTCGTTTAACGCAAGCAGCTATGACCGCACATTTAGCACAGGGTGGCGTATATTTTGTGGCTGCAGCCATTACTTTATTTGCGTTTACTTCTGTAGTGGCCAACTACGCCTATGCAGAAAGCAACCTGCACTTATTTAAGCTTGATAACAAAATAGGGCGCGGCATTTATACACTATTATATTTATCAATGATGATGTGGGGCGCGTCTGCAACATTAAAAGAGGTGTGGGATTTAGCCGATATTGCGCTGGGTTTGATGACCGTGGTTAACGTTATTGCCATTATATTACTCACCCCGACTATTTTAAATGTAACAGATGATTATAATAAGCAAAGAGCCCAAGGTATTGAACCTAAATTTAATGCAAAAAATGTCATTATTCAAGGTAAGACCGAAAAGGGTATTTGGCATTAAATAGCTCGCTTATGCTGAATATTTAATTGAATAAATATTCAGTGTGATCGCGCTAAAATAATTAAGTATTACCATGATAGAGATATATGCAGGTAAAACTGCTGCAAAAATAATTGCCGAACAAGGCTTTAAAGCACCGCTTTTTAACACCTTTTTAGGTGCATCCGGTGGGCCTAAATGGTTTACTTTATTTGGTTTAGATAAGTATATTTTTGGTGAGTTTTTTAAAAATAGAACGACGCAATTAAACTTAGTTGGCTCATCAGCCGGTGCATTTCGCGCTGCGTGTTTTGCACAAAAGGATCCTGTTACAGCGATTGAGCGTTTAGCAAAATCGTATTCCCAAACACGCTACTCAACCGCTAAACCAACATCAGCGGAAATAACCGAAAAAGCAAAACAGTTATTAGACGATGTTTTTGGCCAAACAGGTGTTGCCGAAATTATTAATAATCCTATTTTTAAAGCACACTTTATTGTCGCTAAATCAAATGGCTTTGTAGGCAGCGATCATAAAGCATTACAGTTATTAGGCTTAACAAAAAGCTATTTGTATAATCGGGTTGATCGCCGATTTTTAACAAAGCAATACGAGCGCTTTATTTATCAAGCACCTAATAGTGATTTTTCAATTGAAGACAGTTATAAAATTAAAACTACTCAATTAGATTTAACGAGCGAAAATTTAAAAGATGCTTTATTAGCATCTGGTTCAATCCCATTAGTTATGCAAGGTATAAAAAATATTGCCGGCTCACCACCTGGCATGTACCGCGACGGCGGAATTATTGATTACCATTTTGATTTAAAAATTAACAACCCAGGTTTGATTTTATACCCACATTTTAATTCAGACCCCAAGGCAGGGTGGTTCGATAAAAATTTAAAACGCAAAGTTGCGACTGAAAATTACGACAACGTGGTAATGATCACCCCATCTAAAAAATTCATCGCCAGCTTACCTTACGGAAAAATCCCAGACAGAACAGACTTTACAAAACTCGATACCGACACCCGAATAAAATATTGGAATACCGTATTTAGCGAAACCGAAAAACTAGCCGACGCATTTGATAAAAATCTAACAATAGGTAAGTTTGAAGTAAAGACAATTTAAGAATGTGAGTGTTTTTTACGTACAGCTTACGGTACGTAATATTAAAGAAAGGGCGAAAAGCCCTTTTTTATTAAGTGGTTAAGGTAGTTTTCAGATGTGACAGTTTGACTTTAGTGATACATAGGGTCACAAGCCTTAACGTATTTTATTTCATTTTCTTTTGTACGATTATTTAGATATAGATCGGTGAAGTAATTACAGACAGCAAGCTTTTCCTCATATCCTTCTTTAGTATATTTAGAATGTAATTCTTGCATATATTTATCAGCTTTATGTTTATTGGACTCAATCTGTAATTTTTTCTGACGTTCCATAGCAAGCTCAAGTTGCTGTTCAAATGTTAGAGCATTTGGCTCTTTAGTAGCTTTTTGATGTTCTTTAATATTACTTAAGAAATTTTGTAGTTTATTGTATTCGTAGGCTTCTTTAGCAAACCAAAGAGTCGCACCAGCAACGACTATGATAAGGTATAGTTTAAAATCATTGAAATTCATATTTAGTCCATTAAATAGAGTAGAGGTAAGTGTGGAAATAATAACAGGGTTATGGATGATTTTATAGGTACATTGAAGCCCATAAGTTATGGTAAGTAATATAAAAAAAGGGCGAAAAGCCCTTTTTATTAAATAGTTAAGTTCATTATCAGTCGTTAAAGTTTAGCTTTTAAATTTAGTAAATCAGTTCGTAAAACTTAAAAGAACAAATTCAAAATATCCCGCATAAGCCCAAATAAACGTACCAATTATTGTTAGTAAATAAGTATTTAATAAACCTTTATATTTACGCTTTACCATATCAGTATATTTTTTGTTGTTGGTCTCTGCTTCTTGAGGATTAACTAAGGATCGAAAATTACTATCTATTACAAATGAAGTATCAGTGTGATATGTCAATTGGAATAAGCCATCATTAAATGTTTGATATGGATCTTTAAGTTCCTCTTTAAGACTAGGGTATAAAGAATGTGTAAATGATGCTAGTAACCCAAATACAGTAAGAACAGCTCCAAGTGAACCAATATAATCTATATTTGACATACATATCGTAAGTAATAAATGTATTACAAATAGTAAAAACACAATGAACCAAAAAATAATAGAACGAAATATATCAATTTCACCAAAAAACATAAGTATTTGTATTCTCTTGCTTTCCATCATTATAAATCCTTCATTTAGAGTTAACCTGATTGATATCTCACCAATTATATCTAAAAGTTGGCTTTGTAGGTCAGATAAATATCCATCTTGTGTTTTACTTTTCTCTTTAAGTATTTATAGATTCAGGGTTTCTTGCTTAGCGATTTATATCGATGGACTAATTTTTCACCAGACGGTTTAACTTTACCCCAAGGAGTAGTAATTATAGGGTCATGATAGGAAACTATACAATTTTCAGATGGGGGAGTCGGAGGAGATAAATTATTGGAGTTTGGTTTAGCTGACGCATTTGATATTAGCCTAGCAATAAGAAAATTTGAATCTAAATTAATTGACACTTTAAGAATGTGAGTTAATTTTTCTTACGGCTTACGGCTTACGGCTTACGGCTTACGGCTTACGGCTTACGGCTTACGGCTTTAACAATACAACCCATAAATTACGTTATGTTAAATTAGGTTGGTTGAATTAAAGTGGGCGTAATTACACGAACTAGCCCACTTTTAGAGGGTTTGAATACTTAATTTAGCTCAGAATCTACCCAAAATTTAGTCCCTTTTAATACAGCTTGTAATGCAAGGCCGCTTTCGGTCAATGAATAAACAGTTACTTGATCGGCGATTGCTTCGGCAACAATAGCACCGCCTTTATCTTGGTATTTAGCGGCTGCATCGGCATTACCACCGAAGGCCCAACCATGTTCAACAAAACGATTTAATGCAGCTTGATTATGAAAAACCATCACAACATTAAAATCTTTTACACCTAAACCTAGGCCTAAACCAGCTTCACCCATATTCATATAAGTAGATTTACCCGTTAGGTTATTTTTAACAACCCCATAACCACCACCAAAACTGGCTAATACAACGTTAACATTGGCATTATCGAAAACAGCATAACCAGCCGCCTTTTTAATTTGCTCTTTAACATCGGGCTTTTCTTTGTATAATTTTGTTAGCGTATCAGCTCTCATATTTTGCACAAGATCACGCTTTTCAGCAGGAGAAGCACTGCCCGTTGTAGCACAACCAGACAATGCAAACGTGAAGACGATTAAACTTAAAACCATAAACTTTTTCATATGCTTACCTTAAACGACGAACAACAAAATTATAGCTTTATAATGTCCAATACTAGACAGTATCGGACTTTAAAGTTAAACTGTAAGTACTTTATTTTATTAGAAATAACTATAATATGCTTGTTGCATTGGTCGATACATTAAAACAATTACGATATCAAATTGCTCATCTTGAAGATGATACATTGCGATCTGAATACCCAGAACTTGCCTCCTTTATACAGCAAGTTGGCTTGACTGTCGCTGAATCAAAGCATGAGTTAGTATTTCTGTATCAGTTTTTATATGTTTATGGTCGAAAATCAGAAGCGACTTTTAATCGTTTTCGTAATGAACTAGAACGCTTTTATTTATGGGCGTGGTTAGTTGCTGAAAAATCAGTATTTGAATTAAAACGCGAAGATATTGAAGCATACGTTGATTTTATGGTTGAGCCAGATAAAAACTGGGCATCAACATCTGTGCAATCACGTTATAAAAATGAACAAGGACTTAGGCGTTTAAATGAAAACTGGCGCCCTTTTATTCTTAAAGAGTCGATAGCCAGTCAACAAACTTTATCTGCAATGTTTACCGCGCTTAATGTATTTTATAAATTTTCGATTTTAGAAGAAAAAACGTTTGCGAATTTTGTTCCTGTTGTTAAAAAGAATAGTCCATACTTGGTTGTGCAATCACAAATTAAAATTCCTGATACGTTAAGCGATATTCAGTGGGAATATGTATTTGGTGTAACTCGTGATAAATGCGAACAAAACCCCGAGCTAGAACGTAATTTATTTACTTTAGCTTGTTTAAAAGGGCTTTATTTACGAATATCAGAGTTATCTGAACGACCACAATGGTCACCGGTAATGTCACATTTTTGGCAAGACAATGATGGCTTTTGGTTTTTAAGAATTATGGGTAAAGGCAATAAATTACGCGATGTAACCCTGAGTGAAGATTTTTTAACTTACTTAAAACGTTATAGATTATATCGCGGGTTAACGGCCCTGCCCCGTGTTGATGAAGCAGATCCTTTAGTGCATAAAATTCGTGGTCAAGGTGGTATGACGGTTCGTCAAATTCGTCGTTTAGTTCAGCAAAGTTTTGATTTAGCAAAAAAATCACTGCTTGATGATGGTTTTACTGATGATGCAGAGCAACTTGAATCCGCAACTGCACATTGGCTCAGGCATACCGGTGCAACACATGATGCACAAACACGACCTTTAAAACATTTGTCTGAAGATTTAGGCCATGCAAAAATTGCGACGACCGACCAAATTTATATTCAAACAAATATAAAAGAGCGCGCAAAATCAGGACTTAAAAGGAAAATCTAAATGGAATATGGTGTATTAACAGCTGTAGGTTTAGCATTTTTAATTTACTCATTATCTATCCGCCAGCTCGAACGTGCAGAAATTACTGGGCCAATGTTTTTTGTCATTATTGGAGCTATGCTTGCAATTTTAATCCCTGGTAAAACTGTATTCTTATTAAGTGACCTTGAGCGTTTGTTACCTTTGATTGAGCTGACTTTGAGTATCTTTTTATTTACTGATGCAGCGAAAACAAAACTGTCGGTTTTAAAACATAGTTTTCAATACCCTAGCCTGTTACTTTTTGTAGCATTGCCACTTACTTTAATAATCGGAATTGTTATTGCAAGTTTAATGTTTACTCAATTAACACTTATCCAAGCAGCATTAGTCGCTGTTATTTTAACGCCAACAGACGCCGCGCTTAGTAAAGGCTTATTAAATAGCAGTGCAGTACCTGAAAAAGTTCGTGAAGGTATTAATACTGAAAGTGGATTAAACGATGGTTTATGTGTGCCAGTATTTTTAATACTTATGTTGTTAGCCAAAGAGCCCGCCTCTGCATTTTCGCTTTATGATACTGCACTGGTTTTTGCTCGTGAGCTTGGAGTCGCAATTTTTGTTGCTGTTACGGCAATGGCTATAGTGATTCCATTAATTAAATTTTCGATGCAACGCCATTATTTTTCAAATAATACGAGCCCATTTTTAGTTGTTGGGATTGCTGTGGCTGTATTTTCTCTTGCGCAAAGTTTACATAGCAGTGGTTTTATTGCAGTGTTTGTTGCAGGATTAATTTTTGATAGATTTACAGAGTCGTCATTACGTCTCAAACTGGTTGAAGACAGTGAACACATTGCAGATTTTAGTGGTTTGCTGATCTGGTGCTTATTTGGTTTTGTGTGTAGTTATTTAGTTTTACCAGAATTGTCATGGGCTATTGTAGGATTCGCCTTGTTAAGTACAACACTGATCAGAATTATTCCTGTTATGTTGTCATTACAATTTACGCACTTGAAAGTAAAAGAGCGTTTTACTTTTGCCTGGTTTGGGCCTAGAGGGTTAGCATCTATAGTATTTACTTTGATGGTGATCGATAGCGATATAGAAAATAAATTTATTATAGCCACTATTTCTATGACGACTATTTTGTTTAGCGTTTTTATTCATGGCATGAGTACAAAGCCAATTGCTGATAGTTATTTAAAATAACTTATATATAAAAATAAAATGCCGCATTATTATTAAAAAAATAATGTGGCATTTTTTATTCATTCTTGAATTCAAGTATTAAATAAAATCACTATTTATTTAATACTACGAGTGCTAATAAATTGTTCTGCGATAAGTTCTATTGGATGCTTGGGTTTAAATTTCTCATAGCGTTTTACTTGACTGCGACAAGAAAAGCCAGTTGCTAATAGTTGCTCAGGTTTATTTTTATTTACTACACCTTGCCAACTCATTTCATAAAGTGCGCGAGAGTTATTTTGATTTTGTGCTTCGTGACCATAAGTACCGGCCATCCCACAACAACCGGTGGCTGTTGTATTAAGAGTTAAACCTAAATCAGAAAAAATTGTTTGCCATACATTCGCTGCTTTTGGTAACGCAGTTGTTTCAGTGCAATGGCTTAATAATGTAAAAGTTCTATCTTCAGTGTTTTTTATTTTATCAGCTAATGGTTTAAAAGATTGTGTCGCTAACCATTCATGAGCAAGTTGAACTTCAAAATCCCCGCGCTCATCACCGAGAATCGAATTATACTCATCGCGGTAGCACATAACTAGTGATGCATCTAAGCCAACTAATGGTGCGTTTATTTCTGATAATGAATTTAAAAATGCGGCTGCATTTTTTGCTGTAATTTTAAATTCATGTAAAAAACCTTTAACATGCTGTGGTTTACCATTAGGTTTAAATGGTAACAGGATTGGTTTTTTCCCTAATGCTGTAATTATTTTTATAAAACTTTCGACAAGTTCTGCTTCATAGAAACTGGTAAATGGATCTTGAACAATGAACACATACTCATTTTGTTGTTCTGGATTGAGTGCTGATAATTGTGCAAAATTAAATTTGTGTGTTTTGTTTATTCGTTTTTCTAAACGTGGTGAACTTAATATGGGTGTATCAACATAGCCAACAGATTTTTTTATTAGCGAGCTAACTAATTTAGTTTTTACTATTGGGTTTATCACGTTTGAAAATTTTGCCATTAATGGTGCGCTTGCTTCGATATTACCAACTAAATAATCTTTTAAAGGGCGAGCATAATAACTGTGATAATAATTTAAAAAGCGTGATCTAAAAGTGGGCACATCTACTTTAATTGGGCAGGCGGTAGTACATGCTTTACACGCTAAACATTCATCCATTGAGGCTTTAACTTCATGAGAAAAATCGTACTCGCCTTTGCTTTTATCTCGACTATGTTGGTAACGTTCCCACCAGGTGATGACTTCACCTTTATTGAGCTCTTTTTCAACTTCAATTAAATCTATATTTTTTGCTTCTTGTAAACGCAGCCATTCGCGCATTAAACTTGCGCGGCCTTTCGGTGAATTACGACGATCACCCGTTACTTTATATGATGGGCACATTGGGGAGTTTTCATCATAATTAAAGCAAATACCATTACCGTTACAGGTCATTGCGTTGTTAAAGCTGGTTTTAACATCAACCGAAATTTGTCTATCGAACCATGCACGCTTCTGATCATCAACGCTTACAAGTGAGTCCTTACTATCAATCGGGGTGCATATTTTACCTGGGTTTATACGATTGTTTGGATCGAAAGCTGATTTTATACGGCGTAATTGTGTAAATAAATGCTCGCCAAAAAATTCAGGGCCGTATTCACTTCTATAACCTTTACCATGCTCTCCCCACATTAAACCGCCATACTTGGCTGTGAGTTTTACAACCTGATCGGAGATCACGCGAAGTAATTTTTCTTGTTCTGGGTCGCACATATCAAGTGCGGGTCGTACATGTAAAACCCCAGCATCAACATGACCAAACATTCCGTATTGTAAATTATGACTATCAAGTAACGCTCTAAATTCAACGATAAAATCGGCGAGGTTTTCTGGAGGAACTGCGGTATCTTCGGCAAATGCGAGTGGTTTTTGTGAGCCTTTAACATTACCGAGTAAACCAACTGATTTTTTACGCATGGCGTAAATTTTTAAAATATCAGCCTTATTACTCGTTAGTTGATACCCGATGACACCATTTTTTTGCTGCGCTGCACAGTCATCAAGTAAAGCACATAATGATTCAACTTTGTCTTTTATGTCATCGGCTGATACTGCATTAAACTCAACCATGTTGAGTCCTTGCATATCTTTATTTTCAACATCGGTTATTAAGTCCGATACTGAATGCCAGATTATATCTTGGCGTGCAAGGTTCAATACTTTACTGTCGACTGTTTCAACAGACGTTGCACGTGCATCTACTAAAAATGGTGAGTGGCGAAGTGCAGAATCAAAACTATCGTATTTAATATTTATTAAGGTTTTAAATTCAGCAATTGGGGTGATGTTTAATTTAGCTTCTGTAACAATACCAAGTGAACCTTCTGAGCCTGTTATTAATCGGCTCATATCAAATGTTTGTAAGTCATCACTTAGCACATGCTCTAAGTCATACCCGGTTAAAAATCGATTTAAGCGAGGGAATTTGGCTAAAATAGCGTCACGCTCAGACAAGCAAATATCGAGTACCGTTGCGTATAATTTACCTATTGTGGTGTCTTGCTCTGCAATTAATTTAGCTTTATTAATGTCTATTGGATTGGTAGACATTTGTGTGCCGTCAACTAAATAGGTTGTAAGTCCTAAAACATGATCGCTGGTTTTACCATAAACGAGTGAACCTTGCCCTGAAGCATCAGTATTAACCATTCCGCCAATTGTTGCTCGGTTACTGGTTGATAAATCGGGTGCGAAGAAAAATCCATAAGGGCGTAAAAAGTCATTAAGTTGATCTTTTATTACACCTGTTTGCACTCTAACCCAGCCTTCTTCTGGGTTAATTTCGAGGATTTCACGCATATAACGCGATAAATCAACCACGATGCCAGGAGTTAACGATTGACCATTAGTACCTGTTCCACCGCCGCGAGGGCCAAAAGTGAGTGATAGATATGGGTCTTGAGCAGCCGTTTGCAAAGCAATTTGGATGTCTTTTTCAGTTTTAGGAAAAATAACACCTTGCGGTAACTGTTGGTAAATACTGTTATCGGTTGATGCAGTTATACGGGTGGCATAGCTTGCATCAGTGTCGCCAGTAAACCCTTGTTTTGTTATAGTTTTTAGGTAACTTGCGACTAAATTGGTCGCGGCATCTTGTTGGCTAATAGTTGCTATCATGACGGTGATAAATTAAGGCATTTGTTCGATTATATCATGCTCAAGAGCAATAGAAATTGAAGATTTTACAGTTTGTAACACTCTTTTGATCGTAAAATTGCTGTGATTACTTATACTCGATATTAGAAGCTTAGTTGCGAGGGAATTTAAATGAAAAAATGTATTTTACTTTTAGTTGGCAGTTTATTTATATTGCTTGGGTTATTTTTTGCTGTAGTACCTGGGCCATCTTTAATCTTTTTTATTGTTGGGCTTATGTGTTTTTCGTTTTATTATCCAAAAGCACGCCATTACTTGGCACTCTGTCAAAAAGCACTCACTAAATCATGTGCTTTTTTAGATAAAAAATTAGCGCGATAAAAGCTATTAACGTTTTGATAAAAAAATGCCAGCAATATTGCTGGCATTTTTTATTATGCTAAACGAGTTACTTTGCTAATTTTTTAGCAAGGTATAACCACGTTTCAAGTACTGTATCTGGGTTTAGTGAAACAGAATCAATGCCCTGCTCTACTAACCAAGCTGCAAAGTCTTCATGATCAGAAGGACCTTGACCGCAAATACCTACATACTTTCCTTTTGCTTTAGCCGTTTTAATTGCCATTGAAAGTAGTTTTTTGATTGCAGGGTCACGTTCATCAAATAAATGTGCAATTAAACCAGAATCACGATCTAAGCCAAGCGTTAGCTGGGTTAAATCGTTTGAACCAATTGAAAAGCCATCAAAGTGTTCTAAGAACTCATCTGCAAGCAGTGCATTTGATGGAAGTTCACACATCATGATTACTTTTAAGCCATTTTCGCCACGTTTAAGGCCATGCTCTTCAAGTAATTCGATAACGCGTTTACCTTCTTCAAGGGTGCGTACGAATGGGATCATGATTTCAATGTTGGCCATATCCATGTCGTTACGCACACGTTTTATTGCTTCACACTCAAGTGCAAAACAATCACGGAAATCTTCCGAGATATAGCGTGCTGCGCCGCGGAAACCAATCATTGGGTTTTCTTCTTCTGGCTCGTATTGTTGTCCGCCAACTAAGTTAGCATATTCGTTTGATTTAAAATCAGACATACGAACAATAACGCGCTCTGGTGCAAATGCACAGCCTAAGGTAGAAATACCTTCAACTAATTTAGAGATATAGAATTCAACCGGTGATTCATAACCTGCAATCATGTCGGTGATTTCAGCTTTTAATGCATCGGTTTGTGCATCAAAATTAAGCAATGCTTTAGGATGAACACCAATCATGCGGTTGATAATAAATTCAACGCGGGCAAGACCAACACCTGAGTGTGGTAAGCGTGCAAAATCAAATGCGCGATCAGGGTTGCCGACGTTCATCATGATTTTCATTGGTAGTTCAGGCATTTTATCAACACGTGAAGTGAGAATTTCGAAGTCTAAAATACCTTCGTAAATAAAGCCGGTGTCGCCTTCAGCACATGATACTGTTACTTCTTGGCCTGCTTTAATTAGGTCTGTGGCATTACCACACCCAACCACTGCTGGAATACCTAATTCACGGGCGATGATTGCCGCATGGCATGTACGACCACCACGATTAGTTACAATCGCTGCAGCGCGTTTCATGATAGGTTCCCAATCAGGGTCTGTCATGTCAGTAACTAAGATGTCACCTACTTGTACTTGGTCCATTTCTTTAATTGAATCAAGAACACGCACGACACCAGAGCCAATTTTATGACCGATGGCACGTCCTTCAACGACAACATTACTGCTGCCATTTAGTTGAAAGCGTTCCATTACATTCGTGTCTTCGTTTGAACGTACTGTTTCAGGGCGTGCTTGAACGATGTAAAGCTTGCCGTCATTACCGTCTTTAGCCCACTCGATATCCATCGCGCGGCCGTAATGCTTTTCGATGATCACGGCTTGTTTTGCAAGCTCTTGAACTTCAGCATCGGTAATTGAAAATTGGTTTGAAAGGGATGCATCTACGTCAACGATTTCAACTTGTTTACCATGTGCTTGATCAGCAGAGTAAATCATTTGAATCGCTTTTGAACCGATGTTACGGCGCACAACGGATGGTTTGCCTTTAGCAAGAGTTGGTTTATGAACATAAAATTCATCAGGGTTTACTGCACCCTGTACAACCATTTCGCCTAGACCATAACTAGATGTAATAAATACAACATCTTCGAAACCTGATTCCGTATCGATACTGAACATTACGCCTGATGATGATTTATCAGAGCGTACCATACGTTGAATACCCGCAGATAACGCTACGCCACGATGATCATAACCTTGGTGTACACGGTATGAAATCGCACGGTCATTGAAAAGCGATGCGAATACATGTTTGATGGCGACCATTACAGAGTCTATGCCACGCACATTGAGGAAGGTTTCTTGTTGGCCTGCGAATGATGCATCTGGCATGTCTTCAGCTGTAGCTGATGAACGAACTGCAAATGAAACATCGTCTGCTGCATCGCCGTGTAGTTGGCTGTATGCTTCGCGGATAGCTTTGTCTAAATTAGGTTGAAATGGTGTGTCGATAATCCACTGACGAATATCAGCACCGACTTTTACGAGTGTATTTACATCTTCCACGTCCAGTGTGTCTAAAATGTCGTGGATCTTTGCATTTAGTCCTGATTGCTCAAGAAACTCATTAAATGCGTCGGCGGTTGTAGCAAAACCACCAGGGACTTGTACACCAGCGTTTGCTAGGTTTGAAATCATTTCACCGAGTGAGGCATTTTTGCCGCCAACACGAGGAACATCTTGCATACCAAGCTCTTGATACCAGAGAACGTATTCTTGCACGGATCTTTCTCCAAAAAACAAATTGTAGTAATAACTGTGAGAGTTAAGAAAGAAAACCTTCTAAAAAGGTCGCCTTCATTCTACACTGGCAACAGACCTTACGTAAACCGTGGGGTGCCTATTTTAACTATTAAACGTAAGAAAAAGGTTAATATGAGAACTGCATTTTATATTTCTGACGGTACAGCGATTACTTCTGAGGTTTTTGGCCATGCTACTTTGTCATTATTTCCCGTTGAATTTAATCATAAAACTATTCCTTTTGTTGAAACTGAAGAAAAAGCAAACGAAGTAAAAGCGTTAATTAATGCAACTGCGCAAAGAGAAGGTGAAAAGCCGCTCGTATTTTTCACTTTTGTAAATCATAATTTGAGCGAGATAATTCGCTCTTCCTCAGCAATTACGTACGATTTTTTAACCACATTTAGTGATAAAATTGAACAAGAGTTAAAGGTTGCACCAGTTCCAAAAATTCACCGTACTCATTCAATGCATGAAAAAAGTTATGATTTTAGAATTGATGCTGTGAACTATGCGTTGACTAATGATGATGGCGCAAATATAAATAATTACGCAGAAGCGGATATTATTTTAGTGGGAGTTAGCCGCAGTGGTAAAACACCGACGAGTTTATACTTAGCATTACAATATGGTATTAAAGCTGCAAACTACCCTATTACAGAGGAAGACCTTGAAACTGGTAAGCTACCCGCTTGCTTAGTTGCATATAAGCAAAAACTGTTTGGTCTGACAATTGATCCAGTGAGATTAGCTGATATCCGCCAACGTCGAATGGCTAATTCAAAATACGCGTCACTTAAGCAATGTAGAATTGAAGTGCGTGAAGTAGAAATGTTGTATAAAAAACATAAAATTTCATATTTGAATTCGACTAACCATTCTGTCGAAGAAATATCTGCAAAAATCATATCTGATACTAATCTTGAGCGTCGTAAGTACTAACTTAGTTTTTATTGAGATGCTTAGATTGGTGAACTAAATAATATCGGCTTTTTTTAAAAAAGCCGCACTTGCGGCTTTTATTTTCTTAGCTTACTTACGTGCGTCTTTTAATAAGTCAGCAACTAAGAAACCAAGTTCTAATACTTGATCAGCATTTAAGCGTGGGTCACACTGTGTGCGATAACGCTGTGCAAGGTCATCATCAGACAATCCATAAGCGCCACCGGTACATTCAGTTACATGCTGGCCTGTCATCTCTAAATGAACACCCCCAGCGTATGAACCTTCCGCTTTGTGAACAGCAAAGAACTGACTAATTTCACGAAGTATATTATCAAAACTACGTGTTTTATAACCTGATGTGGCTTTTTCTGTATTGCCGTGCATTGGATCAGAGCTCCAAATTACTTTGCGGCCTTCTTGTTGAACGCGACGGACTAATGCAGGTAACTTTTCAGGCAGAACATCTGCACCCATACGTGTGATCAATGTTAAACGACCTGGTATGTTATCTGGGTTAAGTGCATCAATTAAACGGATTAGATCGTCTGGGTCCATTCCTGGACCAACTTTAACGCCTATTGGGTTTTTGATACCTTTAAAAAACTCAATGTGTGCATGATCTAATTGGCGTGTACGTTCACCAATCCAAACGAAGTGTGCTGAGCAATCATACCAGTCACCAGAGAGGTGATCTCGACGAGTAAGCGCTTCTTCATAACCTAGTAATAGTGCTTCATGAGACGTATATAAATCAGTCTCTTTTAAGCAAGGTGCGATTGTGGAATTTATGCCACATACTTCCATAAATTCAAGTGCATCTTGAATTTTATCAGCAAGTTGTTGGTATTTTTCTTTAAGCGGGTTCGCGGCTACAAAGCCCATGTTCCAGCGATTTACTTGATGTAAATCAGCAAGTCCGCCTTGGGCAAACGCGCGTAATAAATTAAGTGTTGCTGCACTGTGGTGATAAGCGGTCATTAAGCGTTGTGGGTCTGGGATTCGCGCTTCTTCGGTAAAATCAAAGTTATTTACTATATCACCACGGTAAGATGGTAATGAGACACCATCGATTGTTTCTAAATCTGCTGAACGTGGTTTTGCGTATTGGCCTGCCATACGGGCTATTTTAACTACAGGGCATTTTCCACCATAAGTTAACACTACAGCCATCTGTAAAATTGTTTTAAATGTGTCTCGAATATTTGCGGCATTAAAGTCACTAAATGATTCTGCACAATCACCACCTTGGAGCAAGAAGGCACGACCTTCACATACGTCTTCAAGTTGTTTAAACAAGCTACGAGTTTCTTCAGCGAATACTAATGGGGGTGCGCTTTTCAATTGTCCTTCGACAGTCTTTAGTGCTTCTTGATCTGGATACTGTGGTTGCTGAAGTATTGGGAGCTCTCTCCAGCTATTTGGGTTCCACGACTGCATATTATTTCCTCATTCCTACGTTTACCTGATAGGTGAAATTAACGTATGCAGTGGCGCTGTTCAAGGACTATATTCGCTAATTATCAATTATTTAGTTATGAGATAAATATTATTGATAATCAAAGGTGCTCAAAAGCACAATTACTGATACTAAGTTATTGTAAAAACCTATTAAGCTATTAATTAATATGAATAAATAGTTAATTAAAGAGATGGAATATATATGTACTTGAACATAATTAGTTAAACACCAACAAAAGAACACATCATACCTAAATTTAAGTGCATTGTAACCTTAACATTACAGTGTCTATTTAGTAATTTAGGGCTAACAGTGGATAGAATTAATAATGCGTGCTATGAAGAATTATTTTGGGTTTTAATATCTGGATTTTATTTCATCTAATAACTCGGTTATATCCCTTTAGTGATATCGAATTACCACGAATTAATATAAAACTGAATTGCTTTACCGGGGCTAGATGTGTATTACATTTTGGTATGACTGTGAAGCTGAAGAAAATAGCTATAAGTTTATAAGTTAAATACCCCCCTATTTCAATTGACCAGTTTAAAGAGCTGCCTAGCTCATTGGCCTTAGTTTTAAATAAACCACTGTGATAGTAGTTCATTCTGTAGGTGTTACCAGCAAGGCCCTGTAACTGTGTGCTAGGTAACTGGTCTTAAAGATATAATAAACTATCGCTAATAGAAGGTGAAAACATATCTACAGCAAAAGCACCTACTTATTTTGCCGTATCGAAATATACCCAGCCCTAAACTTAACCGCTCCAAGTTCGCTCAGCGCGCATATACAGGATAGCTAGAAAGCCTTTCCTATGTATGAAGCCCATTAATATGGTTATGCATTACCTTTTGTACACTTAAACCAGAATACCTTTATAAATACGATATATATGCTCTGCGTCATATTTTTAAATGATTAGCACTAAAGCAACTTTTTTTGTTATTAACATAGACTGCAAGCAACCGAGTTTAAAGGAGCCCTAACTGAGCCCAGTGTTTTTCTTTATTGTCTAATTTGGTTCGCTGAATTTGTACATTCGCTCTGATCGTATCTTTGTTTGCATTTCCTATCGTTTCAACAAAATAACTCTGAGTCCAAAGCTTGACAGCCCAAAAGTATCGCCTCTTTACATCTGGATAAAGTCGCAAAAGTTATCTCGCCGAAATACTCTTTACTATTTACTCGGTGACATTTTCGGTTCACTTCGAACCTCCATATGAATATGTTCTTCTGGTATTTCTAACTCAATTATATCATTGCCCAATCTTTTGAATAATTGCTTTTATCCCTGCTCTATAAGGCTATTAGAACACTTTATGTAGATACTTAGGTATTCACTAGATCCTAAAAACGAGATGCGTATTTCTTTGAAGTTCCATGTGTTTAATAGTACAGATTGGGACAAGCCTCCGTGTTTTTCGCTACGTTCTGTTACATCCCAATTGTTTCATGTACCTATGAAACAATGGGAGGGAAATAAATCAAGTGAAACAAAGAACACATCATACCTATAGTTTTTTAATAATGATAACTTAGCTCTGAGTATAGTTGGATATTTAGTTAACAAGAAAAAGGCTGTTTTTAATATTTCGAACCTGCTTCTCTATATGGTAAAATATTGATCTTAATCTTTGTATGATGTGTTCTTATGGTATCTAAAGTACAAATTAGAAGTCAGTTTGATTTACTAAATGATTTAACTAATCTTTTTATTGATGATTTAAAAGAATGTGGTTATTCAAAAGCCGATTTTTATCAATTACCTGACGTAGGCTGTAATGATGAAAAAATTGTACCTAACTCTATTAATGTTACTAAAATCACGGAGGATGCTGCACATAAATCAATTTTAAATTCGTTTGGTGATATATATAAAAAATCAGGTCTTAGTAGCCGAGTTTTAAAACGACACCCTGGCTTATTAGTAATTAAAAATGCGGATCAACAACACCTTGTTGCTCGAATTCAACAATTAAACAAAGCTAAAGCTGCATTTAAAGAGTGTATTTTAGCCATTGATAATAATGATGCGCGCTTTGAAGCTGTTCATAATGCTATTCCAAATTTAATCACGCTTGCGGCCTACCGTAAAATTCATTTTGAAGTGAACTCACCTTACTCAGTACGTTTTACTTGGATGCATAAACACGCAACAAAAACTTTAACAAAAAAAATGGCACTCGAAATGCTGGAAAAATCAGCCGGTTATTCTAACCCTCGAATGATAGACCAACAAAGTTGGCAATCACTTGTTGCTCAAGAAAAATTACGTGTAGCAAGCTTGGGAGATAAAGATAAACTCAGAATTAGACGACCAACCCGTGTAAGCCCTCAAGTTAATGTTAGATACACAGCTCAAGATCGTTATCATGTCAGTGCTGCCTTACCCTTTATTTTGATTAACCCTGAACCGGATGTAAAGCTGGGTATTTTATCTGATTATCTAAAACCAGATGGACACCCAAGAAAAAAAGAATATGATTTTCTTGTTGATAGGTTATATATGGAACAAATAGAAAGTTGATTATGTTAAAAAGGCCACTAAATAGCGGCCTTTTTAACAACTACACTAAACTAAGCGGTTAATCTTGGACTATCGCCTCAATAGTATCTTCATCAAGGTGAACTACATTTTCAACTACACGCTTACCGCCTTGAATTTCAATCCGCTTATTATGCTTATTCAAAGTAAGTATTTCATCACAAAATTGATCTGACGGGTGCATTTCATATGTATAATCAATAATATTTCCCGTTTTATCATCTTTTACATTCGTAATACTGTATTCTGAAATAGCGCCTTTCTCAATTAAGTCTTTCATCGTCGTTGTCATATCACGACGCAGCGCTTTCAACTTATTTTCAGTAATATTATCTGTGGAATAAATAGAGCCATATTTTTCCATGATCGATAGTAATCTAAAATGGTAAGTTTTTCCTGGTGCAGCATAACGCCAAAGGTGATACAAACGTAACATCATCCAACGAGACAGACCACGCTTCAGCTCTTGCGCGCTGTTGAAATAATAACCTTTATATTCAAGGTTATCGATCATGTTATGAACAAACGCATTCAGGCATGCAACACATTTTACATTGCCTCCCTGCCCTTTTTTACCACTAAAATGCAACGATGAAAGAAAGTTCATATTTGACTCATAAAAAGAGTCATCAATATCTGTATTTTTTGTATCCGTCGCAGAATATTTAAATGATAACTTAGATCCTTGCAGTGCTTCTAAAGCTTCTTTAATTTGTGGATAAGGCATAGATTGCCCAACAGCTTTAAGTTCTTGAGCCAACTCGTTCATCGAAAAAACAACGGCATATTGAATACCGGACTTAAAATTTATTTTAACGATTTTACCTTTTGAAGCCAAACGAATGAGTGCGCGCTCAACTTTTTCTTCACGATCAGATGGCCAAACTAAATATTCAATATCTTCACCATCTTTACGGCTACTGACAACAGCTGGTGTTATTTTTATTTCACCGTCATACAAAATACCATCTACTTTTTCTGATATTTTACGTGTAATGATCGTTTTTTTTGGTGCTTCTTCTAAAGGGAGCTTTTTATGACCAGAGCGAACAAAACGTCCCCATAAATCATAATGATTAAATGTGTTTGAGTATGCTCGTAATCCATGTGCAGCATTTTCGATTGAAACACGGACATCTTTATTATCGGTGAATAAAGCGAGACTCTCGTTATCGATTGCACTTTCCACCCCGTGGATCTGTCCCCGTAATGTATCGGGTAAGTTATCTACCGAGATGTTGACCTTTCGGCTCATTGTTCTTATTTCCAAATTTTGTTGCGACATCTAATAACAACACATTAAACTGTAAAAGTTAAATGTTTAAGTTAGTATAAAACTGATCCAAGTTTAAAATATATCATCAGATCACTTTTATACTAAGTCAAGGTTGTAATCATGATTTACAGATCACTTTTTTACTAACTAGGCAGTTACAAATCTAATTTTTACTAACTCAATAGCAAATTTGTCCATTTCATTTTAGTTTTTATTAAAAAACACACGACATATCGTCCATTTAGAAAGCATGCCTGTGGATAATACAACTATGAGTTGGAATAGATCTGATCTCTACCTAGTACAGATCAGATCTATACTAATCAAACCCACTCATTTAACCACTCGTTAGTGTATAACTTATTAATTAACTTAGTAAAATAATGATCTAAACACTGCTTATTGTGAACAACAATGTGTTTAACTTGTGTGTAACTCTATTGTTATATTTGTGCTTAGTAAAATAGTGATCCATCAGTAGTAAAAGATCTGATCTTAACCAAGTATAAACGTGATCTAACTTATTTACTATTGTTTATTAAAATCAATTAGTTAAGTGACTTTTTAAGACCCTTAACCTTTATTACCTTATATACTAACCACCTTTAACCTTCTTTATTTATACTAAGCAATATTAAAGTTTGAATATTAAGTTTTGAATGTCTTCTAAATAAAAGTAATGTCACCATAAATAGTTGTTTACAGTTAATTGAATGGACATTATACTTATCACCTAACTTTGAGGAATAAAGCATGTCAATTCATAGTAATGCGTTAGCAACATATGGTCTTTTAAAAGCAACTGCTGAAGTCGCAGAAAAGTCATTAGAAGGACGTATTCAACATTATCGCGCTCATCTAAAATCTGAAGAAAAAGAACTTAGAACATATACCCAAAAAGCAGCGGCAGATTTATTAGGGTGCAACAACCGAACCTTAAAAAGACGTCACGATAATGGCGACTTCGATAATTTAAATATTAAACGTGGTGCTAACGGTCATTATGCTTACACTCTGGTAAATATTTTCTCAATGGCTGATATCATGGATATTCAACCAGATCACCGCAATATTGATGATAAATTACAAGTTATTGTCATCAATTCACTCAAAGGTGGCTGTGGTAAAACAACTAGCATGGTAAATATTGCAGCAGCATTGGCAACTACAAATATTAAACGTTATCGTATTGGTATTATTGACTTAGACCCTCAAGGTTCTTCTTCTAGTTTTTTCCCACCGAGCGAACCAGAACCTATAACAGTCGGCGACTTAATGCGTAATTGCATTGAACTTGATGAAAATGAAACATGGGAACAACTTGTATCAAATTCATTTTTACCAACGCACATTCCAAATATTCGTATTTTACCTTCTGGTATGGACGACTTTTATTTTGAACATGAGACCGCAACGTTATTGAAAGATAGTTCAAGCTACGATAAAACACGTCATTATCATAAATTACTTGAGAAAGTGATTAACCCTGTAAAAGATCAGTTTGATATTATATTGATTGATACAGCACCTTCACTTAACTTTATGTTTTATAATGCTTTAATGGCATCTACAGCAATGTTAATACCTGTGCACCCTGAAGCCGTTGATTTTGATGCAAATAATAAATACCTAAAACGACTTGGTGAGATTTACCATACAGTGGCTTCTTTAGGCCATGAAGGTTGGGATTTCATGCAGTTTTTAGTGACGAATTACGTTAAAGGTAATCATTCTCAGCGTGACATAGTGAAAGATGTTCGTAGTGCGTTTGGGCGTCAAGTCATGAGCTATCCAATAAACCACAGCTCAGCAATTACAGCCAGTTCATCATCATTTAATACTATTTTTGATCAAAAAACATCAGATAGCCTTGCTAGTCGAGAATCATTGATCAGAGCACAAGAAAATATCAAAGATGTAGTTGATGAACTTGAAATGTTGATTCGTTCTAATTGGAAGTCAACGCAATCTCAACTTAATAAAGCTAAGTAAGGTAGTTAATAATAATGGCTAAAAAACGTAAAAATGACACCAGCTTAGATCCTTTTGCTACGTCTATCGGCAATAGCAGCCTTGATGAGCTACTTGAACAGGCCAATGCCGGTGATGTAATAAAAATGCCAGCTCCAAGCGATCCAAATCGTCAGATCACATTGGTGTGTAAAATAATCCCGCATAATGACATAGAACTCATGACTAAAGTGTATGGCAAAAACCGACGAGTACAATCACTTTTAAATGAAAAATCAGTAGCTGATATTCTTCCTGCAATCACTGAGGACGGGCGTAACCAACATCCAGCCCTATGCTGGGATAAAGGTGATGAAACACTTGTACTGGCAGGCTCACGTCGTCGTATGGCATGTATATTAGGAAATGCTGATTACATGGTACTTAGTTCAAGTGATTTTACAGATCTTGATGCCAAAATTTTAGCTGTTTCATCGGATCAATACATCGCACCAAGTTTATGGGAGCTTGGCCAAGCGTATCAACAAACAAAAGATGAATTAATTAATGATGGTAAAAAGGGCTCCTATCGTGAAATAGCGGCAATTGAAGGGGTTTCTCACACAGCCATTGCTGATGCCATTAAAGCTTACGAGAAGCTACCTGCTAGCGTTCTAGCGTTGTATCCAACGGCTAATCATGTTGGCCGAGAAGTCGCAAAAAAATTAATAGCTGCAAAAGAACGCAATGAAACAACATTTAATCAACAAGTTGAATTACTCGCTAATGATCAAAGTATCAATGAGATTATTGGTGACGATAAGCGCGCAATGGCGATTACCAAATCTTTAACTGCCGAGCCTGTAAACACCCATCGTCGTGAAGCTTTACTTGAAAGCGAATATGTTAGTGTTCAGCGTAATGTTAAAAGTGGTGATTTATCGATTAAGATTGATAATAAAGTGATGACTGACAGACGCTTAGAACAGTTAACAAAGCTTTTAAATGCTTTTAACTAGTTGATAAAATAATGATCTGAGATCACGCTTTTGTTAGTAAAATAGTGATCTCGACTACCTCTAAGTTAGTTAAATAACGATCCGAATTACACTAAATCAAGCTAAATACCTATTAAAGATCATTATTTTACTAACTTAATGGTGGGTTTTTCTCCCTTCTTTGCTTATCACCCATTGCTTAGTAAAAATCTGATCTGTAAACCCCCTCAATTGTTGTTAAGTTGTTTATAACCTGTGTCTTAGTTGTTTGTTAATTGTTTCATCGCCACCCCCGATGATTGTTTTTTATGCACAAAGCTATTTTTTACCAACTCACCAGCTCCGACAAGTATAATTTGTTGTTTTAATGCTTTAGCTCAGTACATATAAATCATATACTGGTAAAATTATTCTTTATTTTTAATGCTTCGAGCACTATGTCTGCTAATTTATCAAAGAATGACCTGTTAGCTATTTTTGAAGAAATAAAACAAGAACAAGCTACTCAATTTCCTCTATCTGAACGGTTTATAAAACAGTTGTTTAAACCTAATGTACTAAGTAGAGCAAAAGAATATTTAGCGAATGGTCAAATTAATTGCCTTGAATATAATAGCGATTTTTCTGTTATTGATGCGTCTATGCTCGGTAATGAAGGGAATACCTTTAATCAGCATATTGAGATCAAAAAATTACCAACTGGGTTTTCAGTTGAACGTCATTGTTCATGTAATGCAAAAACAAGTTGTCGTCATTTAGCTGCGGTTTTACTTAAACTTAAAATTGAGCATTCAGGTGAATACGGCCAAGATTACATAATAAATGATTGGTTTGATGAGCTTAAAACGTTAAAGCAAACAGAAGTTACGACAGTAAAAAATGTTTTGTTATTTGTACTTGATGTTGAAGATACTCGCGTTATTCTTACACCAAAGATTGCAGCCTATTCAAAAGAGCATAATTATACATTAGGCCGTAATTTAACTGAGCAACAGCTTAATAGCTTTGTTACACCTACAGACCTGCTTGAAAGTGATTTTCGATTATTCAGTTGGATACGTTCACAAAACGCCTTAGGTCATCTTGAGCTCAAAGGCCAATGGGGTTTTACTGCACTACAACAACTAATAGCAACGCAGCGTTTGTTTTTTGGACGCTCCCGTAGTTCAGTCAAAGCGGATAGCGCTAAAGAACTCAGCTTTAGTTGGACACATAAAAAAGATCTTACGCATTTAAATATTGATTTATGCGATAAATCACCTTGGCTGCTATTAAAAACAACCCCACCCACCTACATTGAAACAGAGTCATTAAAAATAGGTCGTTTACGTACACCTCTCAGTGGTGAAGAAGTTGCACATATTCAATCTATACCAGCAATTCATACCACCAATTTCGAACGTGTTTATAAGCAATTAGTAGCCAATTTTGGTGATGGTGTTATTCCCCATTATCAGCCTGTAGAAAAAAAGAAATTGAAACGCATTGCTGATGCATACGCGGTGATAGACGTAAGTAATGATAAAAAGCAGTTACAATTTAGTTTGCAATTTAATTATCAAGGTCAGCTTTATCAGCCTAATTCCGCGCCGATTAAATTACTTAATAAAGCGCTTGAGAATACAGTACTAAATGAATTAATTAACCTTGGATTTGAATCATGTAAAGGGGCTTTACAAAATACATTTATCTTTAGTAAACAGTCCATTACTCATAACCATTGGTTTAAGTTTGAAGTAATCCCAATGCTTCGCCAGCGAGGCTGGAAAATTAGCGATAAAAAATTAGTGATCAAAAAAAGCTTAACAACGCCTTGTCTCGATATTAAACGAGGAAAAGGACATCAAGTTGTTAGTAAAATATTGATCTCAAATTTAAAAGCTGCCCATGTTTTAGCAAACGATAACCCTGAGTATCAGTCATTAAACCGTCAAAGTGAACAATTTTATTATTACACTGAGGGTAAACAATTCGGGGTAATTGAGAAATCGGTCTTCAATTTATTAACTGAGTTTAAGCAGCGGTTTGAATTTATAAAAACACGAGATGAGTTACTTATACCCCTGTCGTTTTTACCTGAATTAATGGCTTTGGAGTGTATTAATGTTAATTTAGTTGACGATAGTTTAGAACGTTATTTAGCAGAGCTAACAATACAAAAAAAAGACGTTAAGTATAAATTGCAGGGCTTAAACTCGGGGGTTCAACTTCGCGAATATCAGCAACAAGGCGTTGATTGGTTACATTTTCTAAAACGCCATCAACTCGGTGGTATTCTTGCCGATGATATGGGCCTGGGTAAAACGCTCCAGGTCATTGCTTTTTTAGCCAATGCTAAACAAAACCCACAAGCTGGACCAACATTGATTGTTTGTCCAACAAGCTTAGTTAGTAATTGGCAAAACGAGATCACTAAGTTTGCCAGTGACATAAAAGTGACAACAATATTTGGTTCTGCACGAGTCGAACAATTATCACATTTAGCGCAAGCAGAGTGTATTTTAACAACCTACCCGCTACTAAAACGTGATATAGCCTATTATTCACCATTATATTTTGAAAACATTATACTTGATGAAGCGCAATATATTAAAAATGACAGCGCACAGGTATCGCGATTGGTTAAACGTTTAAATGCCGACTTTAAACTTTGCTTAAGTGGGACACCGATCGAAAATAATCTCTTTGAACTTAAATCGTTACTCGATTTTGCTATGCCATCATTACTGGGTTCGCAAAGCCATTTTAAACAACATTTTCAAACCCCGATCGAGCGTGATGGTGATAGTGAGCGTGCCCGCGAATTAAAGTCATTAATAATGCCATTTATTTTGCGCCGTACTAAAGCTGAAGTGGCACAAGAGCTACCTTTAAAGACTGAGTTGATAAAAGAATTTGAGTTTGAATCACAGCAAAAAGCAATTTATCAAGGGATCACTGAAGCACTTGAAGAAAAGATGATCGATTTATTTGCCGCGCAAGGTATGCAAAAAAGCAAGCTTGCATTTTTAGATGCGTTATTAAAGTTAAGGCAAATTTGTTGTCATCCGCAATTAATTGATGAGCATACTACTGCACGCAGCGCGAAGTTAGATTGGATCAGTAATCACCTACCTATGATGCTTAGCGAAGGACGTAAAGTGATTATCTTTAGCCAATTTACTAGCGCCTTAGACATTATTGCCACACAACTTAATGAACAATCAATTAGCTTTAGCTTACTTACAGGGCAAACACGGCACCGCGATAAAGTAATAGATGAATTTACCAGTGGTAACACCTCTGTATTTCTAATTAGTCTTAAAGCGGGTGGAACAGGTCTTAATTTAACTCAGGCTGATACAGTGATCCACTTTGATCCATGGTGGAACCCTGCCGTTGAAAAGCAAGCAACAGATCGCGCTTATAGGATCGGTCAAACAAACCCCGTTTTTGTTTATAAATTAATTATGGCGAATTCAATTGAGCAAAAAGTGTTTAAAATGCAACAAGAGAAGCAAGCCCTTGTTGATGCATTATTTACTGATAAATCAATGAGTTTTACTAAGTTAGATGAAGAACAAATGTTGTCTTTGATCAAAAATTAAAAAAAGATACTCAAAATAGAGGATCTTTTATTGAACTTAACCTGTAAAGCGGCGTCTACTATTGTGCTTGTTGATGAATTGCAGTTTATCCGAGCGACTTGTTGATTTCCCCCTATTAGTTACTAAATTTAGTAATGATTGAGCCAGCCCATTTTGAGCTGGCTTTTTTTATGGCTGTCGCTTTGAGACTAAATTAAATTTTAATTATTTTGAACTTAATCAGTAAGGCGGCGTCTACTATTGTGCTTGTTGTTAAATTGCAGTTTGCACAAGCATCATGTTGATTTCCCTATTTGGTTACTAAATTTAGTAATGATTGAGCCAGCCCATTTTGAGCTGGCTTTTTTTATGGCTGTCGCTTAGAGACTAAATTAAATTTTAATTATTTTTGAACTTAATCAGTAAGGCGGCGTCTACTATTGTGCTTGTTGATGAATTGCAGTTTATCCAAGCAACATGTTGATTTCCCTATTTGGTTACTAAATTTAGTAATGATTGAGCCAGCCCACTTTGAGCTGGCTTTTTTTATGCCCATAGCTTAGAGACTAAATTAAATTTTAATTATTTTGAACTTAATCAGTAAGGCGGCGTCTACTATTGTGCTTGTTGATGAATTGCAGTTTATCCAAGCAACATGTTGATTTCCCTATTTGGTTACTAAATTTAGTAATGATTGAGCCAGCCCACTTTG
>NZ_JABCJL010000029.1:0-67975 GCF_012952265.1 Pseudoalteromonas sp. NEC-BIFX-2020_015
GATAGCTGATAGCTGATAGCTGATAGCTGATAGCTGATAGCTGATAGCTGATAGCTGATAGCTGATAGCTGATAGCTGATAGCTGATAGCTGATAGCTGATAGCTGATAGCTGATAGCTGATAGCTTATGGCTTGTTCTTTAACTTTTTCTGGGTGCGTTTTTTCTCTGCTTTTTTAACGTGTTTACTGATCCACTTGGTCATTTTTGCCATTAATGCAGGTGGGAAATTATGACCCATGCCTGTGACTATTTTTAGTTTCGCTTTACGTATTTGCATCGCGGTTAATTTACCCGCGGCAACGGGCATAACTGGGTCTACATTGCCGTGAATGACTAAAGTAGGCGCTTTTATTTTCGGCATTAAATGTTGCCTGCAATCACTTGCGGCAATGGCTGCTAATTGGCGATTGAAACCCCGAGGGTTATACGCACGATCTACCCCTGAAATGGCTTGTTTGCGTAATACTTGCTCATCTTGGGGATAAGCGGGACTGCCGATTCGTTGATTAAGTTTAATATTATACTGAATGGCGCTATTGCGGTTAGGGGACCTAGGGCGATGTTTTACTAGTTGTAGAAATAATTTTAGCCCAGATAATGATAGTTTCAGTTTGCCAGAGCTAGACATGATTGAGGTTAGGCTCAGGACCTTTTTTTTATATTTTGCGGCAATAATTTGTGCAATCATGCCCCCCATAGATGCGCCAACTAGATGGGCTTTTTTTATGTTCAGTGCATCCATTAACTCAATCACATCAGTTGCCATATCATCAAGAGTATACATATTGCTGGATGTCAGTGGCAGACGTTTACTTAACCAAATTTTTAGTAAGCTCGGATCGCCATACTGTTCTAATTGGCTCGAAAGGCCAGTATCGCGATTATCAAACCTGATCACTCTAAAGCCACTATTAACCAAGCCAAAATAGAGTTCTTCAGGCCACACGATGAGCTGCGCCCCTAAGCCCATAATAAGTATAATCGCGGGGGCTGATTTATCTCCTTGGTCTTGGTAGCTAATAGTAATACCACTTTTAATTTTAATCGTGCGCATATTACGTTATGTTGATAGCTTATTTATGGGCTTATATAGACAAGTATAGGCAAAGCCCAGTGATCCTTGATAAATACAAGTATGAATTTTTTATATCTAACAGCTCAAGCCTTTAAATAATTAGCCCTCAGTGTGTTTTCGCATTTCTTCTAGTAAGCTCTCATTGCCCATCATATCGTTTAATACTGACTTCACAGTACTATCAGATGTATTTTGATAGAGTGATAGGATGTGTTGGGCAATCTGTTTACTATATTCATTTTGCGAATCTTGGGCTTGGTAATACTGTGCCAGCAGCCCCTGACCAGCTAAGCGGCGTATATAGTCATTAGAGTCTTGTTTTAATAACGAGGTAAAACGCTCTGCGAGGCGATAGTCAAGTACAGGTGATTGAGTGGTCACTTCTATCGCTTGAATTTTAAACTTATCATCAGTACTATTTTCAGCCAAATCTAAAATGTTATCGACTACTTCAAAATCATATTCAGGCATTTTTGATTTATTCAAAATATACATATTCATTTGTAGTTGGCTTAATGCTGCCAGCCTATCAATATCGGCAAGATTAGGGTTAAGAATTTGTTCCCGCAATTGCGCAGTAACCTTTTTGGCATATTCAGGCTCTGATTTGATACGCAGCTCATAATCTTGTGGCAAGTCTGCATAAAAACCGTATAACGGGTTTTCTTCGCGCATTTTTTCTACTTCTTCTTGCTCTTTCTCTACTAACACGGCTAATACTAACTCTTTAAATTCATCCGTATTTTGTACTTTGTTAGCTGTAGGGTTTTGTAAATTCAAGTTTGCTACTTGTCGCTGTAAAGCGCTTATCTTGTTGTGAAGTTCTGTAATAGAAGGCGGACTATCGTGGCTATTTTTTGGTAAGTCTTTTACTGATTTTTGTAAAATTTCGGTATCAAACTGGTGAGCAACAAGGGGGGCTGATTTGAAAAATGCACCATAACATGAGATTGCAACAGCAATTGAAGCAAGGGCAATAGCAAAAGATCCTTTACTAATTGGCATGTAGGAGACTCCATATTAAAAAGCAATAATCTACCGCTTTTGGGTATTAAAGTCTGTTAAAAGATGTAGAGAAAAAGCCCTGAAAGAGAGTTGCAAATAGTTTTAAATAGATGATTAGCGTAAAGGTACGCCCATAAACTATGGGCGTACCTTTATTAAATTAACGCTTAATGTTTTGCTGCATAGGCTTCGGCTTGTTGCCAAACTCGTAGCGTGTTGCCACTAAGTATTTTTTTAATATCAGTATCGCTGTAACCTCTATTCATTAAACCTTGCACAAGGTTTGGATAGGTTGATACATCCTTTAAACCAATAGGTAATGAGTCACCCACACCGTCATAATCAGAGCCAATACCAACATAATCGATACCAATTAGCTCAACAACGTGATCAATATGATCAAGTACTTGCTCTAAGCTTGCAAATGGGAATGGGTTTTTAGCACGATAAGCGGCATCAAAATCTTTGCTTAATTTAGTGCCTTGTTTTTTCGCTGAATCTTTGGTGTTATTGAGTTGATCGTACCAATTACGTGAGCTTGAAGTGACAAAACTTGAGCCAAAGTTGATTTGAATAACACCACCATTCTTTTTAAGCGCTAATAGCATTTTATCATCCATATTACGCTCAAAACCTGGTGTATATTTACGCAATGATGAGTGTGAAGCAATAACCGGTGTTTTAGATAATGCCATTACTTGATAAAACGCATCATCTGAAATGTGTGATACATCGATTAGCATGCCAATGTTATTCATCTCTTTTACTAACTCTTTACCAAATGGGCTTAAGCCTTTCCATTTACGGCGAATATCATACGACGAGTCAGAAATATGATTGCTTTGTGAATGAGCTAGCGTTATATAGCGCACGCCGCGGTCAAAAAAGTGTTGTAGGTTTTTTAGCTCACCTTCAATCGGAGAGCCATTTTCCATGCCCATCGCCAGCGATATTTTACCTTGCTTAAAGTGTTCTTTAATATCTGTGGTCGAATCTGCAATTGCAAATCTATCAGGTGCACGCTGTGCAATTGCTTCCATACCATCAATTAACTGGTTTGCCAGTTGGTAGCTTTTACCTTTGCCTTCAAACTCTAAATGAGCAGGAATATATATCGACATAAAAGGGGCATTTAAACCGCCTTTAACTGCACGTGGGTAATCAAAATCACCGCCGTCAGTCGCTTGTGTTACATCGGCCCAATTTCGGTGTATACGATACGGTACGTCAATATGGGTATCGATCAATATTGTATCTGTAGCGAGTTTAATTGCCTTGTCGGATGCGGTAATACTTGTAGCTTGTAGGGTATGGCAGGACAAAGCAAGTGAAACGGCAATAACTACTGAGCTTAGTTTTATCATTTTTAATGGCTCTTTGAGTGAAAAAGCCATTGTCTATTTTTGTAACTCTGGTTACAAGTTTACTCGCTAAATTGCACTTCACTTTGAAGGGCTTTAAATTCGCCTTTAGAAATAATGGTCACCGACTCATGTAACTCTGAAAAGAACACCATAGCCTCGCCATTGTGTAGCTGTTTTTTTACCTGACTAACTTTTGCCTCAATACTGTATTCAACATCACCGTAATCGGTGCCTTCGCGCAGCACATAGCTCTCGATTAAATTGTATAGGGTGTCTTTATCTAACTGCTCATGGGGGATGATCATAACGGCTCTTTTTTAACGATCTGGGTAAAGTAGTGTGGCACGACCTGTTCTAACCAATAAATGGGCCTGAATGGGTTTTTACCACTTATAAAGCCAACATGGCCGCCTTTTTCTGAGATGCGCAGCGTAACATGCTCACTCACATCTTGCCTACTGGGCACGGCTTTTATTGACAACATTGGGTCGTCTTTGGCGTGTACAAGTAAGGTAGGCGTTGTTATATGTTTTAAAAAAGGCATGGCGCTAGCTTGCTGGTAGTAATCTTCAGCACCCACAAAACCGTGTAATGGTGCGGTAAGCTTATCGTCAAATTGCCATAAATCGTTAATACCCATAAGTTGTTCAGGCGTTAAGTTAATTTGTTGCTTGATTTGAGGGAGCTTTCGCTTCATTGATTTTTTCATGCGATCAAGTAAGTACTTTTGATAAATTTTAGCCAAGCTTTTACGAATTACTTGGCATGAAGGCGATAAATCATAAGGGGCCGAAATAACCGCCGCTCCATCGAGTAAGCATTGCTCACCTTGTTCGCCTAAATATTTAGCCAGTACATTGCCACCGAGCGAAAAACCCACAGCAACCATTAAACGCTGAGGAAACTGTTGTTTAAGTTGTTTGATAAAAAAGTCGAGATCACCTGTTTCACCACTGTGATAAGCACGTGGCAAACGGTTAACTTGCGTAGAGCAGTTACGAAAATGCATTAAGACAACACTAAAACCCTGCTTTTTTAGTGCTTTCATCATACCTTTAGCATAAAAGCTATTGATATTGCCTTCGAGGCCGTGCAGCACAATAGCAAGTGGTGCGTTATCGTCTTTAGGAAGTGACCAAGCAAGCTCTAAAAAATCACCGTCGGGAGTATCAAGCTGCTCTAATTGGTAGCGCGTGGTATGAAATGGGCGAAAAAACCGCGGCATAATTGTTTGCACATGGCGGTTGGTCATCCACCAAGCAGGCTTGAATTCTGTAGACATAATTTAAAACTGTTTAGCTAATTGAATCGCTAGTGTAACAAATTTTTAGCAATAAAAAGCCCCTAATCAAATAACTTGATAGGGGCTTTGTGCGTCGTGCTTAATGCTGTTCTGGAATATCTGCATCGTGTATTTTTTTCATAAAGAAATACACAAAGAAAAGGCATAAGCTAATAACTATTCCTAAAAAACCAAATGATAAAAATAGTACTGGGTCGCTAAAAAAATCTCTAAAGAATACGTCCATAACCTGCCTCCTGATGTCTATGGGTTAATCATAGGCCGACTTAGCGGGGGTTGATATGATCCAGATCAAGCTATTTTCCTGATTATAAAAACAGCGGTAAATAAGTTGATATGGATCATGTTTTGAAGGCTGTTAACGCATTAAAAAAGTAGCTAAGGGCCTTTACACTGCTGGTTTTTAAAATAACAAAAAGTTAGATCAATCTAAGTGTGCTTATAAAAATTGTCGGGATAAATCCGCGACCTACATTAACTTTTAAGCTCAGGTATTCATCGTGTGGGTCGTCATTTATGTTTAACTTAGTCTGTAAGCTTTTTAACAACCAGCATGTGTAAATCTGTTTTAGCTAAGAAGTGAATACCTTGGCTTGAGATTAAGTCACCCTCGTTTAGGGATGTAGTTTCTGCATCCGTACCGATTGTTAAGTTATCAGCAACAGCAGCGCCTGAAATAATATAAGCAAAGTTTTCTTGTGCGATTTGCATTGATTCACTTGCTTGTAAATGCACTATTTCCATAACCGTATGACTGTTAAAAGTAGTATGTTGGTTGTTATCACCGCCATAAATACGGGTGACGCCTGATTTGCTGGGGGTGTATGCTTTGTAGTCGGCTGGTTGGCCGTTTTGCTCCGGTAAGGCCCATACCTGTAGCATGCGGTTTTGTTTGTTGTCAGGGTTGATTTCGTTGTGGTTAAAGCCTTCACCACCGGCTCTTTGTACTTGCACATCACCTGCTATTAAATCTTTACCGTGTTCCATCGATCCTTCATGGCTCACTCTGCCTTCAATAATAATTGAAATAACATCGATTTCACTATGTGGGTGCATACCAGAGCTGCCTAATGGATTGTATCGAGCATCAGCAAGGTACACCATGTTACCAAAGCCTTCGAAAGTTTCTGGTTTTTTACGCGCCCCAAAAACCCTGCTATCGGTCACTAAGCGATGCTCTGTAATGCCTGCAAAGCCGCCTAACTTTAATGAATCTCTAGATAATACTTTCATACTTAATACCTTACTGGTGCGTTGAGTTGATGTAATCATTTTAGAGAGATATGATTGTTTGATAAATATGTAGAAATGCAAATTGCTTTTTCAAATTCAACAACAATAGGTGTTTAAGTGTCTGACATTGATTTAAACGACATGATGCTATTTATAGCTGTAATAGATGCTGGTAGCTTTACGTTAGCCGCCGAGCGAGTCAATATTCCTAAAGCCAACTTGAGCCGTAAAATAGCAAGGCTAGAAAGTAATTTAGGGGTTACCTTATTAGAGCGTACAACACGCACACAGCACATTACAGAAGTGGGTATGCGTTATTTAGAACATTGCCGACGTATTCAGCAGGAGCTTGAGCTTGCTAAAGTGTCAGTGGCAAAATCACTTGATACAGTCAGTGGTAAGTTAAAAGTGGGGGCATCTGTAGGAATAGGGCATGAAGTACTAAAAGAGAGCTTAGCGCAGTTTATACAACTGTATCCTAACGTAAATTTACAGCTGGAATTAATAAACCGTCGCGTAGATTTAATTGAAGAAGGGTTTGATCTCGTGATCAGAATCGGGGATTTAGATGACTCCCGCTTGGTTGCAAAACGTTTGGGTAAAATCAGTCGTAAACTATATTCAAGCCCGCAGTATTTACAATCGCAGGGTGATATTAAGTCAGTACAGCAGTTAAGTGAATGTGATTTCCTATTGATGAACAGCGCGCAAAATAGTACTAAGTTGACGTTGTCTGCTGATAAGCAGCATTATGAATGTAAATTAGAGCCTAAAGCCATCGTTGATGATTTCACATTATTAAAGCAACTCGTTATTGATGGTTTAGGTGTGGCTGTACTACCTGATTATATGTGCCAAGAAGCGTTAATAAAGTCTGAGTTGGTTTCAGTACTCCCTAATTGGGGGATGGAGACTGTTGATATATTTGCCCTCTACCCAAAGCATCGTTTAGATATCCCTAAAGTACGCGCATTTTTAGAGTTTATTCAAACATTATTTGCGCAAAGGTTAAGTGTATAAATTAATTAAGGCGGCACGTCGCTAAATCAAAAATTAATGCAGAGACATTTATACCCAAGCCACCTCAAGATGCAGAATTCAGCGTTTCACAGGGGCTTAATATCAAGGCGTTACTTAGCAAGAATGGCAATCCCTTTTAAGAAGTAACAACGATGAGAGTAAGTGCCTGTGAAACGCCCAACGGGTTGGTTTAAAAGCGATTTATACTGCGTTATTGATTTTAACAATAGAACCACTATTACTTGCAATCAATGCCTTGCCTAAATCGCTTTTAATTCCAACTGAAACTCGCATCTTGAGGTGGCTTGGGTATACTTGCCATTGAGTTGTGACGATACGGGCACTACAACAACCACTGCTCACTCGGGTTTTGGTAAGCGCTCTGCTTGCTAATTTCGCCTAAGTTAAAGTATTTCTTATGATACTTTTACTGCTCCATATAAAACTGCTTAAATGCATCGTAAACAGCAAGGTGTAAAGTCTCGTTATAATCAAGTTGTTCAAAGTAGGTGAAGTTAACTTGCGAAGACGTAGGAAGCTCTTTTTTTAATTTGTTGTAAACTTGTTTGGCACCTTCTTCCATAACCTTACCTTCTTTACCTACCGCCACATAAACAGCTTTGGGTGAATGAGTAGGGCTTACGGGGTTATTTAATAATTTTGCGTCGTTAAACCACATGCTTGGACTGATAATTATATAGCGCGAAAAAAGTTGAGGGTGCTTTAGTAGTATTTCAGTCGCGAGTAGCCCGCCTAAAGATTGGCCAATTAACGTGTTTTCTTGGTTGCTACGATAGGTTTTATTCACTAATGGCTGTAATTCTTTTCCTATGAATTGAATAAATTTTGCAGAGCCACCATGAGTTGGTAGATCGCGTATGTCTAAAGGGTGTGTGCTTTGTGGAGTGTAATCATGCTTTCTATCAATATTGGCTATGCCTACAACAATACTTTTTGGCAACATTTTTAGCGAAGAAAATGAGCCAAATTGAACCAAACCAGCAATATGTATAAAGTCTTCTTCTTTTGAGCCATCTAACAAGTAAATGACAGGGTAAGTTTGTTCGCCATTATGTTTATAGCCTTCTGGTAGATAAACATTTATCTCTCTTTTTTGGCCTAAAATGGAAGATTGAAATGATAGTGTGTCACCAAGTATAAAAGGAGTTTTAGTGATCTCGTTGCAAAAAGCATTAAAGTTGATGATAAGTGCTAGCAGTATGAAGGGAATTGTTTTTTTATACTTCATAAGTAATCCTTTTAGTTTTTAATATACGGTTTTTAAGCTGTTCAATATACACACTAAAAACATTCATCGTACAGTTAATTAACTCATGAGAGAGTGATAAAAAAATCATAGAACGTTTTATACCAATCTGGATAGATATGGGGTCTATTTAATTCGTTAAATTGTTCAAATATTTATGCAGATTGGTATTAATTACCGTTTTGGGTTTTAGGCTGCAAAAGGCAAAGCCTACCGCAATTGAGAGTAGTCATGAGCTGGGTCGTGTTTAGCCTGTTGCTTATCAATTTTTAAAGTTTCCTGAATACAACCAAGCAAGGTGATGATTCTACTTGGCTGTGGAATTAACGTTTAAAGCTCAAGTGTTTGCCAAATACATCTCAATATTATGCGGCGCTGCCTGTTTTGCTAAATCCATGCAATTAACCGCATCAATCAATATTTGCTGCTGTTGTTTTTCAAGCTTTAGTTCGGCGCTGAGTAGTTCTTTGCGAATACAAGCGTAGCCGCTGATGGTGGCTTGATTCGCTTTTAGGTGGGCGCGGGCGGTGCGCAGCGGGTACATTACGTTTTGATCAAAATCGCTAATGGTGGCCACTAAAATATCGAGTTGGTTGCTATTAATTTTTAATCCTAGCGAATCTAAATAATACAGCAATAAACACAGGTTGACGTTTTTACCTTGCTGGTTTTGTAGTGCCAGCAAAGTTTGTTGGTTGTCACCTTTGCTATAAAGGCCACATGCAAATTGCCAAAAGTCATCGCTGTTAAGCAAGTTCATCGGCAAACGCTTGTTCTTTTTCTTCCATTTCTTCGAGCGCCATTAATAGCGCTTCTTCAACGTCGTTTAACTTAGGTGTAAGGGTGGCTTGTTTAGCTAGTAGCTCTTTTAGCTTCGCCTTATTGTCATCACTGTAAAGTTCGTTATCGCCGAGTGCTTCTTCAACTTCAGCGAGTTCTGCGGTGTATTTGTCGAGTTGCTTTTCGAGCTTTTCGATCTGCTTTTTAAGTGGCTGCGTGGCTTTTCTAAACTCCGCTTCTAAGCGCTTTTGCTCTTTACGGTTAACACCTGAGTTGGCTTTTGGCTCATCGTCAGGTTGTGTTGCTTTAGCTGCTTCTTTATTGGCATTGAGTAACCATTGGTAATAGTCATCGAGTTCGTAACCAAATTGCGTTACTTCGCCGTTATCTACTAGGTAAAACTCGTCAGCGGTATTTTTAAGCATATGACGGTCATGCGATACCGTCACCATAGCGCCTTCAAATCCTTGCAATGCCATGACCAATGCATGACGCATTTCTAAATCAAGGTGGTTGGTTGGCTCATCCAGTAATAATAGATTAGGTTTTTGATACACCAACATAGCGAGTACTAAACGGGCTTTTTCGCCACCAGAAAACGGTGCTACAGGCTCAAGCGCTTTATCACCAATAAAAGCAAAACCGCCTAAAAAGTCACGCAGTGATTGCTCGGTGGCTTTAGGGTTTAAGCGCTGTAAATGGGTAATTGCGCTGGCTTTTAGATCTAACGATTCCAACTGATGCTGGGCAAAGTAGCCAATATTTAAACCCTGATGCTGAAACACTTCACCAGCTTGTGGCTGTAAATCGCCAGAGAGTAATTTGATCAGTGTAGATTTACCCGCGCCATTACGGCCAAGTAGGGCAATGCGACTGCCCGGTACTAAGTTAAGCTTAATACTATTTAAAATGGTGACATCGCCATAACCTGCTTGGGCTTTATCAAGCGTCATTAATGGGTTTGGTAGCGCGGTTGGTTCAGCAAACTCAAAATCAAAAGGCGAGTCAGCATGTGCTGGGGCGAGCTTTTCCATACGCTCAAGGGCTTTAACACGGCTCTGCGCTTGCTTGGCTTTACTGGCCTTTGCTTTAAAGCGGGTAATAAATTGTTCAAGGTGAGCTATTTGATCTTGTTGCTTTTCGAACATTGCTTGCTGTTGTAATAGGCGTTCAGCTTTTTGACGCTCAAACTGCGAGTAGTTGCCTTTGTATACATTGATTTTTTGTTTGTCGATATGCCAAATCTGATCAACGACAGCATCTAAAAATTCGCGGTCATGTGATATCAATACCAGCGTGCCGGTATACGCGCGTAAAAAGCGCTCCAGCCAATACACTGCATCTAAATCTAAGTGGTTTGTTGGTTCATCTAGTAGTAATAAGTCGGCATCACGAATAAGCGCCTGTGCAAGGTTTAAGCGCATACGCCAACCACCAGAGAAGTCACTAACAGGGTTTTCAATCTGGTTATTGGCAAAGCCTAAGCCATGCAGTAGTTCGCCTGCTTTGGCTTCGATGCTATAGCCTTTAATATGTTCAAGTTGGATATGAACTTTGGCTTGGGTATCACCATCATCATTTTGTTCTGCTTCACGCAGGGCAATGCGCAAGGTGTAATACTCTGGGTGGCCTTGTAATACATAGTCAATTGCGCTGATATCAAGCGCAGGTGTTTCTTGTTTTACTGATGCGATAGACCAATCTTTTGGAATACTGCAATTACCGGCGTCAAGCTGCAGCTCAGATTTTAATAAACTAAATAGCGTTGATTTACCGCAACCATTTGCGCCAACTAGGCCAACTTTATGTTCTGGAAATAACGTCGCTGATGCGTCTTTGAGCAGTGCTTTACCGCCACGTAATAGTTCTATTTCTGAAATTTGGATCATGAATACGTTACTTTACTGTGCCCTGATTGAATTGCTTATATCATAGCACGGATCGACTTATGGTTATCAATCGTATCACCTCGGTAGATATTAGGATAAAATGATGGCAGTTAAAACTGTGGAGAAGTGCTGTGAAACAGAAAAAACGATTTATTGCTGGTGCAACATGTCCTGAATGTAAAACCATGGATATGATGATGCTTTATAAAGAGCATGATGTAGAAAAAGTTGAGTGTGTGCAGTGTGGTCACAAGATGACTCAGCCAGAGCAGGCAGTTCAGGCATCAACACGCCAATTTGAACAAGTTATTGGCGTGTTTAAGCCAGGTGATTGATCACCTCAGCGCTTTTAATAGTGCGGTGGTGGTGGCTCTGGGGTATCAGACATCATCATTGACGATGATTGTGATTCTTTGATTTTTTCAGCCAGTAGCTCTGTTTGGCGTTTCATTTTTGCCAATAGCTGCTGGTGAACTTTTATTTCATCATTTAAAATTTCAATCGTTTCATCTTGAAAGGCGACTTTAGCCTCAAGTTCCATTAAGCGATGTTCAATTGTGTTCATTTTGTTCTCGTATAGTAAAACGCTCAGCGATTCCGCTTGAACTCTCGGTTAACAACGCCGTGCCGTTGTCAGTAAAAGCAACATCCAAAACCACCGCCGACTTAGGTTTACTGCCTTCGCGTGGGGTTACATGCCAACTCTGAATTTTTTCACCGTCTGATAATTGCCATAAATCAACCAAGCGATTTGGCGAGCCTGTTACCAGCAGTGTGCCTTGTTCATTAAAGCGAGCTGTAGTGAAAATTTTCTGTCGAGCAATATACGCCAGTTTACTAACAAGATCACCTGTTGTCAGCTGCCATACACGTGCTTGTGCCATACTGTCGGCGGTAAATGCATAGCGCCCTTGCGGATCGAGTGTGACATGGGTAACACGGTTGGGGTGATTAAAACGATGAATAACTTGCCCGGTACGGGTATCCCAAAAATAGGCAACGTAATCATTCGAGCCACTCAACGCAAAACGGCCATTAGGAGCAAGATCAACCACATTAATTTTTTCTTGGTGACCAAGGAACTCAATGCGCCTGCCGGTCTCTAAGTTGAGGTAAACAACAACATTGTCGCTGCGGCCATATAAAACACTGCGCCCTTGGTTGCTGATAGCAATATCGCGAATGGTGGCCGTTTTGATTTTGTAATAACCGGTATTGGCGCCAGTGGCGATATCCCACACTGCGAAGGTGGTTTTTTCTGCGGTAACAGCGTGGCTATTATCGTATGAAATAGCCACTGTATGCACTAGGCTATCTTGGTCCTGCTGTTGAAACCACTGGTATTTGAGTACCTGCTGTTGATTATCCCATAGGGCGACCCCATGGTGTATAGATGAAATCAGGCTATATGTACCATCGTGAGAAATGGCAGAGGCAAACGCACCTTTAGCGGCATGCTCGTAGCTGGCCGTTGCTTGGTTTTTTTGCTCTGAGCAAGCGATTAATAAAATACAACTCAGAAGATACAAAAAAGTACGAAATATCGACATATTACAGGTATTTCCCCTTAACTCTTAGTGATTGAGAGGTTAGACTAGGTACGTTAAAAGCCTAGGCAGTTTATCTAATCACCAATATGATGACAGGTGGTCTGCGTATGGTAATTAGATAAGCAGCCTATCATGTAGGCCGTTAATCTTTAACTAGTAATAATACAATAAATGACATCTGCAAAGTTTGTCGGAGATTTAAAATGAAAAAGACGATTAAATTGTCATTGATTGCAGCGTCAGTTTTAGCGCTTACTGCTTGTAATCAAGAAGCAAAACAAGAACAAGCACCAGTAACGCTTGATACAGAAGCACAACAACAAGCATACGGTATTGGTGCGTCAGTTGGTAACTTTTTAAATAAAGATCTTGCTGATAAAACTGAGTTAGGCATTGAGCTTGATCAAGCACTATTAATTCGCGGCTTTAAAGACGCGCTTGCTGGTGAAGCAAAAATTGACGAAGAAAAAATTCGTGAAGTATTAACTGCGCTAGATACATCAGTACGTACTAAGCAAGAAGCTCATGCGAAAGTAGAAGCTGAAAAGAGCCAAGCGGCAGGCATTAAATTCTTAGCTGACAATGCAGCGAAAGCTGGTGTGACAGTTACTGAGTCTGGTTTACAGTACGAAGTACTAACAGCCGGCGAAGGCGAAAAGCCAGTTGCAACAGATGTTGTTAAAGTGCATTACAAAGGTACTTTATTAGACGGTACTGAGTTTGATAGTTCTTATTCACGTAATGAACCAACTACGTTCCCTCTAAATCGCGTAATTCCAGGTTGGACTGAAGGTTTGCAACTTATGCCAGTAGGCGCTAAGTACAAATTTACTATCCCAGCTGACCTTGCATATGGCGATCGTGACCTAGGTAAAATCCCAGCTAACTCAACACTTGTTTTTGAAGTAGAACTACTTGAAATTCAAGATGAAGAGCAAGCTGCCGCTGCTGAGTAATTTTTAGCACGCAATAAAAAAGGGACCAATTGGTCCCTTTTTTATTGCGATTAAACTGGGTATGTTAATCAGTATGATTAGAATATAAGTTATCGATTAGTTCATCTTCTAACTCAAAGCGTAGCTCTAACGCTTCGCCTAATTTTGACAAGTCTTTATCAAAATCATTTAGTAGATCATTTTTATTCACTTCAGCATATTTATCGTTAAAGTCTAGCGCCGTATCTGTTGTTTCTGAAATACGCGGGTAAAGTTCACTCGCTAGCTGTTGGCTTTTTGGGCCTTTTTGTTCACATGCTTTGGCGATGTTATCGTAAATTTCAAAATGACCAGCAGACAAGTAGTCCATCAGAATTTGGCAAAAGCTTTGAATTTGTAATTGATCTGGCAAAGCCTGATCTTTTTTATCGTAAGGTGAAAAGCCAGCAATTCGACAATACAGAACCAGTAGCTCTTGGCGTTCAGCTAGCCATTTATCGATAACAGTGTGACTACCACCCCATTTTTTTTGAGCTTTCTCTAAACGCGTCAGCATTATCATTCTCCTTAGCTGGGTTGGTTTTCTTTATTCTTTACATAACAATGAAATATGAAGCAAAAATCAACACATTTTTTATTTATTCAGTAACTAAATCTAAACAGAATTGTATATAAGCAGTTTTTCATACTAGATTGCAAGCTATTTGGCTTATTTCAGGCAAGAAAAAACCACCATAAATGGTGGTTTAATTCTTTTTTCCATGACTTGTTTAAACAAGCTTTCTTTTTATTATGGGAAGATTTTTATTATTGTTTTTATGTAATTTTTATTGTTGTTATTGTTAACGCGGAACAAGTTATACCAAGCTTTTATTGATGTTGCAAACTTATTAATAAAAATAATTAAATGTTATTGTTTGTTGCGTGTTTTTTGCGCGCCGAATAAAAGTGTTGATCTGTATCTATCTGAGTGCGTTTTACTATCATTGCGATAGAGAGCCGCTCAATATGGTGATACAATCTGCGCAATATCTACAAGCTTTAGGATCCTTAACGCTATGAGCGAATTAAAAAACGACCGTTATTTACGTGCACTACAAAAGCAACCAGTTGATGTAACTCCGGTATGGATGATGCGCCAAGCAGGGCGTTATTTACCAGAATACCGCGCTACACGTGCACAAGCGGGCGATTTTATGAGCCTGTGTAGAAATGCAGAACTTGCTTGCGAAGTAACGTTACAGCCACTGCGTCGTTATCCGTTAGATGCGGCTATATTATTCAGCGATATCTTAACGATCCCTGATGCGATGGGGTTAGGTTTGTACTTTGAAACTGGCGAAGGTCCTAAATTTGAGCGCCCAATTTCATCATTAGCAGACGTTAAAAAAATTCCAAAGCTAGACCCGACCGACGAGCTAGGCTACGTAATGAATGCCGTTAGCACTATTCGTCGTGAATTAAAGGGTGAAGTTCCACTTATTGGTTTCTCTGGCTCGCCATGGACACTTGCAACCTACATGGTTGAAGGCGGTAGCAGTAAAGTATTTGGTAAAATTAAAAAAATGGCGTTTGCTGAGCCACAAACATTGCACTTATTGCTTGATAAGCTTGCTGATTCTGTAATTGATTACCTAAACGCGCAAGTTAAAGCGGGTGCACAATCATTAATGGTATTTGATTCATGGGGTGGTGTATTAAGCCCGCGTGATTACAACGAGTTCTCATTGCAATATATGCACAAAATTGTTGATGGTTTAATTCGTGAATACGATGGCCGTAAAGTGCCTGTAACGCTGTTTACTAAAAACGGTGGTCAATGGATTGAAGCAATCGCTGCAACAGGCTGTGACGCTATCGGCCTTGATTGGACGATTAATATCAGTGATGCAAAGCGTCGTGTTGGCGATAAAGTGGCACTACAGGGCAACATGGACCCATCTATGCTGCATGGTACACCAGAGCGTATCCGCCAAGAAGTGGGCACCATATTAGAAGATTTTGGTACAGGTAATGGCCACGTATTTAACTTAGGCCACGGTATTACACCGGATGTAGATCCTGAGAACGCAGGTGTATTTATTAATGCAGTACATGAGCTAAGTGCGCAATATCATAAGTAATAGCAAACGTAACAGCAGCTGTTATTGATAATCAAAAAAGCCCGCTTAGTAATAAGCGGGCTTTTTGTTGCTTAGCTGTTTAAGCAATTATTTAAACTGTTTACTTAAACTATTTATTTAAACAAGCGATTTAAGCCATTTAATGCCGCAACACGGTAGGCTTCAGCCATCGTTGGGTAATTAAACGTGGTATTTACGAAGTAGTCGATGGTGTTGCCACCGTTTTTTTGTTCCATAATTGCTTGGCCGATATGAACAATCTCAGAGGCACGCTCACCAAAGCAATGCACACCGAGTACTTCTTTCGTTTCGGTATGGAATAAAATCTTTAAACTACCCACTTCAGTACCCGCAATTTGCGCCCGTGCCAAATGTTTGAATTGCGCACGGCCTACTTCATACGGAATTTTAGCTGCGGTTAGCTCTTGCTCTGTTTTACCTACAGAGCTCATTTCAGGAATGGTATAAATACCCGCTGGAATATCAATAATCAGTTTTTCATCACAGTTACCACAGGCAATTGCATCAGCAGCAATGCGGCCTTGATCAAACGCAGCACTAGCAAGGCTTGGGTAACCAATAACATCGCCAACTGCATAAATATTGTCAATGTCAGTTTGATAGGTCTCGTTTACTTTTAATTGACCGCGGCTATCAGCTTTTAAGCCAACCGCTTCGAGGTTTAATGTATCAGTGTTACCAGTACGACCATTGGCAAATAAAATACAGTCAGCTTTAACACGCTTACCTGATTTTAAATGCATGATCACGCAATCATCACGGGTTTCAATACGATCAAATTCTTCGTTATGGCGAATAACAATACCACTGTTCCAAAAGTGGTAGCTTAGTGCATCTGAAATTTCAGCATCCATAAAAGCAAGCAAGCGATCACGGGTATTTACTAAATCAACCTTTGCGCCGAGGCCTTTAAAGATAGAGGCATACTCACAGCCAATCACACCGGCGCCATAAATAAGAACACGATGAGGGTCATGCTCAAGCCCTAAAATCGTATCACTTTCGTAAATACGAGAATGGGTAAAGTCGACTTCTGGTGGGCGATAAGGACGTGAACCTGTCGCAATAACAATTGTTTTGGCTGTTAGTCGCTCAGTGGAACCATCAAGGCGTTTAATTTCAATGGTGTGCTTGTCAACAAAGCTCGCATCACCTTGAAACATATGAATACGGTTACGATCGTAAAAGCTACTGCGTAAATTAGACTGCTTAGAAATAACCGAACTGGCATGGCGCAAAATATCGGGGAATGTTAAACGAGTAGGGCGCTCTCCTACATTAAATAACGGGTTTGCTTTGTACTCAATATAGCGGCTCACAGAGTGGCGCAGGGCTTTTGATGGAATGGTCCCCCAATGCACACAACCGCCACCAACGGCTTCTTGGCGTTCAATAACGGCCACTTTTTTGTTACTTTTAGACAGGTTCATGGCGGTACCTTCACCGCCAGGACCTGTGCCTATAATGATCGCATCATATTGAAATGATGGTTGTTCTTGCTTTACTTGTTGTTTGGCCACAGCCACTCCTACATTAACTAAAAGAGGCTTTTAATAACCTCGCATTCAGTGCTAGCCAAGCCTGCTTTTGGGTTTCCCAAGCGGCTTCAAGCTCATGGTATTGTGTAATTAAAGCTGATTTTTCGCATTGTTGCAGCATGTTATTCTTTTTAACTTCTAATACCTGTTTTTTCAGGGCACAAAAGTGTTGTAGCTTTTTCAGCAATAAATCATATTCTTGCTGCAATAATGTAAGCTTATCTTGCGCTAAAGGCAATTTTGCCAAGCGATTTTGAGTTTTATTCATTAATGTTTCGGCTTTTGCTTTCTCAATACGCTCAATTGGTGTCCGTTTTAGCTTTTTAGCCAAGCCAATAGCTGCAAATGAGCGGATCATCCATTTTGTTGGATCATAATGAAACCATCTAATACCGTTGCGGTAATCGCTCGCAAAAATATGATGGAAGTTATGGTAGCCTTCACCATACGTAAATAATGCTAAAAAGCCATTATCACGTGCGGTGTTTTTTTCAGTATAAGGGCGAGAGCCCCAAATGTGCGCGACCGAGTTGATAAAAAAAGTAAAATGTTGGCTTAACACCAAGCGTAGCAAGCCAGCCAAGAGCAGCATACCTATTACATCGCCAACCAATAAACCCAGCACCAGTGGAATACCAATATTAGTGGCTAATACGAGTTTTAAATAATGACGGTGTTGCCACATTACAATTTTGTTGCGCTGCAAGTCTCGACAGTTACTGTAATCACCATAGCTATCGCCTTGGTAATCGCGCAGCATCCAACCAATATGGCTATACCAAAAACCGTTGGTTGCAGCGTAAGGATCTTTAACTGGGTCATCAACTTGACCATGATGTACACGATGGTCGCTACTCCAGTGCAGGGCGCTATTTTGCAATGCAAATGCACCACCGATAGCAAAAATCATCTCAACAGCAGGGTGAGCATCGTAAGCTTTATGTGCCCAAAGGCGGTGATAGCCCGCGGTGATCGACATCCCGGCGTAAAACATACACGCCACAAATGCGATCCAGTGCGCACTGGTAAATCCATAGCTTATACCATACCAAGGAACAAGCGTTGCGGCAGCCAAAAAAGTAAGGCTAAAGAACAGGACGTTAGTCCAAATAATCGGTGGTTTATTCATCTTTATAAATCTGAGCGTACACTTGTAAGCTAAAATAATATTTCATTCTCTCGCCGTCAAGTATTAGACTGGGGAATTGAGATAAAAATCACCATAATTTGATTTAAAATAAATCAGGAGTAGTGTATGTCGGGTGTTCGTGCGCAACAGAAGCAAAAAACACGACAAGCTTTAATTCAGGCGGCATTTAACCAATTAAGTGCCGAACATAGCTTTTCGAATTTAAGTTTACGCGAAGTTGCCCGCGAAGCTGGTATAGCCCCCACCTCATTTTATCGCCATTTTAAAGATATGAATGAACTTGGCTTAACCATGGTTGACGAAGCCGGTTTAACATTGCGCCAACTTATGCGTCAAGCACGCCGACGTATTGCCAGCGGCAATAATAGTATTATCAGCACCTCAGTCATTACCTTTATGGAGTTTATCGACAACTCCAGTAACCAGTTTAGACTACTATTGCGAGAACGCTCAGGAACATCCAAAGCATTTAGGGCCGCAGTTGCTCGCGAAATTAAACATTTTATTCTAGAGCTTGCGCATTATCTTGAAAGCGAAACCCCCTGCGATGCAACTCAAGCTTATATTCAAGCAGAGGCCATGGTAACACTGGTATTTAATGCCGGCGCTGAAGCACTAGACATAGACGCACAGCAGCGCGAAGAGCTTGTAGAGCGAGTCATCTGGCAGTTACGCTATATTACCCGAGGCGCGAGTAACTATGTGCGCGAAAACACAAAACCAAATGAATAATCAGTCTAAATGATTGTAGATTTTTTGTTCCGATTTCTTTATTATTGCAAGCAAAGTTTACACTTAGAAAATTAAAGCTCAACAATAGAGAAAGCGAGGATGCATATGCTCACCAAGGACACGGTGAACTTTAAACATAACCCTATTTATGATCAGCTTAATGAATTTAAAGACGAGCCTGCTAGCTCGCCTGTGATATTTGGTTATGTTGGTCGTTCTCAGTTTGTTTTATTGACCAAAAAGCTACAGCGACTCATTCAAGACAATCAATATGGGGTAGTTGATAAATACCAAGCTGCCTTATTGCGTGACGATCCGCGTAGCCAATTTTGGGTAAACGACAAAGGCTGGAAAAAAGTAAGCTACAACGCCTATAAAAACGCCTCACACTCTCTCGCTATTTATCCAAAAGAACAACCACAAACCAGTAAATTTTCTGCATCGGGTGTGGCAAGTACACCGCCAAATTCGTCAGTACAAACAGGTTGGAGTAATAACCCCCAACAAGCCGACTTTTTAGTAAATAGCGCAGTGATTAATAACCAGTACGGTGAAGGGCAAGCAAGGTATATAGCGCAATCAATGCAGCAAAATACTCGCAGCGTAAATACGCCGAGTACCAACACCCACTTGCCAGCAGTATGTATATACAAGCCAATTTTACAAAGCACCGTATTGTTAAAAGCATCTCACCAAGTTAGGCAAAATTTTTCAAACCATCTTTTACAAGCAAGTGAAACAGTAGAACAACTCGCCGAGCAATATACCGGCTATAAAAATGCCAATTTGATTTACGACTACAACTTAGGCTTTAGTAATCGCAAACCAGCCAAACCCGGCACCAGTTTACGCGTACCAAACGGTTGGAAGCTCAATATTGAAGGTTCATGCAGTAACAGTCGCAGCGTGGTTATTCAATGGCAAGGACCAACCAACGGGCAAGTAACCCTGCAACTAGCAAAAAAACGCCCAGACGAAGTATCCTTTTGGCAGCACTATTTTGAGGTTAAACCAGGGGCTTATAATGTCACTGCAACTGCCAATGGCGCGGTAGATAGCACCACATTCACCGTTGAGCAGCCTACGTTAGGTTACGAAATTGAGCTACTAGATGAGACAGGCGAGCCGCAAGCGAATATGGGCTACAAAATTCGCTTACGTAACGGCCATGTTATCACCGGCCAGCTCGATCAAAATGGCTACGCCAATGTCTCAGGCCCTGATTTTGAAAACGCCAAAGTCAGCTTTTTTGAACTCGCCGATCACGATTGGGCAGTAGGCAACATTACCTAAACGTAGACTTGCTCTGGCGATATTTATATTTAGGGATAAGGATATTTCAATGACACAGCAACATACCGTCGCACAAGGCGAAACACTGCTACGTATAGCACGCCAATATGGTTATAAAACCTCAACCGCGCTTTATAACCATTCAAGCAATGCTGAGTTTAGAGCGCTGCGCCCTGATCCAAACTTAATTTACCCGGGCGATAAAATTACCATACCGTCTAAAAAAGAAAAGTTTATGCCGTTGCGCACCAGTAGCGTAAACACTTTTGTAGTACAAAACGAAAAAGAATATTTTCGACTGCAAATAATACATGAAGATGGCGATGATATTACCGGCAAACGTATTGTACTCAACATCGGCAGCCAAACCATTGACACTGTTTTACCTAGCGATGGTTTAATAGAAGTTGAGCTAAACGAAAACGACACCCTCACCGCTCAAGTCGATTTATACCTCAAGGAAGATCAAAGCTCACCAAGTGAAAGTTTTACTGCACAAGTGGGTCATTTAGACCCCATCGATACCCTTTCAGGCGTACAAGCGCGTTGTAATTCATTAGGGTTTGACTGCGGCAAAGTAGATGGCATTAATGGCCCAAAAACCAAAGCCGGGGTGAAGGAATTTCAACAAGCGCAACAACTACAGGTAGACGGCATTGCAGGGCCAGTTACTAAAAGCCGTCTTGTTTATGTTTATGGAGCCTAAGTTATGAGCCAAGCAATGCCCATGGCAGTCAATAAAGTTAACACACTGGTTATAAAAACAAATGTTGGTGCGTTACAAAAAAATATTATAGTTAAAGTGGTTGGTGATGTAGATATAAGAGCGCAGTTGTTTAGCCAAGGTAGTGCGGTTAACTTGGAGCAACAGGGTAATCAACAATACCACTTTAAAAACCTGTCACAACAAGCGCTTTATACCTTAAAAGTAATTATAGCGGGCGAAGCAGAGTTAACCCTTATTAACGAACAAAGCTTTGCAGATTATTTTGACCTGTTAAAGGTTCAGTCATTCAATATTGGTGAAAAAGGCGGGCCGCAATTACTCGAACATAAAATATTACCAAAAGGCCATATTGAAATAACTTTACTTGCAGAGCCCCCTAGCTTTGGGGTGTTCTTTGATGGCACAGGGAATAACCGCCTTAATGACATACAAGATTCAACCGATGCGAATGAACCAACTAATGTGGTTAAGTTGTTTGAGTTATATCCAAGAGGAGATGAGTTTGTTGATGCGTATTATGTAGAAGGTATTGGCACGAAAGCCCACGAAAGCGATTCAACCTTAGACATGGGTTTAGCGTTTAGTTTTGATGAGCGAATTAAAAGGTCTTTACTCGAAATGGAAGCATATTTGATTCGTAATTTATTTAAAACTATTAAAGTTTGCTTTATTGATGTATTTGGTTTTAGCCGCGGTGCAGCGCAAGCGCGAGCATTTGTTAATCAAGTGAATGCGATATATAAAAATGATCCACAGTATTGGGGCGGTATTAAGCCGGTTATTCGCTTTGTTGGTTTATTCGACAGCGTTGCATCTATTGGTGGTGATGGTGATAGCAACCACAGTGAGTTTTATGCCAATGATGAGCTTGATTACCCCGTTAATTTAAACCTAGCCAGTAGTAGTGCAGGTTTTGTAATGCATTTGGCGGCGTTTGATGAAAAGCGTGATAAATTTCCACTTAGTTCATTACGTACTCGTAATAAGCAGCTCCTTAAAAACCAGCAGGAAATTGAATTACCCGGTGTACATTCAGATATTGGCGGCGGTTATGGCCCCGTCGAAACAACTATATTATACCCGTGGCGATATATTGCAGGGCAAGCCGGAGAGCCAGAGCACGATAAAGAATTGGCGCAGCTTAAAAAGTCACTTGAGCAAAAATATTATTGGCCAACAATTAATATTGAGTTTAAAGCAAACAGGCCAAGAGTAAACAGGCAACCAAAACGCATTCGCAATAAACCAGAAGATACAATTTACACCGGTTATAAACCGTATTGGCGGCGTAATTTAAATAATACCTTACCTCACTATAGCCTATCGCTAATGCATGAAATGGCAGTTAACCAAGGGGTGCCACTTCAAAGCTTAACGGAACTTGCAAACCGCAAACAAGCTGACGGCCAAGCTATACCTTATATTTTACCTAACGAGCTTAAAACACTGGTTGATAGTGCCCGCAGCTTTGGCCCACAAAGTGATGCCTGGCAGGCTTTATATAAAGATTACATCCACCACAGTGTTAAATATTCAGCAACGATTGATGCGATTGCTCATGGCCCAGAAGAAGACGCTGAATTTACCACTAAAAACCAACAGCGTGAGCTTTTTTATAACCAGCCAGAGCAAGCTGAAGCAAGTGTACAATGGCAATCACAATTAATAAATGGATATAGATTATGGACAACCTCATAAAATCACTCATCACACTCGCTTTAACATTATTCGCCGTAGGGTGCTCGTCAACAGGTAAAATTGATTACATGGTCGCAGGTGTCGGCACCGAAAATGGCAATGCAATTTGGGGGCGCTCTGTGGTATTTGATGATGAATGGGGAATACCGTCAGGGGCGATTGGGTGCTGCTATGGTGAAACAAGGGCGACAGTAAGTGTATACGATAAAAAATTCCCAGAAAAAGTCGCGGTTGAATGGTTAGATAAGTCAGAAAATAGAATTTACTTTGGTGAAGTGGTAATAGACAAAAAAGGTTATAAATTAGCTAAAAATTTACCTTCATACACAGCGCATACAGGTAAGGTTTTTAAAGATGTAAAACCATATTTAATAGTCGGTATGGGTGAATCAGGTGAGATAAAGGTTTGGGTTTCGAATACGCCATCCGCTGGATTTACAGGTCGTGTATTACACGAACTTGGTTCAGGACAAGCCCAGTGGCGTGAGAATAAGTAACTAAGCCATTCCTCAAGGGCAGCTTGAACTTAAATGGAAATATATTATGAGTAACCTCATAAAATTACTCACCACACTCACTTTTACATTATTTGTAATGGGTTGCTCGTCAACAGGTAAAATTGATTACATGGTCGCAGGTGTAGGCACCGAAAATGGCAATGCAATTTGGGGGCGCTCTGTGGTATTTGATGGTGAATGGGGAATACCGTCAGGGGCGATTGGGTGCTGCTATGGTGAAACAAGAGCGACAGTAAGTGTATACGATAAAAAATTCCCAGAAAAAGTCGCTGTTGAATGGTTAGATAAGTCAGAAAATAGAATTTACTTTGGTGAAGTAGTAATAGACAAAAAAGGTTATAAATTAGCTAAAAATTTACCTTCATACACAGCGCATACAGGTAAGGTTTTTAAAGATGTAAAACCATATTTAATAGTAGGAATGGGTGAATCTGGTGAGATAAAGGTTTGGATTTCAAATACACCATCCGCTGGATTTACAGGTCGTGTATTACACGAGCTTGGCTCTGGGCAAGCCCAGTGGCGTGAGAATAAGTAGTAAAGTCACTACCCTAAACTTATGTTCTATAAAGTATTCGCAGAGAAAGCCCGTAGCTCTGACCCAGAAGAAGACGCTGAATTCACCACTAAAAACCAACAGCGCGAGCTTTTTTACAATCAGCCAGAACAAGCTGAAGAAAGTGAGCAATGGCAATTACAATTAATAAATGGATATAGATTATGGACAACCTCATAAAATCACTCATCGCACTCGCTTTAACATTATTTGCAGTAGGGTGTTCGTCGACAGGAACAATTGATTACATGGTTGCAGGCGGTGCGACACAAAAGGGTAATGAAATCTGGGTGCAATCAATCACTTTTGATAATAGTTGGGGTATTCCTATGGGGAGTCTTGGTTGTTGCTGGCAAAGTGCCGGTAAAACAAGTGGCGTTTACGATCAAAAATTCCCAGAAAAAGTCGCGGTTGAATGGTTAGATAAGTCAGAAAATAGAATTTACTTTGGTGAAGTGGCAATAGACAAAAAAGGTTATCAATTAGCTAAAAAATTACCTTCATACACAGCGCATACAGGTAAGGTTTTTAAAGATGTAAAACCATATTTAATTATTGGTATGGGTGAGACAGGTGAAATCAAAGTTTGGTTATCTAATACCCGTTCAGCGGGATTTACAGGTCGTGTATTACACGAGCTTGGCTCAGGGCAAGCACAGTGGCGTGAGAATAAGTAACTAAGCGACTCCCCAAGGAACACTTGAACTTAAATGGAAATATATTATGAGTAACCTCATAAAATTACTCACCACACTCACTTTTACATTATTTGTAATGGGTTGCTCGTCAACAGGAACAATTGATTACATGGTTGCAGGCGGTGCGACACAAAAGGGTAATGAAATCTGGGTGCAATCAATCACTTTTGATAATAGTTGGGGTATTCCTATGGGGAGTCTAGGTTGTTGCTGGCAAAGTGCCGGTAAAACAAGTGGCGTTTACGATCAAAAATTCCCAGAAATAGTCGCGGTTGAATGGTTAGATAAGTCAGAAAATAGAATTTACTTTGGTGAAGTGGCAATAGATAAAAATGGCTATAAATTAGCTAAAAATTTACCTGCTTATACATGGGTAAGTACAGGAGAAGTAGAAGAAAATATCAGGCCTTATTTAATTGTTGGCATGGGCGAAACTGGCGAAATAAAAGTGTGGCTGTCAAATACAAGCTCAGGAATGAATAGAACAGGCCGTGTATTACACGAACTTGGCTCTGGGCAAGCGCAGTGGCGTGAGAATAACTAGTAAAGCGATTTCCATCTGTAGATTTGGCTCATAAAGTGATGCCTGGCAGGCTTTATACAAAGATTACATCCACCACAGTGTTAAATATTCAGCAACGATTGATGCGATTGCTCATGGCCCAGAAGAAGACGCTGAATTCACCACTAAAAACCAACAGCTCGCGCTTTTTTACAATCAGCCAGAACAAGCTGAAAAGAGTGAGCAATGGCAGTCACAATTAATTAATGGATACCCATTATGGACAAAATCTTAAAATTACTTCTTATTAGTCTGTTTTCTGTATTACTAGGCGGCTGTGCAACAACAGGTGAAATAGATTATATGGTTGTATCGGGTTCAACGGATGAAGGTAATGATATATTCGTGACTTTAATTAAGTTTGATGACCAGTGGGATGTACCCGCAGGAACTATGTCTTGTTGTCGAGCCACAGCGGGGGCTATGGTTGGAGTATATGATAGGGTATTCCCAGAAAAAGTCGCGGTTGAATGGTTAGATAAGTCAGAAAATAGAATTTACTTTGGTGAAGTGGCAATAGACAAAAAAGGTTATCAATTAGCTAAAAAATTACCTTCATACACAGCGCATACAGGTAAGGTTTTTAAAGATGTAAAACCATATTTAATTATTGGTATGGGTGAGACAGGTGAAATCAAAGTTTGGTTATCTAATACCCGTTCAGCGGGATTTACAGGTCGTGTATTACACGAGCTTGGCTCAGGGCAAGCACAGTGGCGTGAGAATAAGTAACTAAGCGACTCCCCAAGGAACACTTGAACTTAAATGGAAATATATTATGAGTAACCTCATAAAATTACTCACCACACTCACTTTTACATTATTTGTAATGGGTTGCTCGTCAACAGGAACAATTGATTACATGGTTGCAGGTGTAGGCACCGAAAATGGCAATGCAATTTGGGGGCGCTCTGTAGTATTTGATGATGAGTGGGGAATACCGTCAGGGGCAATTGGGTGCTGCTATGGTGAAACAAGAGCGACGGTAAGTGTTTACGATCAAAAATTCCCAGAAAAAGTAGCCGTTGAATGGTTAGATAAGTCAGAAAATAGAATTTACTTTGGTGAAGTGGCAATAGATAAAAATGGTTATAAATTAGCTAAAAATTTACCTGCTTATACATGGATAAGTACAGGGGAAGTAGAAGAAAATATCAGGCCTTATTTAATTGTCGGCATGGGTAAAACTGGCGAAATAAAAGTGTGGCTGTCAAATACAAGCTCAGGAATGAATAGAACAGGCCGCGTATTACACGAGCTAGGCTCAGGGCAAGCACAGTGGCGAGAGAATAAATGACAGGTTTTAAACTGGATTATAAAACCCCCAAAGGCAATACCGTAAAAGGTATTCGCCCTTTTGGTAACGTCGATATAAACGCTGATGGCTCTGTTGATGAATCACCTAAACTATGTTTTAAAGAATTTAGAACGGCTGGTAATTCAGGAATAAGCGTTGCCGACTTTAGCACTGTTGATGGTTTGTTATTAGACGATACATACAGTCACGGCTTTGGCTTAGAGGTGGAGTTACCTAAATCGGTAACCAGTAACGCGCCATGGTCTAAAGCAATGAATAGTAAACGCTATAACAAACTCGAACCGCACTTAAACGATCACCAAAAAGGTTTTTATCATTCAAATGAGATGACGACTGATGAGGTTAAGGAATGGTTTGAATTACATTCGAAAAGCTTAGATGAAGTCAGTGTCGAGGCTATTAATGCTCGAAAATTAAGTGATTAAAAAATCGCGTAATAAAAATGCTCATTTATATGGGCATTTTATTTAGGTTTTTATAAAAGGATTTTTAAGGGGCTACCGACGATCAAGCTAGTTTAGTCGTTAACTGATAGTTGATTACATTATCAGCGAACAGGTTTAAATTAAAATAGAAAACTTATCTAAGCAGGATCGCCCATAAAGCAAAGCATATTATGGGCGCTTTAAGTTAGCTTTGAATTTTATATCTGGTAATTGTGTTTAATTTGGATTTTATTTTCTTTAATAGTGGTTTTCCATTCGTTTTAAAGGTGATGTTATGCTTGCGTGACGTGTTGGGAAGTGTTAAAAATATAGCTAATTAAACACACATTTAGTAAAAGTAGATGCAAAATACACACTTAATTACACTAAAACTAAACCTCTTACTGCTAACGTATGTGAGCGGGGATTAGTGTATTTGCATTGAATAATACATTAAAAAAACCCCGCATCATGCGGGGTTTTTTTATCTCGCAACGTGGGTCGTTGAACACTGAGGGCAGATTATGCAAGATCAAGATAAAGTATGGATTTTTGACACCACCTTACGCGATGGTGAGCAGGCGCTTAAGGCAAGTCTTACTGAAGAAGACAAAATTCAACTGGCGCACACCATTAGCCGCTTAAATGTAGATGTGATGGAAGTGGGTTTTCCGGTTTCAAGCCCTGCGGACTTTCGTTCAGTGCAACGCATTGCAACAGAAATAAAAGGCCCGATTATTTGTGGTTTAGCCCGCTCTGTTGCCAAAGACATTGAAGCCTGTGGCGAAGCACTTCGCACAGCACAACAAAGTCGCATTCATACTTTTATTGCTACCAGCCCTTTGCATTTAGAGCACAAATTACGCATGAGTTTAGATGATGCGACGGCTATGGCGGTTAAATCAATCAAGCTTGCCCGTAATTATACGGATGATGTGGAATTTTCCTGTGAAGACGCAGGCCGTACACCGCATTGGGATTTATGCCGCATTGTAGAGCAAGCAATTAATGCTGGTGCATCAACCATCAACTTGCCTGATACCGTAGGGTATGTAACGCCAGATGAATATGCTGCCATGATCCGCCACTTGTTAAATAACGTGCCTAATATTGATAAAGCCCGTTTAAGTGTGCACTGTCATAATGACCTAGGTTTAGCGGTTGCTAACTCAATTGCCGCAGTGCAAGCCGGTGCGCGCCAAATCGAATGTACGATTAATGGCATTGGTGAACGTGCGGGTAACTGCTCGCTTGAAGAAGTGGCGATGATTATGCAGATGCGTAAAGATCACCTAAAAGTGCATACAGATATTCGCAGTGAAGAAATTTACCGCGCATCACGTCAGGTGGCAAAAATTTGTAATATGCCAGTACAGCCTAATAAAGCGATTGTGGGCGAAAATGCTTTTGCGCATAGCTCTGGCATCCACCAAGACGGTGTATTAAAAGCGCAAAATACCTATGAGATTATGTCGCCAGAAAGCGTAGGTGTACCAAACAACCAATTAAATATGACTTCACGCTCAGGTCGCCACGTTATAGAGCATCGCTTAGAAGAGTTGGGTTATCAAAAAACCGATTACGACATGAACAGTCTATATGACAGCTTTGTGGCACTTGCCGATCAAAAAGGCACCGTGTACGACTATGATCTTGAAGCGATGATTTACTTTAATCAAATCAGCGATAAAGACGAAAAGTACCAATTGGAATTTGTTAACTCTACCTCTAACTCACAATCAGTGGCGAGCTCAACTATTGGCATGACAATCGCAGGCGAATCTAAGCAAGAAGCAGCTACGGGTAATGGCCCTGTTGAGGCCTCATTTTTAGCGATTGAGCGCTTAACGGGCATGGCAGTGGAAATGATTGAATACAATTTAGAAGCAACCGGCGAAGGTGCAAGCTCACTAGGGCAAGTAAATATTATCGCAAAATACGATGGTCGTCCTTACCACGGCGCCGGTATAGCAGCGGATGTAGTTGAAGCGTCTGTACGCGCTATGATCCGCGTTTATAACTTAATTTATCGTGCACAAAAAGTGTCTGATTTAAAACAACAAAGGAAAGCAGGATGAGTCAAACGAATTATAGCATCGCAGTATTAGCTGGCGACGGTATCGGCCCAGAAGTGATGGCAGCAGCAGAGCAAGTGCTTGATGCCGTAAGCAGTAAGTTTGGCTTTACCTTAACTCGTCATCCTCATGCTATTGGCGGTGCTGCTATTGATGAATTTGGTAAAGCATTACCAGAGACAACGCTCGCTGCCTGCGAAAATGCAGACGCTATTTTATTTGGTTCAGTCGGTGGCCCTAAATGGGAGCATTTACCGGCGGATGAGCAGCCAGAGCGCGCATCGCTTTTACCACTGCGTAAACATTTTGGCTTGTTTTGTAATTTACGCCCCGCGCAGTTATTACCTGCGTTGAGTGCAGCGTCACCACTACGAGCCGATATTAGCGAGCAAGGTTTTGATATTTTATGTGTGCGTGAGCTTACAGGGGGTATTTATTTTGGCGAAAAAGGCCGCAGTGGCGAAGGCGAAAATGAAGCCGCATTTGATACGCAAACCTATTCACGCAAAGAAATTGAACGAATTGCGCGTTTTGCGTTTGAAGCAGCAAAATTGCGTAACAATCATGTCACGTCGGTAGATAAAGCCAACGTACTTGCATCAAGCGTGTTATGGCGTGAAGTTGTCACCGAAGTCAGTAAAGACTATCCAGAAGTAAACCTTGATTACATTTACGTTGATAATGCTGCTATGCAGTTAGTTAAGCAGCCAAGTCAGTTTGACGTATTGCTATGCGACAATTTATTTGGTGATATTTTGTCAGACGAATGCGCAATGATCACAGGTTCTATGGGGCTATTACCTTCAGCGAGCTTGAATCAATCGGGTTTTGGTATGTATGAACCGGCTGGTGGCTCAGCACCAGATATTGCAGGTAAAGGGATTGCTAATCCAATAGCGCAAATTTTAAGTGCCGCTTTAATGCTACGTTACTCGCTAGGCCAAGATGAAGCTGCGCGCAGTATTGAAAAAGCAGTTGCCGAAGCTGTAGAAGCCGGTGTCGGCACGCCCGATATCTACCCGAACGCAGGTTATACAACGCAAGACGTTGCCGCTGCGATTGTGGCTCGAATTTAAATTAATTATGCTCGTGGCAACCGTCACGTCGCGAGCTAAACCGAATTAGGGAATGAGCAAGTGGCCCAAACGTTATACGATAAAATCTGGCAAGCACATGTTGTTGCTAGTATTAATGAGCAAACCGACTTACTTTATATTGACCGCCATTTAGTGCACGAAGTCACGTCGCCGCAAGCATTTGCAGGCCTACGTGAAAAAAATCGTAAAGTACGTTGCCCTGAAAAAACCATCGCGACGATGGATCATAATGTATCGACCAAAAGTCGCTCATTAGATGCCGCAAGCGAAGTATCAAAAAATCAATTAATGGCGCTCGATGCCAACTGTAAAGAATTTGGCATTACGCTTTATGATTTAAACTCAATTAACCAAGGCATAGTACATGTCATGGGGCCTGAGCAAGGGATCACCTTACCAGGCACAACCATAGTCTGTGGCGATAGCCATACTTCAACGCACGGTGCATTTGGTGCACTTGCTCACGGTATTGGCACCTCTGAGGTTGAGCATGTACTCGCGACACAAACCCTCCAACAGAAAAAAGCCAAATCGCTGAGAATCCAAATTAACGGCGTGTTGCGCCCAACTGTGACGGCAAAAGACTTGATCATGGCGGTTATTGGTAAATTAGGCACTGCCGGTGGTACGGGTTATGTAGCAGAGTTTTGTGGCGAAGGCATTGAAGCACTGTCAATGGAAGCGCGTATGACGTTGTGTAATATGAGCATTGAAATGGGTGCTAAAGCGGGTTTAATCGCGTCAGACCAAATTACTTATGATTACTTAAAAGGTCGCCCATTTGCACCAAAAGAAGCTGAGTTTGATGCAGCCGTTGCGTACTGGGAAACCTTAAAAACAGATGAAGGCGCACAGTTTGATTTAGACGTTGAGCTAGAGGCAAGTACTATTCAACCGCAAATTACTTGGGGCACAAGCCCTGAACAAGTAATTGGTGTTGATGAGTGCATTCCTGATCCAGATAAAGAGCCTGATTTAATCAAAGCCGATGCCATCCGCAGCGCCCTTAAATACATGGATTTAAAAGCAGGCGATAAATTGTCATCAGCCACGGTAGACACTGTATTTATTGGTTCATGTACCAATAGCCGCATTGAAGATTTACGCGCCGCCGCGCAGATTGTTGAAGGTAAACAAGTGGCCGCTGGTGTTGAAGCGTTAATTGTACCGGGCTCTGGCCTTGTTAAAAAGCAAGCTGAAGATGAAGGCCTAGCTGATATTTTTAAAGCCGCGGGTTTTGAGTGGCGCGAGCCAGGTTGTTCAATGTGTTTAGCGATGAACGATGACCGTTTAGGTGCAGGCAAACGCTGTGCATCTACCTCAAACCGTAACTTCGAAGGCCGTCAAGGCCGTGGTGGTCGTACGCACTTAGTGAGTCCTGCAATGGCCGCAGCGGCAGCGATTCATGGTCGCTTTGTTGATATTAGAGGAGAAGCCTAATGAGCATTTATTTTAGTGGCTTAATGGCCCCGCTTGATAAAAACAACGTCGATACTGACCAAATTATTCCAAAGCAGTTTTTAACGTCAACCAGTCGTGATGGCTTTGATGCTGCCTTGTTTTATGATTGGCGTTATTTAGATAATGACGAGCCAAACCCTGAGTTTATTTTAAATCGTGCGTGTTATCAAGGCGCACAAATATTGCTCACCCGGGATAACTTTGGCTGTGGTTCATCACGCGAACACGCGCCATGGGCACTTAAGCAATATGGTTTTGAAGTGATTTTGGCCGAAAGCTTTGCCGATATATTCTTTAATAATTGCGGCAATAACCAAATGCTCGCCATTGCATTGCCAGCGCAAACATTGGAAGACTTATTTGTACTGAGTGAGCAACATGACGATATTCATATCGACATCGACCTTGAAAATCAAACGCTGACGAGCAATAAGTTTGCTCCAATCAGTTTTGATATTCGCAAAGACGTAAAAGAACGTTTATTAAGCGGTTTAGACTTTATCGGCGTAACAGAAACCCTAAACCCACAAATAGACGTCTTTGAAGCGAAGCTTAACGCCGAGCGGCCTTGGCAGTAACTAGTTTAAAATTAATACGATTGTAAAACGCGGCTAAGGCCGCGTTTTGTCTTATCACTTGCTAACTAGTATCTAGCCCCCACTCACCGTGATTACTTCCTTTGTTTTTAGTAACACGCTAAGCTGCTCTTTTATACTTTTAGGAACTTGCTATGAAATTATTAACTGTGGCTACTTTATTGCTGGCTTCTACGGCAGCTTTTGCACGCCCAGCGCCGTTGGTGTCTATTCCAAGTCATGATGGCTTTTTTGATAATATTGCTGCCCATTGTGGCAAAGCGTATGAAGGAACGGTAACGGTTGATAATGCCGCGGGCCCTAGTTCGTTTGCGGGCAAGAAGTTAGTAATGCATGTGCGTCGTTGTGACGAGCGTGAGCTGCAAGTTCCGTTTCATGTAGGTGATGATGCGTCACGTACGTGGATCATTACAAAAACAGGTAGTGGCTTGAGCTTAAAACATGATCACCGCCATAAAGATGGCACTGATGATATATCAACTATGTATGGTGGTCATACGGTTGATGCGGGTTTTGAGAGCGTGCAGTCTTTCCCAGCTGATCAATACTCAAAAGAGCTGTTTGTAAATCAAGGCATTCCACAGTCGATTGGTAATACGTGGCAGATGTATATCTACCCTGAAAAGTTTACTTACCGTTTAATTCGCCAAGGCCGCGAGTTCCGTGTTGATTTTGATTTAACCAAACCAATCACACCACCGGCTGCGCCTTGGGGTTATAAAGACTAAAGATTAATCTTTATTTGGCTCAGTTTCACACTGTAGTAATACCGTTAAAGGTGGCTGATAGGCACGTGGTTTTGTGGGCATTTGTTCATACTCTTGCACGCCGCCAGTCACTTTTAACATAAAGGTGTTGTCACGACATAGGCGGTTAGCATGTCGAAGCAAAAATACGCTTTGGTTTTTAAAATGCGGGTAATCGTCTGACTGGATAGTGAGTTGGTAGTTATTGTCGTCTAACTTAGTCTGGTGATAATGGACTTTTTCATCAAAGTCGTAGAGTTTTTCGGTATTGTTCTTTTTTGCGTTTGCGGGATTGCTCCCCAGCAAAAGTGTAAGCGTGGCTGTTATTGCTAAAGCAGTGACTGTTTTTCCTCTCATAAATCTTTACTCCATTATTGTATTGCACCTATGATTTAAGTCTAACACCCATAATAGGAAAATGTGATGTTCAAGCAAATTAAGCAGCTTTTTTCGACATTTAACGATCAGCCCGCTCAGATACAAGAGCACGATCTTAAAACTGCGGTAGCGGCATTATTGATTGAGGTAATGCGCGCAGATAGCGAGCAGCAAGATGATGAGTTACAAACTTTAAGTGCAACTTTAAAAAAGTATTTTAATTTGAATGATGCAGAAGTTAATGAGCTCATGCAAAGTGCTGGTAAGAGCTTAGATGAAGCGATTGATTATTTTCAGTTTTCTAAACAAATAAATAGTCAATGTAGTGCCGGGCAGCGAATTGACATTATCGAGTTACTATGGCGTTTAGCGTACGCTGATGGGCAATTAGATCCACAAGAAGAGTACGTTATACGCCGTGTTGCAAACTTACTATATGTAAATCATACCGACTTTATCGCCGCCAAACTGGCAGCGACAAAGCAGTAAGTAACCTGAGTTCATGATAATCTATATCTTAAAATTCAGATTAAGCTAGGCTGTTTATACGTTGTAGATGAGCAGTAATAAATTGGCTTAACACAAGTGAGCATGCGGCTAATGCTGCACCAAAGTAAAAAACGAGTGCTTGGTCGTATAGCCAAACTAGGCCAAAAGCGGCGGGAATGATCACTGCGGCAATATGGTTAATAGTAAAGCTAACAGAGGCTGTGGCGGCAATGTCTTCAGGTTGTGCGATTTTTTGAAAGTATGTTTTTAAAGCGATCGCCATGGCAAAAAATAGATGATCAATCACATAAAGGCCAGCTGCGAATAACGGTGATTCAACCAGTGCATAGCCAATAAAGACTAAAATTAAACCGCTGTACTCAATAGTTAAGGTTTTCTGCTCGCCTATTTTACTGATCATTTGCCCTATTTTTGGGGCAATAAAAATATTAATAACATGATTTAGCATATATAAGGCGGTGATTTGGGCAACATCGAAACCAAATTTTTCGACCATTAAAAAGCCTGCAAATACCATAAATATTTGCCTGCGTGCACCAGAGAAAAACAGCAATAAATAGTACAGGCTGTACTTCTTTCGCAAAATAATTTTTTTATGTTGAACGGAATGAATTTTAAAGCTCGGGAACGCTAAAACTAATGCCACTGTTAGCACAAAGCCTACACCACCGAGTACAAAATAAAGCCATTTATAGTCGGCCGCAAAATATGTAACACTCAACCAGATTGTGCCATAAGTCAGCAGTGACGCCATTGACTTGATTGACAGTAACTTGCCTAATTTGAGTGGTGCTTCTTCTTTATTAAACCATTGCAAGCTTAAAGATTGATTAATGGTTTCAAAGTAGTGAAAGCCTATCGACATCAACACTGTCGTGATATACAAGCCATAAATAGTAGGGAAGAACCCTGTGATAGCGACCCCAATTGAGAGTAAGCATAGGCTTATAAGTGCAAATGTTTGTTCTTTTAGCACAAGCAATACAAACACCGCTGTAAACGCTAAAAATCCAGGTATTTCACGTAAAGATTGCAGCATCCCCATATTCGCGCCAGTAAAATTAGCCGCCTCGATAGCAAAGTTATTAAGTAGTGCCATCCAGCCTGCAAAAGTTACTGCCATTATTACAGTCGCTAATGCTAAAAAGTTAAATGGCGATTGCCAGGTTTTATCTCCAGTGTGGTCTTTCATTTTTTTCCTTAAGCAGATTTGTTGATATCGCAGCGCTAGTGTAAGGTGTTTTTAAGATGACCAAAATTGCATAATATGACACAAAGTTTATCTGATCAGACAAATTGCTGGGTGAGTATTAAATCACGCTTTAAACGTACTAAGCTTGATAGGCCTATTTTCCCAAGGCCAGGTCCAATGCCACCTTGGCAGCATGTGCAAACTCATCAGCATACGTGGGGACAGCTAGCGTATGCCAGTAGAGGTGTAATGACGGTGGCAACGTCGCAAGGGCGCTTTGTGGTGCCGCCTAATCAGGCTGTATGGTTACCACCGCATTTGCCTCACGAGACTTTTTGCCGTTACGGTGGTCAATTTAGTAGTGTTTATATTGATGTACCTTACGTCGCACGTTTAGGTTTGAGCGCTAAAGTGTTACATATTGACGACTTGTTAAAAGCAATGATTTTAATGATTTGTAGCTGGCCAGAAGATTATAATCTAGACGTGCAGACTAAGCGGTTTATTGATGTATTTATTGATCGTTTGGAGTGCGCGCCAACCAGTCAATTTTTTATACCAACAGCGCAAGATAACCGTTTGACGCCAATTTTAAGTGAATTACATGCAAATCCTGGATGTCATAAAACGCTTGAGCAATGGGGTCTTGAAGTCGGTGCATCGAGTCGTACACTAAATCGCTTATTTAATAAAAGTTTTTCTATGAATTTTAGCCAGTGGAAGCAAAAACTTAGAGCGTTGCGTGCGGTCGAAATGCTAGAAAGTGGTCACTCTCAACAATATATTGCGCAGCAGCTAGGGTTTGAATCTAGCTCGGCGTTTAATACTGCTTTTAAAAAAATATTAGCAACAACGCCGGGGCAGTATTTTAAAAATAGATAGACCGCTAATTATTTAACCTCGAAAACGAAGTTATTTATTAAGTTTGCTCGCTACGCTCACAAGTTGTTGTGCAAGGCTAGCCACTTTATCGGCTGTAACGGGGTCACTGATTTGTCCACTTTCATCAAGCACAGTGTGTATAGCAGGTACTGCTAGTTGGTCAGCTAATACCAAGCTACCAATGCCTGATAAAATATCACGCACATGATTTAAGCCACGTAATCCACCCAAACCCCCCGGCGATGATGCATATAAAGCAGTTACTTTATTACGAAAAGCAGGAACCGCACCTTGCTCTGTTCGCGACGCCCAATCAATCGCATTTTTAAGTACGGCAGTAATTGAGCCATTGTATTCTGGGCTAGCGAGTAAAATACCATCAGCTGCGCGTAACTTGTCTTTTAATAACTGTGCGCCAACGGGTGTGCCTTGTGCTTCAATGTCTTCATCAAACATGGGTAAATCTAAATCGGCAAGTTTAATAACTTCAACCTCTGCACCGCTTTCTAATGCAAAACGTGCTGCTTCATTAATTAATTTTTGGTTAAAGCTGTCTTTACGTAAGCTGCCTGCAAGGGCAATAATTTTTGGTGCAGTCATGGTGGTCGCCTTAAATGTAGTGATTGGGTTTGTCTGTTAGCTACTTTAACAAATATTTACTTGCAGAAAAGCCAAATAAACGCAAAACTTATGTGCATATACGCACAACTAAATGATGAGTTTGAAAGTGGCGATTCAATTTGATGATTGGCAAGATGTAAAAGTGGCCTTTGAAGTAGCCCGATTAGGAACTTTAACCGCGGCAGCAGAAGTACTTAATGTGCACCATAGTACGGTATTAAGACGTATAAACAATTTAGAAAAAAACTTAAACGCAAGGCTGTTTCATCGCCATGCCCGTGGTTATAAAGTGACGGAAATAGGCGCTAAATTATTTACCACGGCACAATCTATTAATGGCGAACTGGAGCGTTTACATAACGATATAATTGCAGCCGACAGTACATTACGCGGCAGTTTGCTGCTTACTACGGTCAGTGGTTTTATAGATGTACTGAGTGATGTATGCGAGCAGTTTCAAAGTTTGCACCCGCAGGTACAACTTGAAGTGATTTTAGATCAAAAGCGCTTGCGACTTGATCATGGCCAAGCTCATATTGCTGTGCGCGCTGGCCCAAGACCTGATGAAGGTGATTATATTGCGCAGCATTTAGCGCATTTATCATCGGGGCTTTATGCATCACAACGTTATATTGATAAATATGGGATACCTAAAACGGTGAAACAACTGCCGTTACATAACTTTGTGTCAGGTGTAGTCGGTTACAACGCAAGAGTGCCTTATTTTGCATGGGTTGATGAGAATATTCCAGCTGGGCAAGTTAAGCTACGAGTGTCAGAAACATCAGAGGCAACCCGTGCTATTGTAAAAGGATTAGGTATTGGTGGTTTGCAACATAATGTGGCGGCGCAGTATCCAGATTTAGTGCAAATTCTACCTAATGAACTTAGTTGGCCAACAGATCTATGGCTTGTGACGCATCATTTGGTACATAGAACAGCGAAGGTGCAGGCATTCAGCCAGCTTTTAAAAGCCTATTTTAAAAAGTAATGTGTAAATTAAATGGATTTTTTTACTTCAATACCAAGGCGTTTAGCGAGCCGTACTAAGTTAGCGCGATCAACTTTTAGTGTTCGTGCCACACTGGCCCAATTATAGTTATGTTGTTCAAGTTGTTGGCTTATTAAGTGATGCGTAAATGTATCTGTTGCTTGTTTGAGCGAGAGGTTGTGATTATTAATTTTATCGCTACTCTCTACTATGAGTGTCATCGGTGGAGTGGAAGTTGCATTAAGATTAAGCTCACAATGGATAGGTTCGATAGTGATTATTGCTTGTTGCCACTGACTTTGTTTTGCTTTTAAGGCTGCACGGCTGATCACGTGCTCAAGTTCGCGGACGTTGCCTGGCCACTCATATTGAGTGAGTAACAATTGAGATTCAACGCTGAGTTTTAATTGTTTGATGGCGAGCTTACGAGCAGTTTTTTCAACAAAGTAGCCCGCGAGTAAAATAACATCGTTTTCGCGTTGTTTTAGTGGTGCAACATTGAGGGGGTAAACACTTAAACGATGATATAAGTCGGCTCTAAAGCGTCCTTGGGCGACTTCGTCTTTTAAGTCTCGGTTAGTGGCTGCAATAACGCGTACATCTACATATTTTATCTCATCTTCGCCAACAGTTTGGATCTCGCCGCTTTGCAATACGCGCAATAGCTTGCTTTGCATGGCAAGCGGGAGCTCACCAATTTCATCTAAAAATAACGTACCGCCATCGGCCAGTTGAAACTTACCTTGGCGCGCATTATGAGCGCCAGTAAATGCGCCTCTAGCATGCCCAAAAAATTCACTTTCGGCGAGGTTCTCTGGTAATGACGCACAATTTAAGTGTATTAGCGGCTGTTCACTACGTTTTGAATGCAAATGTATGTTGCGAGCAACAAGCTCTTTACCTACGCCAGTGTTACCTTGGATCAGCACGCTAAACTCAGAGCCTGCGACGAGCTTAATATCGTTTTTTAGGCTTTGTATCGCTGGGCTTTCGCCGATGATCTCGGTGCCATCGCGGGTGATAGCTTCGTGATTAAGCGCTTGTACTAAAGCGCTGCTATGTTGTGCGTGGTGCCGATACTGCTGTAGTTGCAGCGCGGTATGCAAATGCGCGGCGCACAATGTGCCAAGCTGAGCTAAGTAATCAAGGTTTAGTGTATCAAATGCGTGCGCATCAAGGCTGTCGAGTGTGATCACGCCTAGTAATTTACCTTCACTATCAAGCAAAGGCACACCTAAACAAGCATGCACAGGAATATCGCCCGTTTTAGCATACAACAAACCATCGTATGGGTCAGGGAGTGGGCAATCATGGGCAAATTGAAGTGGTTGACTCGCGCTACAAATGGCTTGTAAACGCGGGTGTTCATCAATAATAAAGCGCCTGCCGAGCGTGTCAGGCATGAGACCTTGAATAGCCACTGGCTTTAATACATCACCTTGGCGTGTAAGCAGTGCAATTGCATCGCTAGGCACGACCTCATTAATGCATTGGATCAGTAACTCAAAATGTGGGTTTTGGGTGCTGAGCGCGGCTAATTTAAGCGCGCTACTAATCAAGGTATTGTTATTAAGCATGTCAATTTGACTCATATGTGTTTATTTGCACTTTTAAGGGTGAGTCATAATGACATGGTTGTCAATGTGTTTAATTTTAAGTTTATGTATTTAATGAGAATTTAATGTTGGCTCGCTCTGTGCAGTAGCTTGTTATATGTAACGTAGTGAGGGTTTTTTATGTTGATACCAATATCGAATGATTATTATCCTGCTTCCACTGTTGGTGATTTTTATACTCGCTTACTAACGGGGGCAAATGTTGCTTTAGGTGTAAGTACAGTGTTTATGCTGGTGACGGTTTTATTGAGTTATCCGTATGCTCATTACTTGCCGATGACGTTACAAATAGTGGCGCATATATCAACAATTCTTGCTGCGACTGTTTTGAAAGTTAGTTATGTGCTGCGCTGTGTGGCGCTTAATGGATTAGGAAAGGAAGTACGCTAATGCAACCAATAAATCTGACGGAACCAGTGCCTGCACGCATTAAGTTTTATCAAGTAAACCAATGGCCATTATGGATGTTGGCATTTAGGCCTTACTTTTTAGCCGGTGGTCTACTGGCTTTTTTGTCGATCGGTTATTGGTTACTTATTTTAACGGGCCATGTTAGCTGGGGCTTAAGTATGCCCGCGACACTTTGGCATGCGCACGAGATGATGTTTGGCTTTGCCGGTGCGGTTGCTGTTGGTTTTTTATTAACAGCGGCTCAAACGTGGACCGGTGTGCCGAGTTTAAGTGGTTACAAATTAATGCTACTCACGGTGATTTGGCTCCTTGCTCGAGGTTCATTTTTTATTACTGGATTGGGGCTCGAGAACGCCAATTTATATGCGGTATTATTTTTCCAATTGATCTGGTGGCTAGGCGCAATTGCAGCGCTGGCAAATATGCTACTAAAAGCCAAAAGTAAAAATAACTACCAGTTTTTGCCAATACTAGGTGCATTGTGCGTGCTCAATAGTGTTTATTTATGGCTCGCCATTGAGCAAAAAATGCTGTTGGCTTTGGCTACTGTCGATACCGCCGTTTTGGTCATGACCTTATTGGTAGGCGTGGTGGCAGGGCGAGTACTGCCCTTTTTTACCGCTCGCGGCTTAGATTTAGCTGAACAAGTACGTATTCCACGTTTGGATAAAGTGCTGCTTTACAGCTCGTTATTTGCTGTCGCGTTTTATTTTATCAGCCAACTATTCATATCAAGTGTTAATCCCGGTTGGGTATTGGCCGTTGTTGCTGTATTGCATTTAAGCCGCTCATTGTTGTGGTGGAATAATAAAATGCTCAAGGTGCCACTGCTATGGTCGTTGCACTTCTCGTATTTAGCTCTTGGGTTTGGTTTAGCATTGGTTGCACTAAGTTTCTATAGCCCTGTTATTTTGTTTAAAGACGCACTACATATGATCACCATCGGTACGATTGGCATGATGATTCTTGCGATGATGACACGCGTATCTCATGGCCATACAGGCCGGCCTTTAATTATTCCACACACAATGGCTGTGGCGTTTGCTTTGGTGCTTGTTGCAGCGATTGTTCGTTCGTTATTACCCTTTGTTATTGGGCCGCATATTACGTGGCAGCTAAGTGCTGTTTTGTGGTTAGTGGCCTTTTTGTTGTTCTTGATCCATTGTATTCCTATTTTAACGCGGCGTCGTGTTGATGGGCGTCATGGTTAGTAATTTAGCTTTAGGAAGTAGTATGTTATCTGATAAAACCATTGAAATAGTTAAAAGCACAGTCCCTTTGTTAGCTGAGGCCGGTACTGTGGTTACTGAGCATTTTTATAAGCGACTGTTTAGCCATAACCCTGAACTGCAAGATATTTTTAATATGGCGAATCAACGCAGTGGTCGTCAGCAATTTGCGCTTTTTAATGCGCTGGCTGCATATGCCCAAAATATTGATAATTTAGGTGTTTTGAAAGAGTCGCTTGCGCGTATTAATCATAAGCATGCCAGTATGCATATTTTACCGGAGCATTACCCGATAGTTGGCGGTCACTTAATTGGCACATTAAAAGAGCTGATCCCAGAGCAGTTTACCCCAGAAGTTGAATATGCTTGGCGTGAAGCGTACGCATTACTTGCAGATATCTGTATTACCGAAGAAGCGGCTTTGTATGCCCATAGCAAAAATAACCATGGTGGTTGGTCTGGGACGCGTCGTTTTATCATTGCACATAAGCAGGTTGAATCGCAGTTAGTGACCAGCTTTATATTAAGACCATTAGATTCAAAAGCAGTGATCACTCATAAATCCGGGCAATATTTAGGGATTAAAGTACAACCCGATAATGCACAGTACAGTGAGATCCGCCAATATTCTATTTCACAGCAAAGTAATGGTAAAAGTTACCGTATTAGCGTGAAAAAAGAATTGCTTCCAGCACCGGGGATTGTGTCTAACTATTTACATTCATTGGAAGAAGGCAGCTTTGTTGATCTTTATCCGCCAGCGGGAGATTTCTTTCTACGTTCAGAAGATAAGCCTGCGGTATTAATCTCTGCGGGCGTTGGGCAAACACCTATGTTAGCAATGCTGCAAACATTACTAAGTGAGCAATCTAATCAGCCAGTGACGTATTTACATGCCTGTGAAAATAAACAACAGCACTCGTTTGATCAATTTATTCGTGAGCAGGGCGGAGCGCATGCTCGATTAACACACCATACTTGGTTAAACCAAGGTGGCGAGGAGCCTGACTTTTCAGGTTTAATGGATGTTGCACGTGTTGCTGAACAATTACCACTGGCAGAAGGCGACTTTTATATTTGTGGACCAAGTGGTTTCATGGCGGCAATTAAACAGCAGTTACTTACTCTAGGCGTGGATGCTGCACGCATTCATTATGAGGTATTTGGCCCACATCAAGATCTTTAACTGGCCTGAAATTAGGTCGGGTGCTTTATATATCCAAGTCACCTCAAGACGCTTGCATCTTGAGGTGACTTGGCTAGAAAATATAAAAGTACCCTTTATAAAGCTTAATATTGCGGATTTAATAAAGCGAGTTTACGCGTCAATATTTGACTTATTGCGAGTTAGCCCAATCAACCGTTTACCTATAACTTGGTGTTGCTGATTTTTTGGGCTAATTCTTGATGTTGCCATGCGCTAAATAGCTTTTGTTGTTTGCTCGAAATTTTTAATCCATACGTTTTTTGCATATAAAAATAAGCATCTGCGATACGTTTTCTCGAGTAAAGAGGGGGTTCAACTACGCGTTGTTTAAAGTCGACCTTTACTTGGCAACGGCCATATTGGCTAGCATCCCCCGCTATCATTCCAAATCGATAATTAGAGCGATCTGCATTTATTTCACCAATGGCTGGCGCGAGGTTATGTATATCGGCTTCCATCTTACGAAATTGAGCACTGGTTTTAACGCAATTTTTTCGCCCGCCATCTTGCCAGCATTGTAGTTGATGACCAAATTCCCATGCAGGTACAATGTGCTCCCACTCAATGCGTACAGCGCGTGCATTTGGTTTTCCTGAGCGGGTTATTGCATTACGCGGTACATAACCGCACTGAGTTGGATCGGGAACGAGCTTTTTACCTTGGCGTTTTATGTCGCAGCCACAATAAATGCTTTTAGCGTCGGTAGGTAATGTTTTGATTAAATGCCTTTTCGCTGTAGAAAAGCGAGTAAATTGCTCGGCATTAAGGTTAAAACTAAACAACGATGCCAATAAGGCAATAATAAAATACGGCATATCCAATCACTTAAGTGAACTACAGGAGGGCGTATTTTAGAGTTATTATTCAATAGCGTAAATCAGCTGAACGGACGAGCTTAAGTACTTAATAATTAAACTAATGTATATTTTTATAGATCAGAAAGTTTACATTGCTATTTTTATATGCAATTTAGTCGGCGATGGCGTGTGGTTATCGCCATCACCATTAAGAGAATTTTATGTGCGAGTTTGTTTACGTCGAGGCAACCTGAAGTTTTGTAGTAGTAAAATAAATCCAGTGATACAAAATAACACGCTACAGGCAGAAAAACTGATCAGTAATGGATTATTAAAGTCTTCTCGTTCGTCGTAATCCATAATATGTAGCATCCAAAAAAAGTCAAAAATACGCCAAATAGTACTGCGTACAGTAATAACGTTTCCATTATCTGCTGATAGATATAACGTTGTGCTAAAGGTGTCATCAAAAGTTACTTGCCAAATATTTTGTTTATAACCCACCTCACGAGGGCCTGTTGTTAGTATTACAGCATTATTAACTTTTGCTTCTATTAATAAATGAGCGTGGGCATTTGCAATAATTTGGGTTTTACTCGGTGGTAAAAATGGACGCCCAGTAAGGCCATTAAAGCTATGCTCACCTTCGCTGTTATTCACTGTAATTATTGGGGTGGTTAAAAAATGACTATAAGTTATTTGAGTTGGCTGTGGAACTTGCAAGACAATATTATCAAGTGAGGTAGGGTAATCGGCTTGATTAAATGGGTTATTAATTGAGCGTGCTGCAAGATGCTTACCGTGCACTTTTTCAAGAGGGATTGCGCTCATTACTAAACCACCTAACAACCAGGCTAAAATTTGAATTGCTAGTAAATACCCGAGCCATTTGTGAAATTTACGAGCGTGTTTAAAAATGCGTTTATTCATATTACTACCTGTTTGTTATTATTTTTCAGCGCGGTATTTTATAAGCTATACTCGGTTTGCCAATGTGGCAAATTGTCGCATGTAGATTTTAGCTTAGATAAAACGTTGAATTATGTATCTTGAGGTGACTTGGGGATAGATTATTTGGTATAAAAGCAAAAATAGGTTAAAGTTTGCATTGTTTTTAATGTGAGATAAAAGAGAAATAATGTCGGAAATTCAATTTTTAAATGTAGATCTTGAGCTTGAATCCAAACAAGATATTAGCCTGTTAGTTGCAGACTTAAAAAAGAGTGCTGTGGTTTTACATTATGATAAAGATGAGTACCGACAGCTTGCACGCATTGAATCTAAAGGAGAAGTAACCTCTCCTGATAAGGCGATTAATCACTTATGCGAGTTAATAGAGTCGTGTTCGCGTGCAGCATTAAAACAATGGTTATCGTGCTCAAAGCGTACTTTTGATCTTGGCTTTGAATCAGGTACCTCGCCAAAGTGCTTTAATCAAGCATTACAGGTTGATACCTTGTTACGCATATCTGCAATAGGTGCCGGTGTTGAAATTACTATTTATCCTGTTCAGAGCTAATTTTACGCTCAACAACTGCTGCGGTCATCCTCGATACGCAGCATAATTCACCTCGGCTGTTGGTTATTTTTACTTCCCATACTGATGTCCGCTTACCCAAATGCAGTGGCTTAGCTATTGCTGTTAACGTGCCATTACGTGATGCTTTCAAATGGTTCGCATTGATCTCTTGTCCAACGCAGTAAAAGTTTGTGAAATCGACCACAAAATTAGCGGCATAACTGGCGACGGTTTCAGCTAAAACAACATTAGCACCACCGTGCACTATTCCCATTGGGTTATGATGCTCAGGGATGGCTGGCATAGTTGCAACGAGGTAATCGTCACCAATTTCACTAATCTCAATGCCCATGGTTTTCATTAATGTGCCTTGTCCACTTATACCGTTATCAAGACTTTTGCATTGTTCAAGGGTGATAGGTTGATACCAAATACTCATATGTTCATATTCTCCAATGGGTTTAAATTTACTTTATACTTTTTAACATTCATATCGGTAACTTCATACTAATAAATTCAATCAATATTTATGGTTTTATTTAAGCCAATTTAAATTTGCGATTTTCATATAACTGTATATACTCACAGTTAAATGTACTGTATGGAAACCCAGTTGTATGCGCCCATTAACGAATCGCCAAGCTCAAATTCTCGAACTTATTAAAGCTTTTATCAAAGATACAGGCATGCCACCAACGCGTGCAGAAATTGCGCAGACGCTAGGTTTTAAAAGTGCAAATGCGGCAGAAGAGCATTTAAAAGCACTTGCTAAAAAAGGTGTGATTAAAATGAAACCTGGTGCAAGCCGAGGTATTCAACTGGTTGAAGAAGATGAGCCAGAGCAACTAGGTTTACCGCTTATTGGTAGGGTGGCCGCGGGTGAACCAATATTGGCTGAGCAACATGTTGAAAGCCATTGCCAAGTTGATCCGCTGTTATTTAAGCCAGCTGCTGACTTTTTACTGCGTGTACAGGGCATGAGTATGAAAGATATTGGCATTATGGATGGTGATTTATTAGCTGTACATCGTACTCAAGTGGCTGAAAATGGCCAAGTAGTGGTGGCACGTGTTGATGATGATGTAACCGTTAAGCGTATTGAAAAAGCTGGGAAAAAAGTTTTCTTACATGCTGAAAATGATGACTTCTGCGCAATTGAAGTTGATCTAGAGCATGAATCTTTCAATATAGAAGGTTTGGCTGTTGGTGTTATTCGTAACGCCGATTGGATGTAATAACTTTTTCATAGAGTGGCATCAAATAGATGAAGTTTGATGCTTTACATTTTTTAACCCCTAATATATTAGAACCCACACTTGTAAGTACCATTCAAAGCCTTATTACCCCTACTTATCCACTGCTTTTAGCTATTTAATATTACCTTCCTTTGGAAAATAACGCGCTGATTTTTAGTTGTTATTTTTGCAGTAAAATAAAATTTAATTGCCATTAAAACTTGCTAATTGTTCATTTTTTAACTAATTGGTTAATACACTGTATTAACAATTGCTCTTTAATGAGTGTGTTTATGCCTGTGGCATAAATAAATTGTTAACTTTCAGTTAAAATAACAATAAACGAATTGGCGCGATTTAATAGCAGTGCCGCCTTTTCGCTTTGCATTTTTGCAATAGCATTCAAAGGAGTCGTCACATGGGTAAACTGAGCTCTACCTTGTGGCTTATATTGTTTGTTCTACCGCAGCAAGTATTGGCAAATAGCCAATTTAATATGCGAAAGGGCGTAACAGATATAAGTAATGATGTTTATCAACTGCACATGACAATATTTATTATATGTTGTGTGATTGGTGTAATTGTGTTCGCGGTTATGTTTTGGGCACTAATCCATCACCGAAAATCAAAAGGGGCAAAACCTGCCCAATTCCATGAAAGTACAAAAGTAGAAATCCTCTGGACGGCAATACCATTTGTAATCTTAATCGCTATGGCGGTACCCGCTACTAAAACTCTAATTTCGATGGAAGATGCCAGCAAAGCTGATTTGACCATTAAAATTACGGGGTCGCAGTGGAAGTGGCATTATGAATACATGGGTGAAGACGTTGCTTTTTACTCTATTCTATCAACCCCTCAAGATCAAATTTCCAACCAAGCAGATAAAACAAACACCTATCTACTTGAAGTTGATAAGCCATTGGTATTACCAATTAATAAAAAAGTACGTTTTTTGATGACTTCAGACGATGTTATCCACTCTTGGTGGGTACCTGATTTTGCTGTTAAAAAAGATGCAAACCCTGGCTTTATCAATGAAACGTGGACCAAAATTAATGAAGAGGGAATTTATCGAGGTCAGTGTGCTGAGCTATGTGGTAAAGATCATGGTTTTATGCCTGTTGTTGTTGAGGCTAAGTCTGAGCAAGCGTTTACCGATTGGTTGCAACAAGCGAAGCAAGCCAAAAAAACGGCAGCAGCAGCAGATGCAGCCCTGCTTGACCAAACCCTCCCTAAAGAGGAGTTAATGGTGTTGGGAGAGCAAGTGTATATGGCTAGTTGCGCTGCATGCCATCAACCAACAGGAATGGGTTTACCAGGTGTATTTCCTGCGCTCAAAGGTAATCCTGTGGTGTTGGGGGATATTAATGATCATATTGATGTGGTGATTAATGGTCGCCCAGGTACTGCGATGCAAGCATTTGTTAAGCAGTTATCAATTAAGCAATTGGCAGCTGTCGTTACCTATAAACGTAATGCATGGGGTAATGATACTGGGGATATGATTCAACCGAGTCAAATACAAGCCGCGATTGATGCAACTTCGGAGGCTAAATAATGAGTAGCGTAACAGAGCAACAACATAATGAAGCTGGGCATCATGACGGCGGACATCATCACCCTGCAAAAGGGTTTAAGCGTTGGTTGTACACAACTAACCATAAAGACATTGGCAGCTTATATTTAATTTTCTCGTTGACCATGTTTTTAATTGGTGGCGCGATGGCGATGGTTATACGCGCTGAGTTGTTTCAGCCGGGACTACAATTAGTTGATCCTCACTTCTTTAATCAAATGACTACAGTACATGGCTTGATCATGGTATTTGGTGCTGTTATGCCTGCTTTCACAGGGCTGGCAAACTGGATGGTGCCCTTGATGATCGGTGCGCCAGATATGGCGTTACCTCGAATGAATAATTGGAGTTTTTGGATTTTACCATTCGCGTTTTTAATTCTATTAGCCTCATTATTTATGCCTGGTGGTGGCCCTGCATTTGGTTGGACATTTTATGCACCACTTTCTACTACATACAGTAACGATAACACCGCGTTTTTTGTGTTTGCTGTGCATATCATGGGAATTAGCTCAATCATGGGAGCAATCAATGTCATTGTGACCATTGTTAATATGCGAGCTCCAGGTATGACTTGGATGAAGCTACCGTTATTTGTATGGACTTGGCTAATAACGGCATTTTTACTTATTGCTGTAATGCCTGTATTGGCAGGTGCCGTGACTATGGTCCTGACGGATAAATACTTTGCGACCAGCTTTTTTGACGCGGCTGGGGGCGGTGATCCGGTGATGTTCCAACACATATTCTGGTTCTTCGGGCACCCTGAGGTGTACATCATGATATTACCGGCCTTCGGTATTATCTCAACAATAGTGCCTACCTTTTCGCGTAAGCGGCTATTTGGCTATGCCTCCATGGTTTACGCGACGTCCTCAATTGCGTTGTTGAGCTTTATTGTTTGGGCGCACCATATGTTTACGACGGGTATGCCGGTCGCTGGGGAGCTATTTTTTATGTATGCGACCATGCTGATTTCGGTGCCAACGGGCGTTAAGGTATTTAACTGGGTAGCCACTATGTGGCGGGGTTCGATTAGCTTTGAAGTACCCATGTTATTTAGCATCGCCTTTATTGTGCTGTTTACGATTGGTGGTTTCTCAGGGTTAATGTTGGCAATCACTCCTGCAGATTTTCAATATCACGACACTTACTTTGTGGTGGCACATTTTCACTATGTATTAGTGACAGGTGCGGTCTTCTCAATCATGGCGGGGGCATATTATTGGCTGCCAAAATGGACGGGTAATATGTTTAATATCACTTTGGCTAAATGGCACTTTTGGTTGTCGTTAGTGAGTGTGAATGTGCTGTTCTTTCCAATGCACTTTGTTGGTCTTGCAGGTATGCCACGTCGGATCCCTGATTATGCGCTGCAATTTGCCGATTTTAACGCGATTATTAGTATTGGCGGCTTTGCTTTTGGCCTTTCACAATTGCTGTTTGTTGTTGTGGTGTATAAATGCGCACGCGGTGGCGACAAAGTTCCGGCAAAAGTATGGGATGGTGCTGAAGGTCTTGAGTGGGAGGTTGCTTCTCCAGCGCCTTATCACACATTTGAAACCCCACCGGAGATTAAGTAATGAGTCATGCACCGTTACTTAAACGCTTAGTTTTAATATGCCTAGGCATGTTTGCTTTTGCGTTTGCAATGGTGCCGTTGTACGACGTTTTTTGTGATGTTACAGGGCTTAATGGTAAGCCCTCGCTAGAGCAAGCAAAGCAAAGCACGCATATAAATGAAAAGCGTGAAATAGATGTGAGCTTTACTACGCATGCACAAAGTGGCGCGCCGTTTAAGGTGAAATCACATGAATATAGTGTGGTTGTTAAACCTGGTGCTATGCGTGAGGTGTTATTCAAAGCAAAAAATATCAGTAATGAAGATAAAGTAATGCAAGCTGTGCCGTCGGTATCGCCAGGTAAAGCAGCTAAGTATCTACATAAAATGGCCTGTTTTTGTTTTGATCAACAGCCCTTAAAAGCAGGGGAGGAGGTTGAGTTTAAATTACTTTTTTATGTTGATACGGAACTCCCTGATGATGTGGAAGAAATAACTTTATCTTATACCGTGTTTGATATTAGCAAGCAGTTAGTCGCCAGTAATTAGGCCGCCAAACTAATCGCTATTTAGGAGCAAGTAAAATGGATAAAAATCACGAAAAATACTATGTGCCCGCGCAAAGTCCGTGGCCAATAGTCGGTGCATTTGCAATGTTTTTTATTGCAGTGGGTGCCGCGCTTACTGTGATGCAGGCTAAGAGTGAAGGTGGCAATGGTCATTATATTCTCTATGTAGGCATTGGCGTGTTGTTGTTTATGTTATTTAGTTGGTTTAAAAATGTCATTGAAGAGTCTGATAAGGGTTTATATTCAGCGCAAATGGATCGCTCTTTTCGTCAAGGTATGAGTTGGTTTATTTTCTCTGAGGTGATGTTTTTTATGGCGTTTTTTGGTGCATTGTTTTATGCCCGTATCCTCTCTGTGCCTTGGTTGGGTGGAGCGGGTAATAATGCAATGACCAATGAGGTGCTATGGCCAACCTTCGAGGCTATGTGGCCATTAGTCACAACACCAGCAGGAGGTACAACACAAGCCATGGGTTGGCAGGGGTTGCCACTGATCAACACATTAATATTACTCACCTCATCGGTCACTTTGCATTTTGCACATGTCGCAATGGAGAATAATAAGCGCGGACCATTAAAGGTATTTTTGGCATTAACGGTTGCGCTAGGAGTTTGCTTTTTAGGCCTACAAGTTGAAGAGTATATTCATGCCTACCAAGATCTTGGGTTGACCTTAGATGCTGGTGTATACGGCAATACATTCTTTTTACTGACCGGTTTTCATGGCCTGCATGTGACCTTAGGTACGGTTTTATTATTGGTCATTCTAATTCGAATTATTAAAGGCCATTTTAGCCCGGATAAACATTTTGCTTTTCAAGCGGCTGCTTGGTATTGGCATTTTGTTGATGTGGTATGGCTGTGTTTATTTGTATTTGTATACGTGCTGTAATTTTGTGAATAGGCGATGCGTTACTGTGGATAAAACCGATCTTTAACGCTGCAATTACAATCACTAATACAACAACAGAAAATAATACACGACGGCCTAAATAGTGAGACATAGGCCGTCCATCCGCTTTACCTGAGACCATAATAAATAAAGCTCGGAACAAGTTAAAAAGTATAAATAGTAGCAACAGTACGATAATAATTTTAATAATCACTGGGTCACCTTTATGCAGTTAATTTTATGGCGTAAACAAAAGCTTAGCTCAATTATCATACTTTGCGTGGTGGTGATTGTGATTTTAGTGTGCTTACGTTTGGGGTATTGGCAGTTACAAAGAGCTGAAAACAAAGCACTACAGCTAACACAAATAGCCGAGCTACAAGAGCAGGGAGTTTTGAGTTGGAAGCAAATGCATCAGCTTCCAACTAAGTGGAATAAAACCGGGTTGCATGTAACTGTGACGGGCATGCTTGATACAGAGCAATACTGGCTGTTAGACAATCAAGTCTATCAAGGGCAAGTTGGCTACGATGTTGTTACTTTATTAAAATTGACCAACAGTGATGATAACTTATTAGTAAATTTAGGATGGGTTAAGGCCCCCATTAGCCGCGAACAGTTACCTCAGGTTCATTTACCAGCAACCCCTTTCACCATGATAGTGCAATTAAAGCAAGGCACGCTCAGTGGCTTTACGTTGCAAAAAGCAGCGCAACACATAGATTCAAACTGGCCTAAGCGCATACAAATTATTGACTTAGCATTATTTACACAGCAGACGGGTCGTAACATGGTTGAATTTATGGGGTATCGTCAAGGTGATGGCGATAACATCGCTGTGCCCCATTATAAAGCTGTGGTGATGAGCCCCGAAAAACATCAAGCATATGCTGTGCAGTGGTTTTTAATCGCTGTTGCTTGCCTAGTTATTGCAATATTCGCTAGTAAAAAGAAGGAATTATAATGAAAAATAATCCATTAATGATATTTATTGGTTGTTGTTTAGTGCCTTTAATAATGGCGTATTTAGCCTTAAAACTTGACTGGATCCCAAGCGCATCGAGTAATAAAGGCGAGTTTTTAACTCAAGAAATTAAACTGCAAGATTGGCAACAATCTGTGCATAAACAGTGGACTATAGCGCTTAATCACCCTGCACAATGTGAGCAAGCGTGCGCTGAGCAATTACACGCACTAAACAATCTTTATGTTGCCCTTGGTAAAAACCAAGGCAAAGTCGATATGGCAATACTTGGGCAGGCGCAACAGCAAACATTGCGCTGGCGTGAACTCCCTGCAGTCGATGTGCTCCAGCCAGCAAGTTTATATTTAATTGATCATATGGGGTTGGTCGTTTTGCAGTACCCGTATCATGTAGAACCTCAGCAAAACCGTTTAACTCAAAAAGGATTGTTAAAAGATTTAAAAAAATTGCTTAACTACTCGCGTTCAAGCTAATTTAAGGAGTGCTAACTATGTATAAAAATTATAAAAACTTGGTATTAGCTACGTTTATGTTGTCGATTTTAGTTATTGGGCTTGGCGCTTATACTCGTTTAAGTGATGCGGGTTTAGGTTGCCCTGATTGGCCAGGGTGTTATGGATTTTTAACCGTGCCCAAGCATGCAGCTGACCTTGCTCATGTAGAGCAAAGTTACCCTGATATGATGTTTGAAACCGCGAAAGCGTGGAAGGAAATGATCCACCGCTATTTTGCAGGTACCCTTGGCTTATTAATTTTAGCGCTATTTATATTGGCTTTTTCAAAGCGTCAACATCCGACCACGCCTGTTAAGTTACCGTTGTTACTACTTGCGTTAGTGGTTTTTCAGGCCGCGCTAGGCATGTGGACTGTTACCATGAACTTGCAGCCTGTCATTGTAATGGGCCACCTTTTGGGCGGCTTTAGTATTTTGTCTTTAGTTACACTGTTGTATTTACGACTTACTGCACAGCCTATTAGTGGAGGCGATGCCCCTGCAAGGCGTCATTTTAAGCTGAGCTTGGTTGCGTTAGTGGTACTGGTAATTCAAATTGCGCTAGGCGGCTGGTTAGCTGCTAATTATGCTGCCCCACATTGTAACGGTTTACCGCTGTGTAGTTATGGCCAACCATTTTCGCTTAGTAGTGTATTTCAATTACCGTTAGAGCAAAGTACTTATGAATATGGCGTGCTTTCACAGCAAGCAAGAATGTCGATTCATTTACTGCATAGAATATGGGCATTGGTTACGTGTGTAGTGTTAGCACTGATCATGTGGCGCATTTATAGCCATGCACTATCTAAAAAGATAAAACATTGTACTGTGGCGGTCTTAATTGCACTGCTATGTCAGATTTGTTTAGGATTAGCGGTTGTGCATTGGCATTTTCCTTTAGGTATCGCACTGGCACATAACCTCATGGCTGCCATACTCTTATTAACGGTAGTTCGTTTATGTTTTTACTTAAAAGTACGTACTTAGGGGCAGTTATGACACAACTAATAGCAATAACAAAGTTAGCACCTAGTCAAATTAGCGCGTTAATTAATGATTATCTCGCAATTTGTAAATTCAAAGTAGTCGCCATGTTGGTACTAACAGCATGGGTGGGGTTAGCGCTTGCACCAGATGTTGGTCGAGGGATGGGGGTACAGCTAATCAGCTTGTTAGGGATCGGGTTATTATCAGCAGCGGCAGCTGTTATTAATCACGTGGTTGATAGCGAAATAGATAGTAAAATGGCGCGCACACGTCATCGTCCAGTTGCTAAGGGGCGGTTATCTAAGTTTCATGCATTGAGTTTTGCAACAGTGATTGGCGTTAGTGGTTTTATTATGTTGATGCTATGGGCTAATCCGTTAACTGCAATATTGACCTTATTTGCATTGGTTGGTTATGCATTTATTTATACTTCATTTTTAAAACGAGCAACCCCACAAAATATAGTTATTGGTGGACTCGCTGGTGCAATGCCACCATTACTAGGCTGGGTCTCTGAAACTGGGCAAATGGCAGCTGCTCCTTGGTTGCTGGTAATGATTATTTTCACCTGGACGCCTCCACATTTTTGGGCTTTGGCAATTGCCCGAAAAAGTGATTATGAACGAGCAAAAATACCCATGTTACCTGTTACTCACGGTATTGATTTTTGTAAAACATGTGTAGTCGCTTATTCAATTTTATTAGCACTGGTATGTGTACTGCCTTACTTAATTGGCATGTCAGGTGCTATTTATTTAATAGCCTCAACGGTACTTAATGGGATTTTTATTTATAAAGCAGTAAAACTTAAAATGGCAGGAAGTGACGACACTGCGATGGATTTATTCCGTTTTTCAATCGTTCATTTAATGGTACTCTTTGTGGTCTTATTTGTAGACAAATGGCTTGTTATATGAAGTTTAATACGAATGTATTATTAGTTTTAAGTTTGTTTTTTTTGGTTGCTTGTAGTGAAAATAAAGTAGCTACGGTTGACGCACTTGTTTACGAGCAAAGTAAGCCGCTTAATGATTTTATCTTGCAAGATCAAAATAGTGAACCGGTGACTAAGCAAGCTTTTTTAAATCAGTGGAACTTGGTTTTTTTAGGCTATACGAGCTGTCCAGATATTTGTCCGCTTACCTTAGCTAAACTTAATAATGTTCATAAGGCATTAAAAGACAAGTATCCGCTGCAAGTTTGGTTTTTATCCGTTGATCCACAACGAGATACACCCGACAAGCGCAAAGCGTATATTGACTATTTTAATCCAGATTTCTTAGCTGTTTCAGGCCCACATAAAGACTTATTCCCATTAGTGCGAGAACTGGGGCTAATATACGCAATCAGCGATAGTGATGAGCAAGAGTATGCTGTCGATCACAGTGCATCAGTTGCAATGGTTGATTCAACTGGAGCTGTTAGGGCTATTTTTAAACCTGAATTTAAAGCAGGCAGCACGCCTTTGATTAATGCAAAAAAACTAATAATTGAGTTTTCAGTAATTGCAGATCAATATCAATAATTAATTGCTAATTAAAAACTACATGTATTCATGAAGGAGCACGATGTGCTCCTTTTTTTATCTGAATTTTTCATCATGAAATATATTTATTCTTTTTTCAGTGCTTTTGTGGCTTTTTTACTAACTCGGTCTAAGCTTTTGTTATGAATTGGTAAAACAAGGAAAGTAATAAAATTATGTTAAAGCTTCCTGCAGAATTGACTATCACCCAAGTTGAGGTTTTACATCAAGATATATTACGCGAATTAAATAGCAATGATGATGTATGTTTGGATATTAGTGATGTCTCTAGTGCGGATACTGCAACTATTCAGTTGTTATGTGCTTTGCAAAAACATTTACTTTCTGTACATCATAAAATTATTTGGGTAGGGCAGAGCGATCCATTAAAAAGTACCATTAATAGTTTGGGTCTGAGTGAATATCTAATACTCGAAAGTACAGATTAAGAGGTCAATATGAAAAGAATTTTAGCGGTGGATGATTCCGCATCAATGCGCCAAATGGTGGGATTCACCTTAAAAAAGGCAGGGTTTGATGTTACTGAAGCAAAAGATGGTAGTGAAGCATTAAGCATCGCTAAGCAGCAAGGTTTTGATGCTGTTATATCAGATGTCAATATGCCAATAATGGATGGTATTACTTTGATCCGTGAGTTACGGACTCTGCCAAACTATAAATTCACGCCGTTATTAATGTTAACAACTGAATCCGGTATGGATAAAAAAGTTGAAGGGAAGGCGGCAGGAGCCACAGGTTGGATTGTAAAGCCTTTTAACCCTGAGCAATTATTGGCTGTCATCAAGAAAGTGATTCGCTAATTTAGGGAGCGGGCATGAGTATAGATTTAAGTCAATTTTTTGAAGTCTTTTTTGAGGAAAGTTTCGAAGGCTTGGATGCAATGGAGGCTGAGTTGCTAAACTTGGTTCCCGGAGAGGAAGACTTAGAAACGATCAATACAATTTTTCGTGCTGCGCATTCAATTAAAGGCGGCAGTGGCACATTTGGTTTTAACTCGGTATCTGACTTCACTCATGTACTCGAAACTTTATTAGATCAAATACGAGAAGGCAAAAGAGAGTTAACAACAGAGCACGTTGACCTGTTACTAAAATCGGTGGATTGTTTACGCGCTTTGCTCAGTGCTTTGCAATCAGAGCAAGAACCAGATCTTGAAGAAGCTAATGCCTTAAGGCTTAAATTTGAGGCTATTTTAGGGCTAGGGCAATCCGAACACGATAATTCTAACTCAGAATGTGCAGATGAACAGCAGGCAGAAGTAAACACATACCAAATAGATTTTAAGCCCTACCATCATTTATTTAAAACAGGTAATGAGCCTTTATACATGATCAGCGAGCTAGCTGAGTTAGGTGAGCTCGAAACCCATGTATCTCATAATGAAATCCCTGATATTACAGATTTAACGGCCGATGATTGCTTTCTTTCCTGGCGCTTCTTTTTAAATACCGAAAAAGAAGAGCGTGTTATTAGAGAGATATTTGAATGGGTGGAAGATGATTGTGATTTAACAATTACGCTGTGTGGCGGGCTTTTCTCAGAAGATGATACGGCGCAAGGAGCCGAAGAGAATAACCCAGACAGTAAAATAGAACTTGCTTCATCAGCACCTATTAATACGCAAGAGGTTAAAAAAGCGGTGGTAAGCAAGGCACCACCTCCAGCAACTGAATCAACTTCTATACGCGTTGGTATTGATAAAGTGGATTCACTGATCAACATGGTTGGTGAGTTAGTAATAACCCAAGCGATGCTAACGCAACTCGGGGAGCAGGAAATTACTGAAGCGACGATTGCTTCTTTGCAAGAGGGATTAGCGCAGTTAGCGCATAACACTCGTGATTTACAAGAAAATGTAATGCGAATACGGATGCTCCCCATAAGCTTTGTGTTCAGTCGTTTCCCTCGTTTAGTAAGAGATATTTCACAAAAGTTAAATAAACAAGTTGAGTTGAAATTACTAGGTGAGCAGACAGAGCTTGATAAAACGGTAATGGAAAAAATCTCCGACCCAATGGTGCATCTAGTTCGTAATTCGCTTGATCATGGCCTTGAAACTGTCGATCAGCGTCTTGCAGTAGGTAAAGACCCCGTAGGTATTGTCACGCTCAATGCATTTCATCAAGGCGGTAATATCGTTATTGAAATTATGGATGATGGGCAAGGCCTTAATACCACTAAAATCAAAGAAAAAGCTATTGCAAATGGACTGATAGCATTAGGCGACGAGCTTAGCGATGACGAAATCAACGAATTAATTTTTATGCCGGGATTCTCAACTGCTGATGCGGTAAGTGATATTTCAGGACGCGGCGTTGGAATGGACGTAGTTAGGCGTAATATTCAATCGCTTAATGGTTCTGTAGAAGTGTCGTCCGCGACGGGTATTGGCTCGACTTTTACGATTCGTTTACCACTGACGCTGGCTATTTTAGATGGTCAGTTAGTTAAAGTTGCAAAACACACATACATTATTCCTTTAATTTCAATTGTTGAGTCATTGCAAATTGATATCACCAAAGTAAGTCGAGTGGGTAAAGATCTTGATGTTTTAAGGCTGCGTGATGAATACATCCCTATTTTACGTTTGTACAATATTTTTAATCATCAAGGTGCTATTGAGACCTTAGATAAAACCTTGTTAGTCGTTGTTGAAAGCGATAATCAAAAAATAGGTTTACTAGTAGATGATTTACTTTCTCAGCAACAAGTTGTGATTAAGAGCTTAGAAGCTAATTATCAAAAGGTAGATGGTGTATCTGGGGCGACAATTTTAGGTGATGGCCGTGTTTCTCTAATTATAGATATTAGTGGTTTAATCAAATTATCTGGCTTACGAAAACCAGGAAGCCAAGAGTTGATTATTGAATCGCAAGCTAATTTGGAGGCGTCATGATCTCTGGGCAAAGCGAATTAGATAACAAGATAATGCTAGAACAAGCAAAAGGGGTGAAGCAATTTCTCACTTTTATTATGGCGGATGAGGAGTACGGTGTAGATATTTTAACTGTGCAAGAAATTCGTAGTTGGGAAGAAATTACAGTGCTACCTAATGCACCAGATTACGTCAAAGGGGTTATTAATCTACGTGGGACCATAGTCCCTATTTTAGATTTGAGGTTGCGGTTTGGATTACCGAGTATTGAGTATGGTCCTTTAACTGTTGTGATAGTCGTAAAAGTGAATTTTGAACAAGGCAGCAAGATTATGGGCGTAGTCGTGGACGCTGTATCTGATGTTTATAGCATCGCAGAAGAAGACGCGAAAACAGTGCCTAATTTTACGGATTCTGATAACTCAGAGTTTGTTGCAGGGCTGGTAAATGTAGGTGAAAAAATGGTTGCGTTACTTGATTTGAAAAAAACAATGAAGATTAAATGTACGCATTAAAAACCATAACAGATAAATAAAAAGGTGATTGGCATGTGGTGGTTTAGTAATTCAAAACAGTCAGAATCAAGTAATGACCTAGTCGTTGCTGCATTAAATAAGTCTTTAGCGGTCATTGAATTTGAGCCCGAGGGGCAAATTATTACTGCCAATGACAATTTTCTAAATGTAATGGGTTACCAGCTTGAGGAAATTCAGTGTCAACATCATGCCATGTTTGTTGATCCTACAGAGGTCGACAGCGCGCAATATCAAGAGTTTTGGCAGCGACTTAAAAGTGGTGAGTTTATCCGCGATGAATTCAAGCGCACAGGTAATCATGGTAAAGAAATTTGGATACAAGCGACGTACAACCCTGTCATAGACGCGCAAGGAAAAGTATTAAAAGTTGTTAAGTTTGCCACAGACATTACACAGCAAAAACGCCTTGCAGCTGATGTGGCCAGTCAAATAGAAGCAATTAATAAATCCCAAGCAGTGATCGAATTTAACCTTGATGGCACCATTATTACGGCCAATGATAATTTTTTAAACACACTTGGTTATAGTCTGGATGAAATTAGAGGCAAGCATCACCGTTTATTTGTTGAGCAGGAATATGCTAAAAGTACTGAATATAACCAGTTTTGGCGAAAATTAGGAGATGGAGAATTTGACTCAGGTGAGTACTTGCGTATAGCAAAAGATGGTAGAAAGATCTGGATACAAGCGTCTTACAATCCTATTTTTGATCCTAACGGAAAACCATATAAAGTCATTAAATATGCTAGTGATATTAGTGCCCAAAAAGCAGTATCTGAAAAAGCGCGCTCGACTGCAGATTTAGCTAATGCCTTAAAAGTATGCCAAGCAAATGTGATGATTGCAGATAACGATTTAAAGATTGTTTTTGTAAATGAGAAAGTAAAACAAATGCTGCAGGCGCGTGAGGCTAAGCTAAAAACCGTTTTGCCATCATTTTCAGTGGCGGATCTTATAGGTACCTGTGTAGATGATTTTCATAAGCAGCCATCGCATCAGCGCAAAGTATTGTCAGAACTTAACGAGCCACATAAAGCCACTTTACGTTTAGCGGAACTTATTTTTAGTCTCATCGCTACGCCTTGGCTTGGTAGTGATGGGCAGCGGTTAGGGACGATTGTTGAGTGGCAAGATATAACAGATAGTGAAAATAAAGCTGAGCAAGAAAAACGTGAATCACAAGAGAATTTACGTGTGCGCCGAGCGTTAGATCGCGTTGCTACTAATACTATGATTGCGGATGCAGATAATAACATCATTTATATGAATGATGCGGTTGTTAGTATGATGCGTACGGCAGAGAAAGATTTACGCAAAGACCTACCTACTTTTGATAGTAGTAAGTTATTAGGGCAAAACATTGATGTATTTCATAAGAACCCAGTCCATCAGCGTAATATATTAAGCAAATTAAATAAAACGTATAGTGCTGAAATACTGGTTGGCGGGCGAACTTTTGGCCTAGTTGCTAACCCTATTATTACACCTGATAGTGAGCGTATAGGCACTGTCGTTGAGTGGGTTGACCGTACACAAGAAGTTGCCATAGAAAAAGAAATTAATGATCTAATTAGTGTCGCTGGAAGTGGTGATTTAGATATTAGGATAAAAGAAGCAGATAAAAATGGATTTTTCCTACGCTTAGCCAAAGGATTAAACAGTTTGGTTGGGATTGTAGATGATGCAGTGTCCGGTACAGGGGAAATGCTATCAGCGATGGCTAATGGCGATTTATCAAAACGTATTGAACAAGATTATCAAGGTTCATTTGATAAGCTTAAACGTGATGCTAATGCAACCGCAGATAAATTAACAGAAGTTATCCACCGAATAAATTCATCCGCGACTATGGTTGCCAGTGGTGCGGAAGAGATATCGCAAGGCAATGCAGATTTAAGCCAGCGTACGGAGGAGCAAGCATCAGCATTAGAAGAAACAGCATCAAGTATGGAAGAAATGACAAGTACAGTTCGTCAAAATGCAGATAACGCTAAAGTAGCCAATGAACTGGCGTCAGAAACACGAGACAAAGCACAACTTGGAGGAGAGGTCGTTAATCGAGCTGTAACCAGTATGTCAGCGATCAATGAATCCAGTAAAAAAATTGCTGATATTATAAGTGTGATTGATGAAATTGCTTTTCAAACTAACCTATTAGCGCTTAACGCCGCTGTTGAGGCCGCAAGAGCAGGAGAGCAAGGTAGAGGCTTTGCTGTTGTCGCAGGAGAGGTACGAAACTTAGCTCAGCGCTCTGCAGGGGCTGCAAAAGAGATTAAAGAGTTAATTAGAGATAGTGTTGATAAGGTCGAAGATGGCACGCAATTGGTCAATGAGTCAGGTGCAACGTTGCAAGAAATAGTTACCTGTGTGCAACGTGTCACAGGCATGATTTCGGATATTGCAGAAGCATCTGAAGAGCAAAGCTCAGGCATTGAGCAAGTTAATAAAGCAATTTCTGAAATGGATGAAATGACACAGCAAAATGCGGCCTTGGTTGAACAAGCGTCTGCTGCTGGTGAGTCGATGGCAGAGCAAGCGAATGATATGCGTAAGCTATTACGGTTCTTCTCATTAGGCCAAGAAGAGGCAGTAGTTCCCAACATAGAAAAGCCTAAAGCGACGGCCCCACACGTAAGAAGTACTGAAACACCCGTTACACATAGTCGTTATATTCGCAGCGAACCAAGAGGGAATGATTTCTCTGAGCCTTCTGATGAGTGGGAAGAATTTTAAAGTTTATTAATAAACAATAAAGAATATTTTCTATATGGATTTAGAAAAGGTGCGCTGTACATTTTATATCACATAAGTATTTGATTTATTGTACAGCGCGATTAGCGCACGCCAATGCTTAGAATCCTGAGCAGCTAATTACTAAACCCTTAATAGCCGTTATTTCCGACTGTTATAATTGCGAGTGATTGTGATGAAAGAGTTTTTGTTTACCGACGATGATTTTAAGAAAGTATCAGAAAAAGTATATAACTCTTGCGGCATTGTATTGGGTGAGCATAAGCGGGAAATGGTTTATTCACGTTTAGCGCGGCGAGTAAGATCATTGCAGCTCTCCAATTTCAAACAGTACTTAGAGTATTTAGAAGCTCACCATAATCAAGAGTTTAGTGATTTCATTAATGCGATAACCACAAATTTGACGGCATTTTTTCGCGAGCAGCACCATTTTGACTATCTACAAACACAGATTTTTCCAAAGCTATTAATAGCCAATAAAGATACGCGGCGAGTACGTATTTGGTCTGCGGGCTGCTCTACGGGTGAAGAACCTTATTCTTTAGCTATGGTATTGAGTGGTGTATTCCCACGTGATTGGGATGTAAAAATTCTAGCAACCGATTTAGACTCCAACGTTTTGGCGAAAGCGCAGTCTGGTACTTATACCGCAGCAAATGTTAATGGGCTTGAGCCTAGTCAGTTAAAGCGCTGGTTTTTAAGAAGTAAAGATGGTGAGCAATTTAAAGTAAAACCTGAACTGCAACAGATGATTTCTTTTAAACGTTTGAATTTACTGCAAGAGTGGCCGCTTAAAGGCCCATTTGATGTGATTTTTTGTCGTAATGTGGTGATCTATTTTGATAAAGAAACGAAAGAGCAGCTTTTTGAGCGTTATCACCAAGTTTTAGCTATGGATGGACATCTAATGTTGGGTCACTCTGAAACAATGAGTAAGGCACATCAAGAGTTTAAGAATTTAGGGAAGACAATGTATCAGAAGGTTTAATTATGGATAAGCATTTTTCACCAGTACTAAAAGGCTTCGATCATGTAAGACGGTTTTGGGATAGTGGGCATAAAAATGTTGTTGCAAAGGTTTTGCCCGGTGAGTTTTATGTATCAAAAAATGATGAGTTAATTACGACTGTGCTCGGATCATGTATTGCTGCGTGTGTTTATGATGAGCAAGTAGGTGTTGGGGGCATGAATCACTTTATGCTGCCTATTGAAAAAGGACAGGAGCTTACAAATGCTCACAGCCTAAATTGCCGTTATGGAAATTGGGCAATGGAATTTTTAATTAATGAAGTGCTTAAAAATGGTGCATCGCGCGCGAATTTAAAAATAAAGCTCTTTGGTGGCGGGCAGATTATTCGGACAATGACGGATATCGGTCTTGGTAATATAAGTTTTGCACAGGCATACGTTCAAGAAGAGGGATTGAGGTTAGTTTCTCAGGATGTAGGGGGTCCATGGCCTCGTAAAGTGGTGTTTCACCCGCAGACGGGTAAAGCTCATGTGAAAAAGCTGCGTAGTGTGCAAAATGAGAATATCGAAAAACGTGAAGTGAACTATCTTCATAATATTGAAAAACAAGAATTAAAAACTGATATTGAATTATTCTAAGGGGATTAAATGATTAATGTACTCGTGATAGATGACTCCCCGCTGATAAGGCAAATCTTAACCCAAGTTTTAAATCAAGCTGATGATATTAAAGTGGTTGGCTGTGCTGAAGACCCTTATCAAGCCCGGGACATGATCAAACAGCTCAATCCTGATGTACTTACATTAGATATTGAGATGCCAAGAATGGACGGCATTAGTTTTTTAAAAAATCTAATGCGACTAAGACCAATGCCGGTTGTAATGATTTCTACTTTAACTCAAAAAGGCTCACCCATTACGCTTGAAGCATTAGAGTTAGGGGCTGTTGATTTTGTTGCTAAGCCAAAAATTAATGTATCTGAACAATTTGCTCAATATGCGCAGCTAGTACAGCAAAAAGTACGCACTGCTGCAGGTGCTAGGATACGCAGCTTTAAGCTCCCAGCTAATGTTGCAATTGATACTTCTGCTAAACAACATTTTATCAATACCAAAGTGTTAGCGATCGGAGCATCAACAGGGGGAACTGAGGCAATTAAAGAAGTATTAATAAATATGCCAGTGAATTGTCCGCCGCTTATGATCACTCAGCATATACCGCCAGTTTTTAGTAAGTCATTTGCACTACGAATGGACAAAACCTGCGCAATAAATGTAAAAGAAGCATGTCATGGTGACAAACTAGCGCCAGGCTGGGCTTATATCGCACCAGGGGATCAGCATTTAAGTATTAAGTTACAAAATGGCAGTTTGTATTGCCAGCTTGATGCAAGTGACCCGATAAATCGTCATCGCCCCTCTGTTGATGTGTTATTTAATTCGATGGCAAAGGTATGTCCAACGCATACAGTAGCAGCACTATTAACGGGAATGGGAAGTGATGGCGCTAAAGGTTTATTGTCTCTAAGAGAGTTGGGGGCTTACACTATGGCGCAAGATGAGCTGTCATCAGTAGTATGGGGAATGCCAAAAGCGGCAATTGAGCTAAATGCCGCTATAGATGTGGTTTCCTTGGATAAAATCGCGAGTAATTTATTGCGTCATGCTGTTAAAAAATAATTTGCAAAAAATAGGTTATTTAACGATTACCCAAGGTTGTGAAAACCAGTAATAACTACCTGCATGCTTAATAGATGGCGCAGTACAATTAAAGCGAGAGCGACCTTTACCTAATGCTTTTGGTGTTTGTACTTGCACTGTATCTTTAGATGTCCATTTTAGCTTTGCTTGTCCAACACTAGATACATAACATGCTAGTTGGCTTTTATGGAAATCCCCCATATTAAATTGGATACTGATCTGGGGAAGATCCTCAGTTGTTACACTATCAGTATAAATTAGCTTTTTAATAGGGAATGCACGCGCATTCATTTTAGTAATTAAAGTATCGAGCGTGCTATAAAACCCTGATGCAGGAAAGCGAGGTAAGCGGCTAAAGTCAGAGTCTGTGTGTATAGCTCCTGAGTGTTGGCCAATACCAATAAAGCCCAACTCAGTTACTAAGTCTTGCAGCTGATTATTAAACTCACCGTAAGGATAGGCTAAGTATTTATAGTCATGTCCTATTTCTTCTTTAATGCGCTGTTGTGACGACAAAATATCTTGCTTGATCCGGGCTTGCCATTGCTCTGTTGTCTCTTCAGCTAATTTACGATGTAAGTAGTCATGTTGAGCACTGTGATTAGCAATAAGGGCTCCTTTTTTTGCGAGCTCTCTCAATTGGGGCCAACCCATCACATAGCCTTTACCTTCATCAATCAGTTTAGGGTTTACAAAAATAGTATACGGGTAATTAAACCTCTCTAATATGGGCGCTGCTTGCTCATAGTTATTCTTGTATCCATCATCAAACGTAATTGCGACGGTTTTATCTGGTAAACTTTCGCCTTGTTGCAAGCGAGTTAATAGTTCATTGAGTGGGAGCACTTTAAAATCATGCTCTTGCAGGTAAGTGAGATGTTCGGTAAAAGTATCAGCACTGACACTTGTAACCGCTGGCAGAGTTTCACTGACATGGTGATACTGCAAAATAACTGCACTTTGCGCAGGCAAAGACAGACAAAATAGGACCGATAGTACACTGTGAAAAAATTTCTTAAACGTCATAAGGCACACCATAAAAGCTTGCTGTTGTTAGCAGGTCCGATGATATTATCAAATATAACCGTGCCATTGTTAGGAATTGTTGATACAGCAGTAATTGGCCATCTAGGTAGTGCGCATTATCTTGCTGGTATAGCACTAGGAGCCACGATTATTTCGTTGCTTTTTTGGCTAGCAGGCTTTTTAAGAATGAGTACCACAGGCCTTGTGGCACAAGCTTATGGTAAAAAGGACTATGCTCAATTAGCTGGGTTACTAAAACGTAGTTTAGTACTGGCGCTTATTGTTGCCTTTATTTTAATTGCCTTATCCCCATTAATGAAAAATGTAATAGCTTACCTGTCTGGTTCCAGTGAGGAGGTGTTAGTACAAGCTTATAGTTACTTTTATATTCGTATTTTTAGCGCACCAGCAGCGTTGTGTAACTTAGTGCTATTAGCGTGGATGCTTGGTATTCATTATGGTAAAGGGCCGTTCTATTTGCTGCTTGTCACTAATATTACCAACATCGTATTAGATATATATTTTGTCGTGTTTTTAGATTGGGAAGTTGCTGGCGCTGCATGGGCTTCGGTGATTGCTGATTATATTGCCTTAGTGTTTGCATTATTTTTAGTCATACGATTAGCAAATAAAATGTCAGTGCCTTTATTTGTTGGTGGCTGGTTTAGTCGTAAAAAAATGTGGGCATTATTAAGTCTTAATCGTGATATTTTTATTCGCTCGCTGATTTTGCAGTTGTGTTTTAGTTTTATGACTTTTTATGGTGCTCGCATTGGTGATGTGACGCTTGCGGCAAACGCAGTATTAATGAACTTTTTAATGTTAGTTAGTTTTGCACTAGATGGTATCGCTTACGCAAGTGAAGCAAAAATAGGCCAGGCGAAAGGGCAAAATAGTGTTAGGCGTATTAATTTATGGGTGCGTATAAGTGTTTTTTGGGGAATGTTGTTTGCCCTATGTTATAGCGTGTTTTTTGCATTGTTCGGCGGGCAGATAATCACGTTATTAACGGATGTTCCGCAAGTGATTAGTGAAGCCCAAAAATATTTGCCTTGGCTAATAATTTTACCGCTAGCAGCAATGAGTTGTTTTCTGTTTGATGGTATTTTTGTTGGGTTAACTCGCGCAAAAGACATGCGTAACACGATGGTTTTTTCAGCGCTATTCGGTTTTTTTGGTGTTTTTTTGCTATCTCAGCAATGGCAAAACCATGGGTTATGGTTTTCGATGACCTGCTTTATGTTACTTCGTGGCATTACATTGATAGTCCGTTATAGGCAACTACAAACATCGCAGCGCTTATTGAGTTAGTTTAAATGTAGATTAATTTAAAGTTAACTTAAAACTTAGAGTTTATACCCAAGCCACCTTAAGATGCAGAATTCAGCGTTTCACAGAGGCTTAATATCAAGGCGTTACTTTGTAGGAATGGCCGTCCCTTTTAAGAAGGAACAACGATGAGAGTAAGTCTCTGTGAAACGCCCAACGGGTTGGTTTAAAAGCGATTTATACTGCGTTACTTTTATAATGGATTGATTTTAACTATAGAACCACTATTACTTGGAATCAATGCCTTGCCTAAATCGCTTTTAATTCCAACGACGCTCGCATCTTGAGGTGGTTTGGGTATATTGTGCTAAAACAGCGTCGTTTAGCACGTTTGGGTATCTAAATTCGCATCTTGAGGTGTTTTGAGTATATGACTGAACTTTACCATTGGTTTGATTTAATCGGCGTGGCAGTATTTGCTGTGTCAGGCACCTTAATTGCCTACGATAAAAAAATGGACGGCTTTGGTGTCGTTGTACTGGCGACGGTGACAGCGGTGGGTGGAGGAACGTTACGTGATTTGATTTTGGATGTGCCTGTTTTTTGGCTACACGATCAAAGTTATTTTGTCGCTATTTTTGCATCGATTTTTATAACAACGCGCTTTATTAACAAGCAAAAATCCATACCTTATTATCATCTACAAGTGGCTGATGCATTTGGTTTAGCCTTTTTTGCGGTTATGGGAGCACAAAAAGCGCTCTTGGCCGGCATGCCCGCAACAACGGCGATTATCATGGGGATGATAACAGGGTGTTTTGGTGGCGTGATCCGGGATGTACTGGCGGACAATATACCTATGTTATTAAAAGGTGAGCTATATGCTATTACCTGTATTGCTGGTGGAATCGTCTATACCCAAGGTATCGCGTTTGGAATCATGACCGAAATGGCCATGGTGCTTGCGATGTTAACAACGCTAATATTACGTTTAGCAGCAATGAAGTGGCAATTGACACTACATATTTTTAAATATCCTGACTAGACTGTAATAAAACAATATTACAGGGACAAAGGAAATGTCATTAGCTCGTATATATTCTCGTGCTCAAGTGGGGATTCAAGCACCTGAAGTGATGGTTGAAGTTCATTTGGGGAACGGTCTACCTGCTTTTCATATCGTTGGTTTACCAGAGACGTCGGTAAAAGAGGCTAAAGATAGGGTGCGCAGTGCCCTTGAAAACTCTCAGTTTGGTTTTCCAGATCAACGTATAACAGTAAACCTCGCACCTGCCGACCTTCCAAAAGATGGAGGACGTTTTGATTTAGCTATCGCCATGGGTATTTTAGTCGCATCAGGGCAGGTGGTTTGTAATGATCTTGAGCGTTATGAATTCTATGGTGAGCTTGCCTTAAATGGAGAGGTGCGTGGGGTTAACGCTATTTTACCATCGGTGCTTGCAGCGAAAGAGCAAGGGCGCTGTTGCTTCCTGCCTTATGTTAACGACAGTTTAGCCAGTTTAGTACATGGTGTTGAGCGCAAAGCCGTTTCATCAATTCAAGAAGTATGGAGCGATTTACTCAATCAGCAACCTTTACCATTGAATATTGAATACGCAGAGCGAGTTCATACCGCTAATTTTATTCATGATTTAAGTGATGTAAAGGGTCAGCCTGGGGCTAAAAGAGTATTAGAAATAGCTGCCGCCGGTGGTCATAACTTACTATTTTTAGGCCCGCCAGGAACCGGTAAATCAATGCTTGCTCAACGTATGCCAACCATTATGCCTGCGATGTCGGATGACGAAGCGCTCTCTAGCGCCGCGCTTTATTCAATTATAGGGCAATCGATTGATTTAACTAATTGGCGTAAAAGGCCATTTCGCAGTCCGCATCATACTTGTTCAGCAGTGGCGTTAGTGGGAGGATCTTCAAATCCCAAGCCGGGCGAAATTTCATTGGCTCATAACGGTGTTTTATTTCTTGATGAGTTACCAGAATTTGAACGTAAAGTGCTTGATTCACTGCGTGAGCCTATGGAAACCGGCACGGTAACTATTTCAAGAGCCGCTAGGCAAATGGAGTTTCCTGCGCAGTTTCAACTTATTGCAGCGTTAAATCCAAGCCCAACAGGGTGTCATAATGATAAGCGAGCAACACCGGATCAGGTTATGCGTTACTTATCTCGAGTATCTGGGCCGTTTATCGATCGTATTGATTTACAAATAGAATTACCGCGTTTGAACAGCGCGCAATTGCAAAGTACCGAAGAAGAAGAAAGCAGTGCTGTGGTGCGATCGCGGGTTGAGGCGGCGTATAATCGTCAGTTAAAACGTCAAGGTAAAGTCAATGCACGGCTTAATAATAAGGAAATGGGCATACATTGCGTGCTTGGTACGGCTGAGTTGCAGTTTTTAGCTAAAGCCAGTGAGAAGTTGGCGTTATCACCACGCTCTTATCACCGTGTAATTAAAGTTGCTAGAACAATCAGTGATTTAAATGGAGCTGATGAGATTAGTTTAGCTGAGTTAAAAGAGGCTCTTAATTACCGCGCATTTGAGCGTTTGATTGCACAACTAACAAAATACTAAGCTTATTTGATTCATGCTGATGTGGTATTTTCATCACTAATCTTAACGTCAAACGATACTATTATGCAGCCACATTACGCTCATTTAGAACGAGTAATCAATACATACAGTCCACTTTCTCAGCAAGCTTGGGATGCTTATTTAGGGTGTTGTAAAGCCAGAACAGTTGTAAAAGGTGAATCGCCCCGAGTTCATCGGAGACCAGTTTGTTTAAGTCAAGCCACTTTACCTGACTCGTTTAAATTGTCATAGTAGTTTGCTTCATATTGAGCTGGTGAAACATACCCAATTGAAGAGTATAA
>NZ_JABCJL010000002.1:0-329850 GCF_012952265.1 Pseudoalteromonas sp. NEC-BIFX-2020_015
ATCCACTTGTAGGTCGTGATTTATCGCGAAAACAGCGCGTAGATTAAACCTATTAGTAACTTCAAACCTCGGTGCATTTTGGGCTAAAGCCCAACCTACATCGCTCCAACAACTAAACACAGATCCACTTGTAGGTCGTGATTTATCACGAAAACAGCGCGTAGATTAAGCCTATTAGTAACCTCAAGCCTCGGTGCCTTTGGGCTAAAGCCCAACCTACATAGCCCCAACAACTAAACACAGATCCACTTGTAGGTCGTGATTTATCGCGAAAACAGCGCGTAGATTAAACCTATTAGTAACTTCAAACCTCGGTGCATTTTGGGCTAAAGCCCAACCTACATCGCTCCAACAACTAAACACAGATCCAATTGTAGGTCGTGATTTATCACGAAAACAGCGCGTAGATTAAACCTATTAGTAACTTCAAACCTCGGTGCATTTTGGGCTAAAGCCCAACCTACATCGCTCCAACAACTAAACACAGATCCAATTGTAGGGCGTGATTTATCGCGAAAGCAGCGCGTAGATTAAACCTATTAATAACTTCAAACCTCAGCGCCTTTTAAGCTAAAGCCCAACCTACATCAAGACTACACGTAAGCATCTAGCCAATTTTGATCACTACCTCAAATTCAAGGCATAAAAAAGCGCGGTATAAAACCACGCTCTTTATCACCAAACTCGCTAGCTTTATTCAAGCCTGCAGCTAGATAACTTAACTATTTCCAACTTCTCATTTTATGGCCTTTTAGGGCATAAAATAAAATGAAGATATAGCTTGGGATCATCACGATATAAGCACCTTGAGAACCAAGACCGGCTACGTTACCTAAGCCTATAAGTAATGGACCTAATGCACCACCCGCAATACCCATGATTAATAAACCAGACGCAGTACCCGTTAAACGGCCAAGCCCTGCAAGTGCCAACGGCCAAATTGCAGGCCAAACCATTGCATTAGCAAAACCGAGTAATGCGATACATAACAATGGATCAGGTAACTCAGGGCCACCAAATGGTACAAGTAATAAGTTAGCAATAATAAACGAATCGTTGCTGCCCATAACTACGGCAAGCACAGTCACAATACCGGCAATACCTGACATAACAAGTGCATTTTGCTGCGACATAAAACGTGGAATAAGTGCAATACCAATAGCATAACCAATTAACATACACGCCATAGTATACGAAGTCATAACAGAGTAATCAGCAATTCCTAAGTGTAGTGCATATGAACCAATAGTATCTGCTGCGATAACTTCAACGGCTACATATAAGGCAATACCAATAACGCCTAACGCTAGGTGTGGGTGGCTTAACGCTTCTTTTACTTCACCTTTGCCGTTACCTTCAGATTCTTCGAATACTAAATCTGGTAATGGTGCAAACTTAGCAAATAATGCAAATAGAAAGATTAAACCAGCAATACCGATATAAGGTAGGATCAAGCTATTCGCCATCGCATCTTTTTGTGCTTGTGATAACTGTTCACCGTCAGAAACGACGCCGCTTACGACTACGGCTGCAAAAAGTACCGGTACAATTACACCAGCAAACTTATTTAATAAGCCCATAATACATACACGTACTGCCGCAGATTTCTCAGAGCCCATTTTAACCACATACGGGTTGATCGCGGTTTGTAAAATAGTTTGGCCAACACCTATCATTAGCTGTGCAAATAAGAATATTTCGATCATTTGCATTTTAGCGGCAGGTATATACATTAGCGCCGAAGCAGCCATTATCGCACACCCTATCGCCATACCATTTTTATAGCCAACACGCTTTATAAGCATTGCAGATGGGATACCTGCGACTGTTACAGCAATATAAAACGATGAAATAATGAACGATGCTTGCAATGGTGATAACACTAGCATTTGTTGTAAAAACGGGGTTATTGCGCCATTCAACCAGGTTATACACCCTAGAATAAAGAACATTGACCCGGCCAATGTCATTGGCAGCCAAATACTATGTTTTGTGTTTGCGTCACACTCGACGGTTGCTTCCATAATTTTATCTCAACTGTTTATTTTAATTAATTATTTTAGTATTACACTGTAAAAGCTTTAAAAAACAAGGCATACAATACTAAAACCATTTTTATTACATAAAATTAATCATACACCAACAAAAATGACAGCGCTATCATTTTAGGCCAACCAAAAAACTAAAAAGCCGCACGATTAAAACTCGCACGGCTTTTTATTCACTCATCAAACATGTTAATTATAGCTCTAATGCTCGTCCTTTACGCAAACCATTAACTGATATTGCACGTACCTGCTGTGCTGATACTGGCTTGCTATCGGCTTTATACTTAAGCCACTGCCCATCACTGTTTTGGTACTCAATTGTAAGCCCTGGATAAGGAATAAATGCATCAACGTTATTATCAATGGCGCGTGCAGCAACACTTGGAATACGATAAAAGCGCCCTGCTTGTTCCAACTTAGCTAATTCTTTAAAGCCAACTAACGCTGCAAAACGTTGCCAATCAGCCTCTTTTTGCTGCTTTAATGCTGTTTTAAAGTGCCCTGTATTTTGATCGTACTTAACTCCCTGCGTCTTATATTCAAGTTCCCATGGTGCTTTATGCCAAGCACGTTCAGCTAACGCCAGCAGTCGAGGATAAAGCATATATTCCGCCTGACGGTCACTGCGCAATAACTCTGACCACAAATGCCCTTGTAAGCCATGAAATTCTTTAGTACGAATACTCTGGCGGTCATCAGCACTGTAGTTCTGTGATTTTACTGACTGCCAAATTTCAGCATGTGCAGGTAAATTATCAGGCATAAACCCAAATACTTTTTTGCTATCAATAGCGCGGCTTGCCCAGTGATTGCCCGGCTCCTGCGGATGTGACTGGTAAGGAAAATCAAAATAGGTCACGTCTGGGCTTGATAGCACCACATCCCAACCTTGGTTAGCATGACGGTGTGCAACTTGATGACCCTCTTCACTGAGCGTTGCCCATGCATTTGATTGCACGGTTTTGGGCATGTTCTTAAGTGCAACATCACTCATACCGTCACTCCAACCAGCTACTTTTAAGCCTTTCCCAGCCACTAGGCTACTCACTTTTTCAATAAAGTAGCCATTAAATGAATGTAACTCTGGTTGTTGTTGCTTAATTGCTTTGCAGCTTGGCGAATCAACCCATGCACCCGCGGTTTCATCAGCACCTATGTGGTAGGTTTTAAAAGGTACCCCCGCTTGCACATGCAGCGCGTTTACTTCATCAAGTACTTTATCTATAAATTGATAGGTTGAGTCTAAACACACATTGAGCGTGTTATCGTTATAGTGCTGAATAGAGTTGTAGTTAGTTTTATCAGCAGGCTCCACCAAACGATACTTGAGTGCCTGTGCGCTTTTTCCTTGTGCTGTTAAACGATTAAAACGCGCTTCCATCGCGATAATCGCAGCGCGTGAATGTCCTGGCATATCAAGGGATGGGATCACTTCAATAAAATGCGCTTGGGCATGTTTTAATATTTCAATGTAATCAGCTTGGTTGTAATAGCCATTCACCGCAGCCCCCTTATTAAGTCCCGCGCCTAGTTGCGGTAGTAAACACGCTTGCTCGGTTAAATCTAAACAGCGTGTTGCGCCTACTTCAGTTAACTCTGGCAAGTCTTTAATCGCTAATCGCCACCCTTCATCATCAGCTAAATGTAAGTGCAGTTTATTTAGCTTATAAGCAGCCATTTGCTCTATGGTGTTTAAAATAAATGCTTTTGAGCGAAAATTACGTGCAACATCAATATGCATGCCCCTAAATGAGTAGCGTGGTGCATCAGTAATTTTGAGCGCGGGTATGGTTAAATTCTCAAGGCTCACTAATCCAGCAATACTCTGTAGAGCATAAAACACGCCTGATAGGCTGCTTGCACTGATCGCTATTTGATCATGTTGCATACTAAGGGTATAGGCTTCAGGCACATTACCCGGCAGATCAAAGTTAATTGTGGTTGCAATACCTTGGCTGTGTTGCTTGATACCAAAGCTTGTTAGTCGCGTGAGCGCCGCGCTTAACTGCGCTTGATTGGTATCATCTAATTGTAAGTTTAGGCCTTGGCTTAAATCGACCACGTCCCCTGTTAATACAGTTAAATTAGCCGGTTTTGGTATCAAACTAAGCGGCGCTTTACTTAACGTAGGCTTTGTTTCATTTTGATATAAATACTCAGCCCCCATCCACACCGTGGCATCATCTTTACTCGTTTGTAATTGTTCAAGTGTTAAAAATGGGGCTAAATAAGGTTGCAACTCAAGCTTTGTATCAGGGTCTAAGGTGGTCTTAGTGCTATCAATAACCCGACTTTTTAAACCGCTACTTGCCAACATGTAGTTAGGCATAAACTCTGAGCGGGTAATTTGCGACTCTTGAGTATAAAACTCAATACTGATTGGCGTATTTGCTTTAAAGCCAGTAAACGCTGCTGTGGGCTTAATTTGGTGTAAATCACCATTAATATGAGTAATGCTAAATTGCGCTGAGTCAGTGCTGTAAATTGGCATTAACTGACTAAAATAAACAGACCAGCTATTACTTTTTACGTCGTAAGGAGCGCTCAATGTTAACCGTGATAAGTAGCACTGCGCTTGATGCGGTGCTGGGCACACATCAGGTTTTGCTGATAGTAGCTCATAATTTACCGATAACTGCTGTGCTAACGTATCTAGCTCAATTTGTGTTGGTGCTTTAGCCATTACTGTGGCCGAGCATGCCCCAGCCATAAATAATAAAAATTTACGCATAGTTGGCTCCTAGTGGCTGATCGCTGATAATTTCGTGCATGAACAAGGCGTGGCTGCCCAGTAATGGCGCGTTATCCCCTAGTTCACTGATACGAATATCTAACGACTGTAAAATAACCGGATTAACAAGCTTGGCTAGCTGGGTATGTAAACTCGGTAAAAAGAAAGCCGATGATTGAGCAACTGAGCCACCAAGTACAATAACATCAGGGTCAAACGCCAGAACTACGTGGCTTATTGCATTGGCTAAGTGCATGCCAAACTCATCAAATAACTGCAGCGCATGTGCATCACCATCAAGGGCATCTTGGTAAACTTGTTTGCCCGTTGTACCTTGATTAATAAAAAACTGCCCTGAGGTAAAATGCTCAATAATACCTTGCTGATAAGTAAAACTACCAAACTCGCCAGCGGCGGAATGCTTGCCAGTGTATAGCTGACCATTTAACACCAACCCTGCGCCAAGGCCCGTGCCTAAGCAAATTCCAATTAGATTCGTATCTGATTTAAAGTCACCTTGGGTAAATTCTCCCATAGCAAAACAATTGGCATCGTTATGAACAAGCACAGGTAATTTAAAGTGCGTGTTTAACAATTGCTTTAGGTGTACGTTTTTCCAATTAGGGATATTAACCGTTTCAATTACTTCGCCTGTTTTCATCACGACCATACTGGGCACGCCAATCACTATACCCATGCATGTTTGATCAATAACTTGACTGATAATACTGCATAAAAAATCGTTTGTTTGCTGCTTACTTGCAGCGCCATCCACGTCAAAATAACGTTTTTCAATTACACCATTAGCGGTTACTTTTGCTACTAGTGCTTTCGTGCCACCTAGGTCAACACATAATAAAGTTTGTGACATTACAGCCTCTTTTGTCATCAAGTTAAATTAGTTACTTTCAGCAAGTGTTGCTGTTTGTGAATTACGTTTAAACGTGTGATTAGCAATAAGAGGCTTAGCCCAGATACCCACACTTAAAATATAACCAAGTGGTATAAGTAACAGTAATAATGATAGTTGCAAGCTACCTGTCAGCTCGCTCATCGCTCCGACTATAGGCGATGCAAACGCACCACCCACAATCCCGGTGCATAGAATGCCTGATACCGTGCCATGCCCTTTTGCAACCGAGTTTAATGCCAACGAAAATATCACTGACCACATAATTGATAAGAAAAATCCAACCGCAGGAAACGCCCATAAAACCAACTCAGTTCCTGCAAATAATGCCGTTAGTAGACTTATCACCGCACCAACACTAAAAGCCAGTAAGACATGTTTAGCATCGAAGAATTTTAATAACACGATCCCAAGCAAACACCCTAACGTCAATGATAACCAAAATTGGCTCACCACTTGGGCTCCTTGTGTATTTGGATCAAGTTGGTGGTAGGTTTGTAAAAATACTGAAATTGAATTAGCCACGCCTTGCTCAAGAGCGACATAAGCCACGATGGCAAAAAAGAATTTGATCACGGTTGGATCTTTAAATAATTGCAGGCTTTGTTTGATACTGTTTTGTTGCGTACTCTGTGCTTGCGCCTTTTCTTTCATAGGAACAACACTGATAACCACCAGCATCACCACGCATAGCAGTGCAAATAATACGTACATACTTAGCCACGTCATATCTGCGGGCACTAATTGCAACAACCAGTTTTGACCCTGTGCGTGTGCATCAGCTTTAACAAGTGCGCTATACACCAGCGGTGATAACGTTGCCGCGCCACCAAACATCAACTGCGCCGCCACCGAAAACACAGCGAAATGTTTAGATCCACCACTTGCCCTTAGTAGCGGGTTAATGGCCACCTGCAACAACGCCATGGCAGTACCAATTAAAAATAACGCTAACATTGCCACTGCAAAAACAGGCATGCTAACAAATAGTACACTACCAAATAGTGCCAATGAGAATGCAATCAGCATCACCTTTTTCTCACCTAAGCTTTGCACTAATAAACCTGCTGGGATCGACATCACACCATAGGCAATAAAAAATGCAAATGAGAAAAAGCCAGCTAGGGTTAAACCAATATCGTAACTTTGGATCAAAGCCGGGAATATCGGCGCAAGTAAGTTCGTTATAAATGAAATAACAAAAAAAGTACTGAGTACCATTAATACTATCAAATAATTTTTTTTCATAATTGTGCTACCTGAAAGTCTACAAATAAAATAAAAAGAGTGGTGATTACAATCTGTTCGTGGGCATACAAACAAAATGATTCAAGGGAATAGTTAATCACCACTCTTAATTGGTTAAGTCTGCCACTTTAAAATAAACCATGCGGCACTGCTCTACGGCTTATTGGTACTTTTCAACCCACTTTAGCCTATGTGCTATATTGATTTTTCATCGTATGCAGTTGCTTTGCATGTGGTTCGCAGTGCTGATCACACAACTCATTTAAATATGCTTTTGCCGCATTATTTATTGCAGTGGATGCGGGCTCAAATACCTGCTGACAACGCTCACTTTTAAAATCCATACCACCGAGCAAGCAATACCAACTTGGCCTAAAATAAACCTGTTGTTGAGCATGCTTTGATAAGTAAACGTCAAAATCATCGCCATTAAGCCATGCGATTAATAATGATTTTAATGCGTTGGAACTATGCGTTAATTGCGTTGCAGCTAGCCAATAGCTGCTGTTGGTGCGCTGACTGGTTGCATAATGCGCCACCACATAATCTTTAATCCCGTACACTAATTGATGTAATTGCTGATTAACGTGCTCGGTCAATGCTAATGGTTGCTCGTTGTTTTGCAGCTTTACTAATGCTTGGCTAAATAATTTAATACTGTGCTGAGTCACCATCAAAGACGTCGCTTCAATAGGCTCAATAAAACTGTGCGCCAAACCAATCGCCATGACATTTTTTTGCCAAGCTGACTGCATACACCCCACTTTCATTTTTAAATGCCGAAAAGCGCTATTTTGTGCATCTATATTTAATTGATCTGCAAGTTCAGACTGGGCTTGTTCGCTAGTGATGTGTTTTGAGCTATACACATAGCCGTTACCAGTGCGACTGGTGAGGGGAATTTGCCAAGACCATCCAGCACTTAACGCTGTTGATTGGGTGGCACATGAAATAACGCCATCCGCAGTTACAGGAGTTGCTACAGCGACTGCGCTATCGTTAAGTAGCTCATTCGCAAATGAGTTAAAAGGGGTTTTTAGAGTTTGCTCAATTAATAATGCATTAAAGCCGCTAGCATCAATAAAAAAGTCACCGTTAACCTGTCGACCATCAATAAGCGTAATGCCGACAATATTGCCGCACTCACTTAACTGCGCTTGGCTAAATTCACCATCAATATGTTTAACGGCCTTTTCTTGCGCATAAGCTTTTAATACACCCGCCAATTTAGTGGCATCAAAATGATAGCCATAGGTTTGCTCTTTAAGCATTGGCGTATGCACTTTTGGGCTTAAATTGTGTTTTGCTATGTGGCCTGTTAAAAAGTAATCATCGGGTGCTTGCCAATCACCATTGCCGCGCCTTCTGGCATTGGCATTTACACAATATACCTCGGCCATTTTTTCATCCATTTGGCTATAAAACGGGTGAAAATAGCGGCGTTCATCACCATTCCAATTGTTAAAATAAATTCCGGCTTTGTAGCTTGCATCACACTGAGGCATCCACTGTTGTTCACTAACCCCCAATGTATCCATAAACGTTTTTAAGTGTGGTGTTGAACCTTCACCAACACCGATACTGCCAATTTTACTTGATTCAACAACCGTAATATCCAGCTTTGGATGCTGTTTAGATAAATACGCAGCGCACATCCATCCTGCGCTACCACCACCTAATATAACTAATTTATTTATGATTGCCATATACCCAAGCCACCTCAAGATGTAGTTTCAGTTGGAGTTAAAAGCGATTTAGGCAAGGCATTGATTGCAAATAATGGTTGTTCCCTTGTTAAAATCAATAACGCAGTATAAATCGCTTTTAAACCAACCCGTTGGGCGTTTCACAAGCGCTTACTCTCATCGTTGTTATTTCTTAAAAGGGACTGCCATTGTTGCAAAGTAACGCCTTGATATTAAACACCTGTGAAACGCTGAAGTCTGCATCTTGAGGTGGTTTGGGTGTAAATATAAAAGGCCGCCAAACGGCGGCCTATCCTTATTAAAATTTATAACTTACGCCAAGGTAATAACGTGAACCAAACTCGATGGTATTTTGCGTTAAAGCAAAGTTAGTATCGTATGATTGCACTACTTCGTTAGTTAAGTTTACGCCTTCCAGACTAACATCTAAGTTTTCCATCGCATGCCAAATAATAGAAGCATCAAGTTGCTGATAATCATCATTCTTAACCGCTTGCGCTGCACCAACACCAATCCATTCACTACGCCAGTTATAAGCTAAACGGGTACTTATTATGTCGTTCTCAAAGAAAAGTGATGCATTAAAGCTATTTTCAGACACCCCAGGCACCATTTCTTTAGAGCCACTTGGTGTAGTTGTTTCGCTGTCTACATAGGTGTAGTTGGTGACTACACCAAAACCATTATCAAAACTATGCTGTAGTTGTAACTCAAGACCATTTACAGAGCCTTCGCCATTACTACGTGGGCGAGTAACGCGGCATTTATCGTACAGATCCGCACTTGCACCACACCCATCAACAAACTCAACGCCTTCAGTTGAAAAGACAACGTTGTCAATTTGTTTGGTAAAAAACCCAGCGGAGGCCATTGATGCTTCAGTAAAGTAATATTCAATCCCGATATCAGCTTGGTTTGCTTCGTATGGTTTTAGATCTGGGTTACCGCCAGTCGCACTACCAAAGTTGGCGTTAATTGCTAAGCCTGGTTTTAAATCACTGTAGTTTGCTCGCGACATAACTTGCGATGCAGCAGCACGTAAAATAATCTCATCCGATAAGTCATAGGCAAAATTTACACTTGGTAGCAGGTTACTATAATCAACGGTCTTGTTATAAACGGCACCACCTGCATAACCTCTGGAGGTTTGCTCTGTTTCTACATAACGCAGGCCAACATTACCCCGATAGTTTTCGCCGCTAAAATCGGCTTTAGCGTAAATAGCGATAATATCTTCATCTACCGAGAACGTATTCCCTAGGTTGGCAACTTCTGTTAACTCGCCTGCCGCGTATTTACCACTAATAAAGTCCCACCACTTATTTGTATCAAGTGACGCATACGCATTTAATGTATGTCCAGCACTTTGAGAATGTAGCCCAGATAATACACCATCACTCCAATTTGCTAGATTACCATCAGGAACAAAACCGAGCACTTCATCTGGGTTACGATTAAAAGCTACACGTGAAAATTCGCTGCTATTAAATTTGATACCCGCTTTAATTGCGGTAAAGGTGTCACCATCGAGTTCAAATTTAAGGTCAGCCTGTGCGTAACTTACATTATGCTCTTGTACTGTGGTGTCAAAATTAGCCTCTTGTGCATGCTTAAACTTGCTTGCATCTGTAGCATCAAGGGATGTTAACCATACTTGATATGGGCCAGTAGCATCATAAGTAAAACCGCCATCTGTGCTGTTTTGGCCATTTGGAAATGCCGGATCGCCTATTTTACCGCCTTCATCTGAAGCTGGGATCCACCAAGATGATGCGCCAAATTGCGTGCCGCCGTCTGATGTAGATTTACCAATCACACCACTTACTTCAAAACCGTCACCTTGATACTTACCCGATAAATTAAGTACATCCGCTTTCATATTAACCGCATTGCGCACTACTGGGTTATAAATAATAGAGGCATACGCAGGTGTAATAGTTGCTCGTTCAGTACCGCCTAATCCATTATTAGTTACGTTGGTAGAGCCCGCACCACGCGCGCCAACTGTTAAAAAATTATGGTTTACATGCGGGTTATCAAATTCAAAGCGAAAATAATCAAGTACAAACTCCAGGTTATCAGTTGGCGCAAACTGTGCTGTTAATTGTGCGCTGGTACGTTCACGCTCTGATTTAAATGCCTGCGACCCTAAGCTCCATGCACCAACGGTTGAATCTTGCCCTGTTGCTTGATCTGCTGCAAAGTACTCGTAATATCCACCAATTGACTCAAGTACATGACGCCCAGAAGTTAATTGCTCATAAGAATACGCCGCTAAAATACCAAATTTTTCGTCATCATTTTTCCAGCTAGCCAGAACTGATGCGCCAGGATCTGTTTCATCATACAATGAACTTTGTGCCAGCTCAGCTGATACCATTAGCGTATTAGAATCTAAATCAAGCGGCTTACGTGTCGTTAAATTAACCGTACCACCGAGAGCGCCTTCTTCGATGTTTGCTTCAGGGGTTTTATACACTGCAACACCCGATACTTGCTCGGCTGATAACAGCTCCATATTAAAAGTACGAGTGGCTGGGCCTAAGTCGTACCATGAGGTACTTGCAACAGTTTGCCCATTTAACAGTACTCTTGATTGCTCTGGTGCAGTACCTCGAATAGTCACACCATTTACTTCACCGTATTGGCGGTCAACCGTGACACCCGAGATACGTTGCAGCGCATCACCAATGTTTTTATCCGGAAATTTACCGATATCCTCTGCGGTGATCGCATCAACTACACCATCGGCAAAACGTTTAGTGTTCATTGATGCTTCAAGTGAGCGGCGAATGCCACGCACTTCAATGGTTTCAATGTCACTTTCTGCTTGTGTTTCATTTGCTGCAAATGTCATCGGGGTGATATATAACGCTGAGATACATATCGCCAATGTTGACAATTTTAATGGTGCCTTGTTGTTTGTGCTTTTCATTCCTAGTCCCTCTATTTATTGTTTTTGATAGCGAAACTAGACTACCGTGCACAACACGTACTAAGAGGTACCATTCTCACCAGTTATGATACTTTTCGATCGGATAATTTGTAGGAATGTTGAAAAATCGAGCTAAAAAACCATAAATCACACAACATAACGATAGGTTAATACTAATTATGAATAGATAAGTATCACACCTAAGAGTATAAATTGTTCAAATAGAAGCGAGAATAATAACCCTAGGAATTAAGTCATGCGGGCAATGTGTGAAAAGGTCATCCCAAGCAACAACTCATCATGGCGATATTGTAAGTACAGCTTAGATTACATCCCTTTTAACTGGCACTACCATCCTGAATTTGAGATCTGTTTAACGCTCAATAGCCAAGGCGTTTGCCATATTGGTGATTATATTGCACCGTATGATGATCTTGATTTAGTCATTTTAGGCCCTGATTTACCGCATACTTGGCAATCATCCCCCAACTCAGATAACAGTGTGCAAATTGTGCATGTAGCGCAAATACCAAAAAAATGGCTTAGCCAACATGTCAGTAACCACCCTGAATTAGCTGTTTTAGAAGCGCTATTGATTGCATCACAACGAGGGCTTAAATTTTCAAGACAAACAGCGGTCATTGCCAAGCAATACTTTGAAAAAATTGAAGCCAGCGAACCTTTTGAACAATATTTAGGGTTGCTTGCATTATTAAGGGAAATGAGCAAAGAGCACTGCGCAAGAATGTTATCGAGTTCAACCTTTAGCGTGTCAACGCACACCCATCAAGCGCACGATAAATTTGATAAAGTAATAGATTATATTTACCGACATTATACTGAAACATTGTGCGCCGAGCAGTTGGCTATTATGGCGCATATGAGCACCAACCACTTTCATCGTTTTTTTAAAAAACGCATGGAACGCACATTAACAGAGTTTATTAACCAATTGAGAATTGGTCATGCGTGTAAAGAATTAATTAACACTAACAGGTCAATCACCGCCATTAGCGACCAATGTGGATTTAAAAATATTTCAAACTTTAATCGGCGTTTTTTAATGTTAAAAGGAGCAACACCGAGTGAATACAGAAAACGCCTAAGGCAAAAGTCACTCGTATAAAGCCACTAACCTTGCCCTCAAAAGCCTTACTCTCGCAAACTACCCTTACTTCCCTATCGCTTGCTTTGCAAACAGATGCTTAATTGGGCCTAGGTTATCAACTAAGCTTAAACCCACCCCTCGCACTAGTTTTTTAAGCGGGTTAGTGCCTTCAAAAAGTTCTTTTAAGCCTTGCATCATGGTTATGTGCTTTTGCGCGTCGAGTTTACGGGTGCGTTCGTAATCACGCAGAGTACGTGAACTTGCAAACTCTTTATGTTGTTGGCTTAGCAGCTCAATTAAGTAAGCGGCATCTTTGAGGCCTAAATTCATACCAAGCCCAGCTAACGGGTGAATGGTGTGGGCAGCATCGCCTATTAACACTACTTTACCTTCTACCCACGTTTGCGCATAACGCATTGTTAATGGAAACGCAGCACGCTCACTTTGCACTTCACATAACCCACATTGGCTATCTAAAGCGGCCATTATCGCTTTATTAAAATCGTTGTTATCCATTGCTAATAACGTTTGGCAGTGCTCAGGACTTGTTGACCATACAATTGAATGAGTGTTGGCATCTGGCAATGGTAAAAATGCTAATGGCCCTGTTGGTAAAAATACTTGGCGAGCTATATTATTATGTGGCTCAGCGGTTTTAACCGTCGCGACAATAGCGTTATGGTCGTAATCTTTAAAGGTAATTGGCAAGTTAAACTGTTTGCGAATTGCTGAATTTGCACCATCAGCCGCCACCAGTAATTTCGCTATCACCGGCTCCCCTGAATCTAAAGTAACAAATACGTCATTGTCACTTTGATGAATTTGTTGGTAACGAGTATCAAATAATAAAGTTGCTTGGCTATGATTTTCTAGCTCTTTGATCAATGCATAACGAATAACATCGTTTTCGACTATATGGCCTAAATGAGGTAAATCTAGCTCATCGCTGTTAAAAGCAATTTTACCAAAACTGTCTTGGTCGCGTACATCCATATGGGTATAAGCGCGCGCCCGCTTTGCTATAATTTCTGGCCATACATTGAGGGATTCAAATAACGCTTGGCTAGCAAGGCTTAATGCACTTACTCGTAAACCATATTCATCGCCAGGCAATACCTGCTTTGACGCAGCATCTATTACGACCACGCTGATATTCGCTTTGGCTAACCCTAATGCGAGCGTTAAGCCTACACAGCCACCGCCCACAACACATACTTGTGCTTGCTTCATAGTCGTTTACCTTGTTTTACTTGCCCCATTAATTGCTTTGCCAATGGGGTTTTTAATGAGGAACATAAATCCATGGAGAATAAACCGCAGCTGCGGCCAAATGCCAGTACCCGTGATGAGTTTGAAAATAACCGCACTAAAGAATCCGTTAGCGTCATTACGGTATTAATATCTTGATTACGTTGCTTGGCATATTCACGTGTAAATGCGTAGCTGCCGATTGCTGATTCACTTTTTACTAATTCACTTGTTATTAGCTCACATAACAGCTGTACATCACGCAAACCTAAATTAAATCCTTGTCCTGCAATAGGATGAATTGCATGCCCAGCATTGCCAATAAGTACTGTTCGATGACTACTAAAAGACTCTGCACGGCCATACACTAACGGGTAACTTGCGCGCATACCCACTTTACTAAATAGCCCGCCACGATAGCCAAACGCACTTTGTAGAGCATTAATAAAAGCATCTTCACTTAGCTTTAGGTGATCGTCAATATCCGTTTTATCCATACACCACACTAACGAATAACGGTTATTACTCATGGGTAATAATGCCATTGGCCCATGCTCAGTAAAGCGTTCAAAGGCATGATTATGGTGGCCATCTGCCACTTCGATATTGGCAATGATTGCCCCTTGCGAATATGGCTGGGTTGCAAAGTCTATCTTCGCTAATTCGCGCGTTGGCGACTGCGCTCCATCGGCAACAACCACTAACTTGGCATTTAAACTATTGCCTGATTGTAAGGTGATCTGTGCATTGTCACTTGTGTAGTTTAAGCTCGCGATACTGTCAGGACAAAACAGTTTAATGTGTGAATTGGTGAGCTGATTATGAAGTGAGCGGCCAAATGGATTAACTTCAACCACATAACCCAGTGCAGGTTGAGCAAACTCATCACAATTAATATGAGTTTTTCCAAAATGCCCACGATCCGATACGGATACTTTTTTAATCGCAGTAGCAAAACCAATATCGGGGTCAAACACCTGCAACCCCTTTAAAAACTGTACAGATTGCTGGGCTAGCGCAATGCTACGATCATCAAAACTAGGGTGATAGTCAGCATTTATTTGATTAGCTTCAACTACGGCAATGCTGAGGTTTGGCGCATGTTTAGCCAAGCTTAACGCACAACTGGCACCCGCTAAACCGCCACCAACAATAACTACATCAAACTGCTCTGCCACGCGCTGCTCCTAGCGATTAGTTGCTTGTTTTTTCATTAAGGCTTCAATTTCGCTGATACTTTTGGGCGCACTCGCTGTCAGATTTTCATGGCCTTGCTCAGTCACTAACAGATTATCTTCAATACGAATGCCAATGCCTTTATATTGCTCAGGTGCTTTAGCATCTAAACTAATATAAAGCCCAGGTTCTATAGTCAACACCATACCAGGCTCAAACGGGCGTTCTTTTTCGTCTTTTTTGTAATCACCTACATCATGTACATCTAAACCAAGCCAATGACCTAGACCATGCATATAAAATGCTTTGCATGCTTGATTGTCTAACAGCTCTTGTAAATCGCCTTGCAGAATACCTAAATCAAGTAAACCTTGCGTAAGTACTTTCATAGCCAGTTTATTTGCTTTTGAAAGCGTACCACCGGGTCTTACTTCAGTAAATGCCGCTTCTTGCGCAGCAAGTACAATAGTATAAAGCGCGGCTTGTGGTTCACTAAATTTGCCATTGATTGGGAAAGTACGAGTAATATCCGCCGCGTAACCGTGTAGTTCTGCACCAGAATCAATCAGCACTAGATCACCATTGGTTAGCACATCGCTGTTTGCGGTGTAATGCAATATATTAGCGTTATCGCCACTACCAACAATAGTGCCGTACGCAGGATGGCGTGCACCATGCATTGCGTAATGATGATGAAGCTCCGCTTCTAATTGATACTCAGTAACACCGGGCTTTGCAAATTGCATAGCACGCATATGACCTTGCGTACTTATTTCACAAGACTCACGCATAATGCGCACTTCAGCTGGCGATTTAAATAATCGCATTTCGTGCACTAAACCACGAATATCTTTAATAGTGTGCGGTGCTTTGTAACCTTTTTTAGGTGCGCCACGTAGGGTATTTAATAATTCCCATACTTTATCGTCAAATTGCGGGTAAGTGCCTTGTGCATAAAATAAAATCTGCTGGCCGTTCACCAAATTCAATAATTGTTCAGTTAGCTCACTCAGTGCACATGTTTGGTCGAATAAATAATCTTTTTTGGCTTTTTCAAAACCGATTCGTCGGCCGTGCCAAATTTCTGCCAACTTATCCTTGTTCAAACAAAATAACGTACTTGGTGTTTCACTGCTTGGACTCAGTACCAACACAGCATCGGGTTCATTAAAACCAGTTAAATAGAAAAAGTCACTATCTTGGCGAAACGCATACTCAGTATCTCTGCTTCGAGTTACTTCGTTTGCCGCTGGAATAATTGCTACGCTATTTGGCTCCATCATGGCCAGTAAACGCTCTCTGCGTGCTTTAAACTCTGCTTTTTCTATACTAACTGTTGGCATTGTAAACCCTGCTTTTAGTGTTTTTAACGTTAAGGTACATTTTAACATTAAGGTATGTTGTCACTTAATGAAGTGTTTTTTTAGTGCTTTTTGGCGCTGGCTCTTGGCCAAGTTCCGCAAAGCATAAAAGTGCAGATACACGCACATACTCAATCACTTCGTGCAATGCTTGGCTGTCCTCTTCAGTTTCGTCAAACATGGTATCTAAGCGGGTAATTTCGCTAAAATCACTGATCACTTCTTTTACGTCAGCTGATAATTTGCCATAGTCTTTTTGCTTTAAGCCAAAACCAAGCATAAATCCTGCAACCCAAGACACTAGACCATTGGCTTGATCGACTAAAGTTTCGTCATCGCTTGGTAAAAATAAATCAAATTGAAATTCTTCATCGTTAAAGCTCTCTACGACTTGCTTATAAATAACAGCAAAAAATTCTTTCAGATCATGGCTAAATGATTGACCATCATTAAACACATCGCTTAATAAGCCTAGGTACTCTTTGGCTTCAATACTCAAACCACAGGCTAATAACCCACTGATCACGCCATGCGCTTCTGAAGGAGTGACAAAAATTTCGTTTTTTTCCAATAGTAATTGGGCTTGCTGGTAATCTGGTAATTCGTTCATGCTGGCATCTTCACTTGGCTAATTAAGTTAATGCTACCACTCGATAAATAGCAACTCCAATTAATTGTATGATTGAGGTCAAAAAGCAATCCGAAAAGTAAATAGTCAGTTACCAATGCTGAAAAAACCTTCGAACAGTACAATTATTTTGAATTTGGGGTGTAAGGATTGGCTTATGTCTTATATACTTAATTTGTTCCCTAGGGTGTTGGAGCTGGGTTAAGTCCCTGAGCCGATAAATTTTATGTTAGGGTTTCTGTTCGTCTGCTATTGTGCAAGCTCGGCATGTACCGAGAAGCCTACGGCAAACCGCAGATTCCCGCCCTGAGACCTTCTGGTTTCAGGACTAATACCGAGTGCCGCATACTTGGGGAACACCTTACTACTTCACTTAAGCCCTACTACGTTAATACATAAATAGTTAGTAAAAGCTATATGTCGTATTTTTTCCCTTATTGCTAATCTATTTCCGTTATACCTAATTGATAATTAAATTTAAAAATTAAAAATAGTTTCATTTATATTGAGAATAGTTTACGAATAAAACTCAAAATGATACACTATAACATAACAATAAACACAAAAACTACTAACGTGAAATTTTTTCATCTTTAAAACCTATCCCTTTTAAGTCAATAAAATAAATTAAACCGGCTAATTTGCAGCACTCGCAGGTAAAATTAATTGTGATTTACTGAATAATATATTCCTTGCAATCTTTTTTCAAAACTTAATAATTGCCTAATAATAATTCATTTGTATAATCGCCGCCCATGGAAGCAAATAAATATTTAAAGGAACCAATATGTCCGCTTATCTAAAAAAACTACTCACTACTGTTACTCTTTCTGCCACTCTTGTTTTAACCGGTTGTATGTCAACTGAACTAAAAACAAATGATAAATACGAACTACCTATCGCGATATCAACCAATAACCCAGCGTTAATTTTCCCAGTATCACTACACGGCGTACCTGGAAATGATACTGAGGTTGGTCTAGCTATTACAGCTGGTGTAGCTGGTAAGTATGGTGCTTCTGTTATTTCTGCACAGCAACTTTATAGCGTAGTAGGCAATCTGTCATGGACACTTGGCGAAAGTATGCGTAGAGGCGCAAATAAAGGTGATTACAAAATCAATTACTATGGTGAAAGAATCGCAACCGACTTGCAGTACTCAATGGATAAACTAACTAAAGCGTTAAAGAGCTCTGGTGTTATTGATGATAAAAACTTTTCTTTTGAAAATGTAATTGTTCTTCACGTAGATAGCAGCGGTGGTATTCCAGTCCCTGGCGTAAGACGCGTTACTGCATTTGGAGGAATTATTAACGTTAAAGATCTAGAGGTTGTTTCTTATATCGAGAAAGATCTTGTTCTAGCTAATGACAATGAGTCTATCTTGGCGCAAATGCCACTTGAAATGAATGCAATTGTCGAAGAGTTAATCGGCAAAAAATAAGCATTTATGGCCTTACAAGCATATGCCTGTAAGGCTGTTAGTATGTAGATTAACTCTATCCCCTCCCCTAGAGTTAAGGCCAGCTCGCGATTGTTTCCATCATAAATATCTAAATAATAGATTAAGTATTTTCTATTGAATAAAATAACCAATTACCGACCATTGCTCCGCAGATTTTTTTAACATCACAGTTTCAATGGATTGTGCTTTATTTTCAAAATCAGTTTGGAACTCTAAAATCACATAATCACCATCTGGTAATTGTGGTATGGAGGTTAATACTTGACGGCTCACGCCTTCACGAGATTTAACAACGCCAAGTGGCCTGCGAACTTGCTCTAGCTTAGATACCCAAAGTGTCTGGGGGACATTTTCTTGAAAAAACGCACCCGCCTGTTGCCAGCTAGCTGCATACTTACCACTATCAACCTCTTCTAACCAGCTTGTAGTCGGTTCAATTTCTTTTGACACATCGATAACTTTAGGTGCCTGCGCCCAAGAGAGCGTAGCTGTAATTAAACATAAAATAGCGATGAGATTTCTCATTTAAAGTTCCTTTTTATTATGTATTATAAGCGCATTAAATTAAAATATATTACTGTACAACTTTGCCGTAAATTAGTGCATTATAAAAACGATCATTTTTATATATAGCTTTATGTAAGCAGCCCTCTTTCAAAAAACCATTTTTTTCAAGCACCTTTGCTGAACGTAAGTTATTTTCAAAGACAACGGCATGCAAACGCACAACCTCAGTTGCTTGTAGTTGTGCAATTAATAACGCTAAAGCTGTTGTAACAACTCCTTGCCCCCAATATTCTTGAGCCAGCCAGTAGCCTATTTCGGCTGATTTACTATATTCAAACTCTCCTTTCATTGCTCCTATGCAACCAACACATTGCCCATCGAGTTCAATCGCCCATGCGTTACTTAATATGCAGCCTTTTTCAATCCACCAGCGCGCATCCTCTTCAGTATATGGGCTAGGTATTTTCGATGATAAAAAGTGAGTAACTTGTAAATTATTAAGATACTTAACAAGCAATAAGACATCGTTTGGTTGAAATGACCTGAGCTTGATCACGTATTATACTCCCTTACTTTCGAGTTGATTTTTATTACAATAAGTGGCCTTTTCAAAGTCACTCACATTCATCGCAATGTTATCGATATGCGGGAACATCTGAGTAAGTTTGGTCACTATCACTTTTGATAATTCAGCTTTTTGAGCCGTTGTTCGACCTTCCATTATATGGCCAAAAACATGGATAAATTCGTGCTGTTTATTGCCCACTAAATAACGATTATACGGGTTTACCCTGACTTTAATTTCATGCTCAGCAAACAACCCCGAGGCGTTTACAGTATGGTAAATTTGCTCATTAATAGTATCTTCATCATGATAGGCCAAGATACTCTGCGAGCAATCGATAATAAAATGTGGCATTAAATAACTCCTTGTTTATGAAAAAATAAGTATCTAATTTAACTTATCTTTTTTATCATAAAGCACTGCATTATAGTTAATTTTATTATAGAGCTATCAAAGAAAATGTATGAGTATATAAGGAAAACGAGATGGTGTTATACCTAAGCCACCTCAAAATGCAGGATTTTACCTTTAGTAGAGTGTATTTTACCTCTTCTCACTTTAATCTAAAGCCGCATCACCCGATACGGCTTTATTATTTTATCTAGGCTAGCATATAGTCTTTATATTTTAACTTTCAGGGGTCAATATCCCGACTGCGCTTTGTGATTCACTGGCTTTAAGCTCCCCCTTGAAAAACCAAGGTGCGAATAAAGTAATGACAAATAACGTAACCATACCGCTAATTAGCAGTGATAACCCCACTAATGTACCAAGATCAATCAGTGCTTTGTGCTGAGAAAACAACAAAGCAATAAATCCAATACTGAACACCAAGACATTAGCAATAATCGCCCTACCACTTACCCTCATTGCATTTAATAAGGCGTGGTTAATACTGTGACCATTTTGTATTTCATGTTGGATCCTCAAGATGTAATGCACTGAGTAATCAACAATGCCAAGTACTAAAAATGAAATAATGGCCGTCCCGATGTTCAGCTCAATGTTTAATACCGTCATCAATGCAAAATAAATCATCACTGTAGACAATAAAGGCAAAGTGCCTGCTAAACCTAAGCGAATCGATTTAAACCATATGATCATGACAAGCAACACTGTTATTAATGCAATAGAAGCGCTCACAGTTTGACTTTTCACTAACGCATCTAACACAGCAGTCCATATGATTGGCGAACCTGCGTGTGTAATTTTCACTCCTTCCGGTTTGTTTTTTTCAATCCATGGTAAAGTGTGATCTAAGAAAGATTGATAGTCATTTGCCACCGTTGTTCCTAGTGTGTAAAGCAACACGGTTTTAGAAAAGTCTTCGTTTAGTACATTTGTGACATCAGAACCGCCACTATTTTCAAACATTAAAATAGACTGCCTGATGATATCACTGCCGGCAATTTCAACTTCATAAGTTTGCTTTGTATCTTCATCAATTTCAGTAAAGCGCTCAACTTCATTGGGTAGACGATTGTACTGAGGATCAAAGTCATTCAATGTGTAATTAATACGCCTTACATAGCGCGCCAAAGAGTAGCTGTAATTCACTGTACTGTGCTGATGAATGTGTTGCTCTAATTGGTCAATAAAATGTGCAACTTCAAGAGTCAATGCACCACCTTTTATACCTGTATCCACTTCGATCCAACCAGGGCTGGTACCCGCAATGTGATTATTTATAAAATCGTCGGAGATCCTAAAATCACTTTGTTCTGGAAAGTAACCCGATCCCATATCATCAACACGCACTTGCGAAGCCAAAAAGCAAGAGCCAGCAAAAAGCCCAAGAAAAACCACTGAGAACACTTTTCGATTAGCCATAACAGGTGTTAACGTGCGCACAAGTAAGCGACTAATAAAATATTTTTCACTCACATCACCACTACTTTGTGTTGTTTGTGGTGTCGCTATGATGTCTTTGTTCGGGAAAAGAGCGAGTAAAGCTGGGATCAATAATAAAGAAATAATCAGCGCAACAAACATACCAAACGATATAAACAAGCCAAAGTTGCGCAAGCTTTCAATACTAGATGACGTTGACATTGTAAAGGTCAAGCAGGTTGTTATTGTGGTTAATACAACTGGGGACACCATTAAGATCATCGCTTTGCGAATAGCCACTAAGCGAGATTTATTGATTTTCTTCTGATGGTAATACTCAGCCATAACGTGTATCGCATCAGATAAGCAGATGGTTAATAAAAATACCGGCAGGATGGCGGTGATCACATCTAATGGCGCATTTACAATGGCCATCATGCCCATTGTCCACACTGTACACATCACAACGTTTATTAAGGGGATAACAACACCTAAAATGGTCTTAAAGAATACCGCTAAAATTACCGTAATTAATAAAATAACGATCGGCAGTAAAGTCGCAAAGTCGTGGTCTATCACTTGCTTTTGTGCAGCAAAAAATACCGGAACTCCACTGATATAAATATCATCTTTAAGTTCAGGGTGAGCCTCTTGGTAATCACTAACAAGCTGTTTAAACGCCTCATATGCACGCACTTGGCCAATGGCATCATCTTCTAAAATACTTAACTCAACAACAATAAGTGCAACTTTTCCATCCGGTGAAATTGGACCATACTCAATGAGCTCGTTATCTTGGACTGCATTTTTAACAAACTCGATATCTTGATTGCGCTGATTCACTGTTTCTTGCGCAAACATAGTACCATGTTCATCTAAAAAGACATTTTCAGTTGATGACAAACCCGCCATTTCTCTAACGGGGTCAAGGCGTTCAGCAAAAACTCGTAAATTGCGTTGCTGCTTGTCTGTCAATTGCCAAGTAGCTGATTGACTGACAAGTTCACGCGCGAGTAAACCGTCATTTGGGGTCATGCCATCCGCCAAAATTACATCAATACTGGTTATTAGTTGACGGTTTTCTGGGTAGGCAGATTGCAGCTCTTTAAGCATTTGCGCATCGCTTTGATCAACATAGTTCATTCTTTCAGCTGCGCGTGATAGATCAAAAATAGCGTTAATCGAAGCTTGATTGAAAACTGTATTATCATTGTGCAGAGCGATCATTACAGAGTCGTATGTGCCCGTAAACTCCTCTCTTAAGTCAAAAATTGTACTGCGAGCAGGGTGATCCTGCGGTAAGAAATAGGGGTTGTTATCTTCACTCAAATTAGCAGAAGCAACCAGAAAGTAAGCTGTAATAAGTACTAGCAAGGCTAATATTGATTTTGGGTACTTAAACACAAAATCTAGATATTTTTCTAACATGTCAATTCCTTATTCTAATTCAGAGATTTTAGTTAACTCTGCAACATCGCTGTCTTTTATGCCTCGTTTAAGTTTCGACTTTCTGAAAATGGCATCTTCAATACCTTGGTTATAAAGCGTCTCATGAAACAAAAAAGTGCTTTTTTTATTTTCAATAAAATTTGTCATAGTTGATGCCGTAATCGTCCAAAACCCTTGAATTTTATCAACTTTATCAACATTCAGTTGTTTAAATAAAATACCTTTTGCATCAAAGTATTGCTGTTTCAAAATTAACTTTCTGTCTTTATCAACCCAAGTTACCAACTTGTAGTATCCCGACTTATTTATAACATCTTGTGATTTTGGAGTACGCTCAATGACATGTGTCTCAACGTCATTTACGCTTTCGCTTTTTACAATTTTTGAGTCAAAATCAGTGACGCGCAATTTATCTAAATCGTAATACGAATATTCGCTGCCCATAAAAGCGCCACGTTTATCCGTCGCAGAAATACGTCTTACTTTTCTAAATGCCGGAAGGTACATCCACTGCTCGTCTTCCTGCGCCGTACCTTCATCAAAGCTGCGCATCAAAAAACTAATATCGCGCACATCTGCGGGGGCTTTGATAGCCAAAACCATTACTTCGTCTTGATCTATATCTTTTTGCAACATATAAAACTGTCGCTGATTAAGCAGACTATCATCGCTTAGCGTTTTCAAAGTCACCGTGGACATGTAATCTTTACCGTCATTGCGATCACGCACCTGTTGTAAAATGTTATTTGCGTCATTAGCCGAAGCATCTGCAAATACACTTAACAAAATGCCAGCTGAGGCCAAAATATGTGTTAGTTTCATTTTTTCTCCTTAAAAATAATATGTTGCAGCAAGCCAAATGCGATCACGCTGCTGCTGTGCACCTAAATAATTCGCTTGCTCACCATCGATGAGATCGAGGTTTAGCTTTAGTAGCCAATATTGATTGGGCTTGTAAGTTAGTTTTAGCTGGGATAAAAGCCCACCACCTTGGTTATCGACGTAACTTAATGCCGCGCGTAAGTAAACTTGATTAGCAAAGAAACCCCGCTCTGCTGAGGCTGTGTAAATTGGTGCAGATTCAGGGATCATATACGTGGGTTGCCAACCATTGAGCAATTGATTGGTATACTGAACTGTTGTAGTCCAATCTTTGTAGCGATAATCCAAGCCCACTAATGCTTCCAACTTGTTGACGTCTTTGTGCTGTAACGCACTATCATTAACTGTGTAATTATCAAAGTAGGCAAGCTCAGTCCGAAGCACGAAGGCATCTATTGGCTTGCTCAAACTAGTTCCTAGCATTGAAAACTTTTCATAGGAATAGTCAGGCCGTTCACTAGCCGTTGCATTCAATACGGGATCATCTTGGTAACCGTGAAATGCGTACAAGCTGATATCTGTGTCATGAACAAACATGTTATAACGCAAACCTAGTTCGTACTTCCCCCACTCACTGCTTTCACTATTTGGGTAATAGTTATTGCCAAACTCTGCACCCGAGGCTGGGTATTCATTACTACGTTGTTCAATAGTGGTAATAAAGTTTAACGTATCGCCGTTATCGTACTCATAGTCCACTTTTAACATTGGCACAGCCACACGATAATCGTCGATATCAAACAAAATAAAGCTTTTAAAATCCAATGGATTAATAACATCAACAATACGTAAATCGTCGGCTTCGCCCCACACTACCTTTTGATAACCAAATGACCAAAAGCTCAGGCCTAATTCCCCTGAAACATACGCCTCTTCGATAATTGCTCGCGATCCATATTGATCTTCGGCTGCAATGCTAAAACGCTCATTATCACTGTAGACAAAGTCATGCTCTAACCTGCCATCAAAGGTAAAACTCAACTGCTCAGTGCTGTATTCAAGTTTTGTCCCAACCGCAATTCTTTGCTCTGTAGCATAATTTTCTGCAATGTTGTAACCAAAGCTACTTGTTAGATTAGGTTGAACATACAAATTGGCGTAGCTACTACTACTTACGCTGCATACAGCAATCAATACTAACCTCCGCATGAGCTGCCACCGTCAATAATTAATGATTGCGCAGTGATCATTCGAGCTTGTTGTGAACATAAAAAATACGCACTATCAGCAACATCACTACTTTGCACATAAGAGCGCATTGGGATGCGTTTTTTTGCTTTTCGCATTACTTGATCGAGCGTTGAACCAACCATATCAGCTTGCTTTTGCAACTCTTTACGAAGTAAAGGCGTATCAACGTAACACGGTAAAATAGCATTAACTCGAATACCATGGCGCGCCCAATCCATTGCAAGCCCTTTCATCATACCCAACTGTGCATGCTTTGAGCTGCAATATGCTGTGTTACGATGATTACCCATTTTGCCCAAAATTGAGGACATAAACAGTACAGCACTGCCTTTATCAAGCTTAGCCTCACATTGCGCTATAATTGATTGGCAGCTATTTACATTTACGTCCATCACTCGCATGAAGGTATCTCGCTCATTAATCTCATTTTCATCAGCTACGCCATGACTAAGCACTAAAGCCTCTAATTGTGTTAAAGGTTCTAGTGCACTGGCTAATTTCGAGAAATACGCTTGGCCAGTCAAATCTGCTGCAATAGCAATAAAAATGATATCGCCATCGGCATAACGCAATTGCATTGCTTTTAAGCTCGCTTCATCTCGATCAAGTGCAATAATGTAGCGGCACCCTTGTTCAATAAATTTTTCAACACAAGCCGCGCCTATACCGTTTGCTGCGCCACTTATTAAAACTGAATTAATTGCTTTTTCCATTTTTACCTCAACAACATGCCACCATTAACAGCAAATATTTCGCCTGTAATAAACTCGGCCTCTCTACTAGCTAAATAAACGACCAAAGCGCTGATATCACGAGGACTGCCAATTCGTTTACACAGTAATTTTGACTTTGCAGCGAGCTCATTTCCACGTAGTAAATCAGCTACCATCTCGGTTTCAATAATTCCTGGTGCAATACAATTTACTCTTATATTTTTGCGTGCTACTTCAACCGCCAAAGCACGAGTAAAACCTTCAACCCCCGCTTTAGAAGCAGCGTAATTAGTTTGACCTGGATTTGGTTTGGTTGCCGAAACAGAAGACATATTGATAATGCAGCCACGCTTTTGCGGTAACATTATTTTTAACGCAGCCTGAGCACATAAGATTGGCGCGGTTAAATTAACCGTGATTACCTGCGCTAACTCTTCATGAGTCATCATCGCAAGTAGATTGTCTTTGGTTATGCCGGCATTGTTTACGAGTAAATCTAAACTTAAGTTCTGATTACTCATCGCCTCAAAAAAACCGCTGATACTGTCGCTGTCTAGCAAGTCAAGTGGCTGGCAGAATACTTGGGCTCCTAGAGTTATAAGCTCTTCACGCAAGTTGTTTGCTTGTACTTCATCGCGATAACCAAAGGCAATGTCATATCCTTGCGCTGCTAAATGCAACACTGTTTCACGGCCAATGCCACGCGTTGCACCAGTGATACACGCGATAGGTCTGGCATCAAGATTACTTCGAGTACTCATTACATCGACCCCTTATCTTTACTACCCGCTAAGAAAAATCCCTGCCTTTGTGCCATAACTAAAATTTCATCAACTTGAGGCTTACTTAGATCGCCATAAGAGTAATGCTGTTGGACGCCTTCTAAACCAAGGATCACTGACTCGGCCATACATGCGTATATTTGTCCTGAGTCTAAATATGCTCTAGCTCTAGCATCGAGTGACTCGCCGTTTGGAGTGCCAACTATGCCGCCCCGAATACAGCTCACATCAGGTCGAAGAGCAAGATCCTCATTGCTGAGGTTATGAGGAATAGATACATCACAGATCAGCGCATTACTCATCAGTTTACTAACATCTAAAATAGCTTCAGAGGCATTGGTTGCACACACTATTACTGAGCAGTCATAAGCTTCGCTTAACTCATCTGCAATAACGACAAGACCGTTCATATCTTGACTAAATAGCTCAAACAGTGCCGATGCTATATCACTTGGGCATCGAGCTTCATCTGCTAGCCAGTGCTGACACTGTGGATGTTCCGCTACTTTTTTGATCAGCCCAGTGAGTGAGCTTTGTGTCTTCACACTATCCCAAATATCACTGTAAATTTTATACGCAGCTTTGAGTAAGCGTTTTTTCGAGCCCATACGAGCACTGCCCACTAGCACTAATTGCTGACAATGTTCAGCCATTACAGTGGCATATACTGAACCAATATTCCCTGCTGACCCTATGACTGCAACCTTGTCAACGTGCACATTACGCGCTTTAATTTGCTCAAGTACCGCCAGCTTAGTCATACCAACAGTTAACGCATTGCCTGACGTTAATGCGATATCGGTAGCTCTAATCGATTTGCAATTATTACTAACCACGGAGGTAAACATACCAAAACCAGCAACAGAGCAACCATCTCTCTGCGCGGTTTGCGCCCGCTCTGAAACAGCACGTCTAATGGCGTCTAATTCATTGTTTTGCAGCATCACACTGATCTGCTCAGAAGTAACAGATAAAGGATATAAAATAAAGTCAACCGTTTTACCTGCTGTCGAGGTAATGCGCATCGGTGGCAAAGGAGCGACTCGCCAATCAAATCCCAAGCGCTCAATAAGTAGTTTAGCTTCAACCTCGGGCACTCCTTCCATTGCTGGATCTACCTGCCAAATCCAGTCAGCAGAAATCAAGTGATTAACAAAGGCAACTTTAACGTCAGCTTCATTATCGCTCTGTTGAAGGCCTGAATAAAACGCTCTAAAATCAGCCAACTCAGCACGTGTAGAACGTGTTTTAGCCTCCTTCGTTAGGTGTTTTAAAAAGTGATAGCTATCTTGATATTGCAATACCTTACAAACATCTTCTAATCCTGTAATCAATTGATCAATTTCAAGCTCAGTTACATGAATGGTTGGCTCTAAACGCACAACATTAGGAGCACTTGATGAAGGAGCCACACGAATATGGTAATTATTAAATAAATACCCCGTGATCATGTAGCCTAAAAAGCCTTGGTAAAGAATTGATTTTAACCAAATTGAATCAAGTGCCATATCCGCATTAAACTCAATACCAATTAGTAAGCCTTTACCACGTACTTCTTTAATAAGCTCTGGGTAGCTCGCTTGTAACTCAATCAATCGCACTTTGATATGCTCGCCTTGATCTTTTATGCGCGCTAATAAATTTTGTTGTGGATCATACAATTCATCTAAAAATGCTAACGCAATTCTGGCACTGTGATCATCTTCACCAAAAGTTGAGCTTTGAATGATATCAAAGCCCGCTTGATACTTACTTTTTCTTATAGCAACCAAACCAAGTTTAGCGATACCACCTGCAAGGGCTTTTGATAAGACAAAATAATCTGCTTTTAAACCAATTTCACTGCCCGCTGTAAGTGCTCCACAACGACCTGAACCTGATTGAATTTCATCACTAATAATTGGACAATCAAGAGCTTGGCTAAGTTTTTTTAAATGTTGGCTATGTTCAACTGTCAAGCAATGAATCCCCCCTTCGCCTTGTACAGGTTCAACAAGGATGGCTGTTGCTAGGCGCAGTGGTTGCGTAATTAGTTTGACAGTGTTGCCCTTTAATTTAGGCATTAGTAAAGTTGCAAAGTGCTTTTTATTAAGTGCTGATAAAACGGTATTCAGCTCATTCACAGCGATAAACTCAGATTGCACACCTAGGTGAGCAAAAGGCGCGCGGTACATTTCACCATGAGTAAGCTGAATAGAGGTCATTAATTTGCCGTGAAAGGCATTTTTAAGCACAACAAAGTAAGGTTGTAAACATAATTGCTGCTCATTATAGCTACGAACCGCGGCAATAAATTCATCGATATTAACAGCTGTGCTCAACCCGAGTAATTGTTGCTGTTCATCGCTAAGTACCGGCTCAACAACCTTAGTTGCGCGGTGTAGCTGCGAAATGGAAAATTGCATTTCTTCCACAAAATATTGAGTTTCATTGCGTCGTGCCATTTCAGCATGCTTAATTGCAACCTCTATAGATTCCGCTCCTGTGCTGGTAAATGAAAAATAAAAATCATCATGCAGCTGGTTTTCTGTTTTTAATATTACATTTAATCGCTCTGCTAACTCACTAGCAGCATCTCGCACTGAAAACTGATTATGAAAGGCAATTTGTTGTTGAAAGTTTGCTGTCGCAGCTTGGATCATTTTCGGGTTATTATGCCCAATTAATGCAGCGCCATAACCTCCGAGAAAATCTATGACTTCGCATTCATTGCCTTGTTCATCAAAGTAAAACATAGTGCCTTTTTCAGCACGGTGAAAAACCCTATCCAAACCCATTGCATAAATGCCGTGATTCAGCGAAGGCTTACAATATTGACTATAACGATTCATTTTCAATCCTAACAAATGAGTAAAAACCAGCCTGATCGCAATTTACACTGATACCTTGACCGTGTTTTTGTTTGCGAAGTGCGAATAAGTTGCAGGCGATAGAAGTAATAATGCTCGGGCAGATGTCCGAACCCGTAAAACTATTGAGGGGTTGAATAGGCATATCTAAACTCATTAAACCTTGCATTAGAGATCGATTTTTATCTTTACCTGAGTCAATATAAAAACTTAAAAACTGGCTTGGCTTTACATAATGAGTCATCAAAGATGTTAATTGCTCGGTGTTTAGATCATAACCACTAGCAACAAGAGTCAACCGTGCCAAAGCTTGTTTTCCGTGATCTAAAAGCCAGTCATCACTCGCTAACACCAAGCTCGTTGCGCCTTGTAAATTAGCAGTCGTAATATCGCTTTCAGTTCCATCAAACCATTGTGAAAGCGGGTCTTTACTGCTCCCTCCAACTGCAACAATCGCGAGCTGGCACTCACCTACAGCAATCGCGGTCATCGCTTCTTGTAATGCACCAAATGCACCAAACTGGTCGCGTATAAATGCACAGGCATCTCCATTTAGTTGCCAATTTAATCCTGACACTCCGAGTAAATTATTATTAAGTGCATTAGTAATTAAAAACGGATTCACCCGCTCACTTAACCAAAGTGCCTTAAAGGTTTCCTCTGCTGACTCAGTATTCGATGGCAATGCTGCTGAAAACTCGGCGTAAAATGGGTTGCTATACCCTGTTTGAGATGTATAAATACCCACATCTTTAGCTCGCTCAGTAAGTGTTAAGTCAGCAAGTGCAGTAGTTGTGGCCGTCAGTGAATTGATTGTAAATGGCGCCATGTAACGCTTTAACTTTCGCGGCACTTTGATGTGTTCCGGTTGATTATCTAACAATAACGCGAACTCATTTTCAGCATAACTGCTAGCGTAACCAACCAAAGCTATTGAATGAGAGTTATTATCCATAATACCTCGCAATAGCCAATGAGGCATTAATTCCACCAAAACCAAACGAATTTGATAAAGCACAGTCAATCCTTGCGCTTCTTCCATGACCCATTACATAATCCAAATCAAGCTCTGCTTGAGGTTGTTTTAAATTAATTGTTGCTGGCATAAATTGATCACGAATTGCCAATATGGTTGCTATTGCTTCCGGTGCACCCGCAGCTGCAATCCAATGTCCAATCATCGATTTAGTAGACGACACACCAATAGAATTTGCATGGCTACCAAAAACAGCTTTAATTGCCTTTGTCTCGATCACATCATTTAATGGCGTCGACGTACCATGAGCGTTAATGTATTGAACATCACTTACATTACAACCTGCACTTTGCAATGCGCCATTCATAGCGCTGATTGCACCTTCGCCTTGCGGATGAGGTGCCGTCACTTTGTAAGCATCCAAAGAACTGCCAAAACCAGTTACTTCGGCATAAATTCTAGCGCCGCGTTCGCGCGCGTGTTGCTCACTTTCGAGCACAAGCATTGCTCCCCCTTCACCGGCAACCAACCCTGATCGGTCTTGGTCAAAAGGTCGGCAAAGTTGATTTGAAAAACGCTGTGTTTCAGCTGTAGCCCCTAACAGGTGTAGCGCTGACATAGTGCGGATACTTAGTACTGAATCCGCCCCTCCGCACAAAACCACAGCAGCTTCACCGCGTTTAATTGCTCGATATGCAAGACCAATGGCCTGAGTAGCCCCTGCACACGCCCCACTAACATTACATATAAAACCCGAAGTATTAAGCTGCTGAGCTAGTGTCGTGGCCAGCACATCATTACTACAACGGATGCCTGAAAAGCGCTCTATTGCTCGTTCCCTCTCCTCAAGTGCATGATTCATAATATTTTCTTTAGGTTGCTTTGCAAGTGCTACTAGGGAGGTATCATCAAGCTCTGGCACCCCACTACATACAGCTATTGCAGCCTGTGCTAACTGTTCTGAAAGCTGCGCATCAGCAATTGCTTCTTTTGCTGCAATCAGTGCATAAATTGCACGCCTTTCAATGTGTTTCGGTAAATTAAATTCAGCCAGCTCGTTATCAGCAAGTGATTGCGTATCTGACTTAATGGTAGCTGCGTGCTTTACTGGAAAGTTTTCAACCCCAGATGGGTGCCAAACATCAACAGCATTTTCCCCCGCTTTAACTGCGGACCAAAAAGTATCTACTCCTACACCAAATGGACTGAGCACTCCCAAACCTGTGACCACTACTCGATTAGTCATTATTTGCCTCTATAATAAAAGTACCAAACTCCGCGTAATCGCCAAATGTAATCACAATGACCACTCCTTCCTTATGCGCTTGCAAATAACATAATGCACTATTACAAGCGATAGCGGCTGCTGCAGCCATAGTTGCACCGACATAGCGATCCAAAATGACGGCCTGAGCTGAAAGATCGTCACCTAACACACCCAAAGTGATTTCGCACTGCTCAGGCGATGCACCAACGAGTATAATTTTGACAATTGAACGCGTACCTATACATGAAGATTCCATGAGGTGATTAATTTGCTGAGGGAGTGATTCATTATTATTTTGTAAGCTGGCACGCTGGATATGACGTAAAACACCACTAGCGACTCGCTCATTCAAACGCGCCTCATCACTAGCAACAATAAACGCTGCAGCCTCAGTTAACCAAAAGTTATCCTGCTTAGCCCAAATTGATTCGTATGCGAGCAATGACCAAGGTGTAACTTTTTGACTACCACCACCGCATAAAGCATGTTTTATCCGCCCTTCAGCAATTGCAAAATAGCCTTCACAAAGAGCATTAAAACCGGCACTTTGCAGCGGTGAAAAACTCATATTTTCACCTGTGATCCCTGCCAATTGTGCAATGTGGCTCGTCGCACTTGAATTGAGTAACGCTAAACAAATTAAAGGTCGCCGTTCTTCAAGCATAGCTGCCGATAAACATTCAGCGGTTGGCTCTTCGACCAGCTCTGGGTTATCCTCCTCATCACAATCAACTGTGCCTAAACCAATAAATAACCCAGCCTTGCTGTTCTGTGGCTCACTCATATATCGACGCCAACTTCTAACTCCAGCGGCAATTAGCCATCGAGCTTGCCGCTCACTGGTTTTACGCACCATTCGTTCAGCACCGATATCCTTAAGAGGCTCATCAGCTAATGCTGAAGTGAAAACAGATTGATTTAGTAATTCAGCACTTTTGCAGGGTGCGCTTTTTAATGTTTCTTTATGGTAGAGAAGTGATTCTAAAGAAGCTTGCTGGGGTAACAGCGTCTCGCCCTGAAACAAATAAACAGGTTTTAACATCTGCTTTCCCTCGCTAATACAATACTGGTATTTACTCCACCAAAGCCAAATGAATTACTGAGTATATAATTCATTTTTTTTGCCGTTGCCTTAGTTACAACATTGATCTCACCATCATCATTACTAAGGGCTGAAAAGTTTAAAGTAGGTAACATTACTTGGTTCTTTAGACTTAAAGCAGATAACACAACCTCAATAGCCCCACTGCCCGCCAAAGAGTGCCCCAATGCAGACTTTGTGGAAGTGACTGCTGTTGTACTGCCAAACACCTTTGCTATGGCCAAGCTTTCAGCACTATCGTTACTTTTTGTGGAAGTTCCGTGCGCACTAATATGATCAATATCACCAGCTGCAACACCGCTTTTGGCAAGTGCTGTTTCCATACACTCCGCATAGTATTTACCACTGGGTTCTGTTGAGGTCATTTTGTAGGACTCAGTGCAACGATAAGCCCCGCTGATGTAAGCATAAATTTTTGCGCCTCTTCTCAATGCCGACGTTTCGCTTTCAATTACAACAAACGCAGCGCCATCAGCCAGAACAACCCCAGCGCGATCACGATCAAATGGTCGTGATACTGCACTCGAGTCAGTAAAACTATGGCCTTGATTAAGTGCGCCTATTTTTTTAAATAGCAACTGCATTACCGGTTGCGTACCAAAGTCAGCAGCACCGCACATGGCTATATCTAACGCACCACTGGCAATTTCTCGATAGCCTGAGATGACACTGGATGCGCCAGCTGCACAGGCATCAGCACAGGAAGCATGTGGACCAGCAATACCAAAATGTTTAACCATATCTGCGAACACAGTTTGCGGATTGTAGTAAGCTGTACTTTCATTTAATTGACTAGTGGCTCTATTCGGCCCAGCTAATTGATGTAACAGTGCTGTTGTCGGTAGTGTTTTATTAGTACCAAAATACAAACCAGCCTGCCTGATTTGACCTTTATCTAGGCCTGCATCTACTATAGATTGGCTCAATGCATCAAAACCAATAAAGCCCGAAGGCGCAATTTTACTCTGCTGTAAAAATGCGTATTGTTGCTGCAAATAAGTCACTTCCTGCTCACTGATACGGCTACTGGCTACGCCATGAATACCCATAGCAGCTAGAGCTTGATCTTCCTTGATCAGTGACTGGCCTGATTTTAAAGTGGCAAAAAGGGTATGTGGATTTCGATGTTCAGAAACAGTCATGCCAATCCCTGTAATAACAACCTTATGCATTGTTTTTCCTTAACAAACTTATGCTGGAACGTTAATCAGTTCAATATTATTGGAGGCGCAAAACTGCTCAATATACTCTTGTAGTAATTGATCACCGTTTTGATCAGGGTGATCGTAAACTTCGCTTGCAAGCGAGAACCAGTGCTTTACTGTTGTTAAGCTTAGTAAGTTGGTTATAGCCAAATTTACGCCAATCTCATCGCGAGAATAATGACTAGGACTGTTGATCAATAAATCCACGCCTGAAGCCGTCAACTTACCGTGTTCGGTAAATATCTTTTCATCTGAGCAAAGCTCATTGGCGATGATTAAGGTCGTTTTTGTAGGCATTTTAATTTTAAGTTTCTTACCTAATGAAAATGAAATATCAACTAAATCTAAAGAATCAGCGCCTAAATCATCTACTACGGAGCTAGATACAGTTACCTCCTCTTTATCGAGCTCTAAAACCTCTGCAATAACATCAATAACAACATCATACGTAATTTTCACTGTAATTTTCCTTATAGAGATACAAAAAAAGCAAGTACACAGTAGGTCAAACGACCTACTGTGTCAATGAAATGATAAATATGAAACAAAAATTTAACACTGGTGATTTTCTACTTACTCGATCTAAATAATACATTGCTTGGTGATAAACCTACTTGATGCGCTATGCTATGATTTGTCGAATGGCAACTGGGCAAACAATAAAAGATATGGAAATCAACTAAGAGAAGGGCAGTGATGAAAATTAAATCAAATAAAGAAATAATTATAAAGACCGCAACAAAAATACTCGCTCAAAGTGGCAATCACGGTGTAACGTTGAGGAAAGTAGCTGAACAAAGTGGCGTTACTTTAAGTAATGTACAGTACCACTTTGGTGATAGAGACGGCTTAATTAGTAGTGTTATTGACTCATATCTCGAAATTTGCCTCAGCCATATTCGCAGCTCAGTCCAAGATAGTAATGTGGAAAATAACCCTGACGCTATAAAGAGCTATATGATTAACTTGCTTTCTTTTGACGATGTTCAAGGTTGGTGCGAAGTGTTTCGAGAAATTTGGGCTATTGCATGTCGCTCAGAAAAAATACAAGCTAGTCTTGATAATTACTATCAGCAATGCAGTAATGAACTCGTTACACTCCTAATCTCTCTCGGTTTTCACGAGCAAAGAAGCAAAGAGTTAGTATCATTGCTTATCCCTTTTATTGAGGGCTTTTCAATTACCTCTATTTCACTACCACTAGAGAAAGCAAAAGTTAGAGAGCTAATTATAAATCAGCTGTTTGAAGGTTAAAATAGTGATTAGCTATCAAGCACTGAGATAAAGCACCTCAGCTTAAACTGAGGTGACTTTTCGACCAATCTTTAGTTCAACCTTAAGTAAACTACCAACGACTTCACATCTTACTTTTTACTTTACTGGTCGCAATACTGGTTGCTGGATCATCAGGCCAAAAATGTTTTGGATAACGGCCTTTCATTTCTTTTTGCACGTCGCGATAGCTACCTTGCCAAAAGTTGGCGAGATCTTGTGTCAGTTGTAATGGTCGTCTTGCTGGTGATAGTAGCTCCATCAATAATGGTAACTTACCTTGTGCTAATAACGGTGTGCTAAGCATACCGTACACCTCTTGCATACGTACACTGAGTTTAGCGGGGCCATCAAGCTGATATTCAATCCGCACATTTGAGCCACTAGGCACTGTGACTCTCAATGGTAATAAATCATTTAATGCACTTTGCTGCTGCCAATTAAAGCAACTTTGCAACGCACTAAAGTAATTAAATTTTTTGAGTTGTTCTAACGTTTTTATATCTTCAAGATAAACACTTAACCACGCTTGTGCGTTATCGATTAAGTCTTGCTTAGTTATTACAGGAAACTGCTCAGGTATTAAACGACTGGCTAAACACATACGTGTGAGTAACTGATCACTGTCATTTTGCTCATTAAATAATTCAAAACCCTGTTTGTGAAATAACGCTAACCACGCTTTTGCACGCTCACTTTTATCAAGTCGGTGTTTACTTGGCTGACTCGACACTGTTATTGCTCCTAGCTTCACTTCATCTTGATGAATAAAACGTCCTGCTTTTTCATCAAATTCACAGCGGGTTTGTTCACTAAATAAGTGCCCTAGATCATTCTCTATCTCTGTGGGAGTAAACACAATGCCGGAAAAAATGCGGCCGCCTTTATAGCCCCCCATATTAGCAATGGCAAGGTAATCATCGTTATGCCAGTACTCTGTATTTAACTCAGCACCTGCGCCATTGGCAAGTAAATAACCATTGCCGCGCTTTTTAGCCAGGCGATCTGGGAAGGCTAATGCCACCAGCAAAGCTAAATAATTGGTTTTTAGTTCGCGTGTTTCATTTAGCTTTAAACGTTTTAACCAAAACTTAAGTTGCTGTTTAAATATTGGGTGTGGCCGCGCATGTTGACTGTGCAGCGCTAAACTTAAATCTGCAACGTGATTAACACGGCTTTCTAGCAGGGCAACTAAATACGCCGCTAAGGTATAAATACCCGGCATTTTCGACTCTAGCAGCTTTGCTTTAATTAGCATGTGCGCTAAGCGAATATCCGCACCAAAACCCAGCATTTGGGTGCCAAGTGAGGTCAACTTGTTATTGCTATCGAGCGCTTCTAACATTTGCAATAACTTAGTCGCTTGCTGAACTTGCTGCTCTGTCGGTCTATCTAACAAGCTTAAATCACTTAGTTCAGCCCCCCAACATTTAGCCTCTAATAGTAACTGGCTGATATCAGCACTTAAAATTTCAGGTGCGTCGTGGCTATTACGCCGCTCAAAAGTTTGTTTTGATCCTAACCGGTAGACAATTCCGGGCTCAATTCGCCCAGCCCGCCCTGCCCGTTGCACTGCCGATGAACGTGAAATACTTTGTGTGGTGAGCTCTGTCACACCCGTTTTTAGATTAAAACTGGCAACGCGACGTTTGCCGCTATCAACCACTATTCGAATACCTTCAATGGTTAAGCTGGTTTCAGCGACATTGGTTGTCAGGACGATTTTACGCGTGCCTTTTTGTGCAGGAGCAATCGCAGCTTGTTGCGCGCTTTTATCTTGCTCACCAAATAAAGTAAATACATGGCAATCAGCGGGCAAATCAGCGAGCGCTTGCTGTACGCAGTTTATTTCTCGCTGACCGGGTAAAAACACTAATGCACTCCCCGCTTGTTCATCTAATGCGTGTTTGATAACAGAAGGAATAGCATCAAGCCAGCGGCTTTCATCTTTAACCGGTATATATTCTTCGTCAATGGGGAAACTGCGTCCGCTAGAGCGAATAATTGGGCAATCAAAAAAATGCTGATAGCGTTCACTATCAAGGGTTGCCGACATCAGTAAAATAGTTAAATCATCACGAAGCGCAGCTTGCGATTCGAGTGCAAATGCTAATGCCGTATCTGCGGCTATCGAGCGCTCATGGAACTCATCAAAGATCAATAAATCAACATCACTGAGCTCAGGGTCGTTTTGTAGCATGCGGGTAAGCATACCCTCAGTGACTATTTCAAGGCATGTATTAGCACTGACTTTGGTTTCTTGCCTAATACGTAAGCCAATACTTTGACCCACATTTTCGTTTTGGCATTGCGCTAAGTAATTAGCAATATTTCGCGCTGCTAAGCGTCGTGGCTCTAGCATTACAATGCGCTTAAAGTGCCCGTCGCGCATTAATTGTAATGGCAGCCACGTTGACTTACCTGCACCCGGTGGTGCTTGTAATAATGCGATAGGGTTATCGTGTAACGTAGTAACTAATTGTGGGTAAACTTCTTCAACAGGTAGCACAAAGAGACCGTTTTATAACTTTTTAATTCCCAGCAGTATACCCATAAACGCCTTAGGTTAATTCCATTTAGACTAATATTTTAATGTTCTTTCAATGTTAGTAGTAACATGTAGCGTGCGCTGTTCTAAATACACGCGGTAATTTTTAACGACATCTTCGCTTTGCTGATGCGAAGTTGAGTCACTTGCTTTAATGCCAACCCATGCATTACGCTGGTTCTCTTTAGCTAAATATAAACCGCCATCTGCAAGTTCAATTATTTGCTCCCAACTAAATAATTGAGGCTTAGTGCCTAGTAATGGATAACTAGCAAAACCAATAGAGCATGTTGCATGCAAACTTTCACCGTTATTTAACGTAAACAAGTGATCAGCAATCTCGGCGCGTATTTTCTCAACAGTATGCGCAGCTTCATCATAACTGGTGTTTTTCATTACAAGTAAAAACTCTTCACCACCCCATCGTATGAGTAAATCATCGCTTCGTACTTGTTGCTTTAATAAGTGAGAAAATTGTTCCAAAACTTGATCCCCAACACTGTGCCCAAAGCTATCATTAATGTTTTTAAATTTATCAATATCAATTAATGCGAACACTAAACGTTGAAGCTCAGTATTATCAGGCAATGAATTAAAACCTACTAGTAACTCATTAATAACACTAAAAAAATAATGGCGATTATGTAAGTCCGTCAAACTATCAGTAAAGCTCATTGCCTTTAAACGCTCATTACTTTTGGCCAACTCTTGCGTTCGTTCGGCTACCCGTTGTTTTAATACCACTAGATAGCGTTGGTTCTGCCATCGCCAATAAACAAAGCCAACTATACTAAACAATAGTACGGCACCTAGCACCCATCGCTGTTGTTGCAATCTATGATTAGTAAACGCTTGTTGCTGCTGATCTAAACGCTGTTCCTTTAAAATATTATCTTTACCAAGTAACTTAAGCTCCTGATTTTGTAAATCAAATTTATAATGAGATTCAAGTTGGAGTACTTTATTATTACGACGTTGTAAACTAAGCGCATCTTTGCTTAATGCGTAACGTTTTAAATATTTATACGCTAATTTATAATCACTCTGCTGGCGATACGCGATAGCAATTAAATATTGTAACCGTGCTTGTTCTTCTAAAAAGCGAAGGTTAATAGGGTTTTCCAATTGAGCCAATGCAATTTCAATTGCTTGGTTTAAGCCACCAGTCTGTAAATGACTATTGGCTAATGCTAAATAATAATGCAATTTGATACGCGCTTTTGAGCCACCTAATTTTTTTAAGTCAACCAAACTCAATGCTAATTTTGCGGCCTCGATATTACCCAGTTTAAGTAGAATTTCAGCCTGATTAATAGCTAATTCAGAATAAATATTCATAGAGCTTGTTACGACCTTCAAGGCTTCACTATTCGCTTGTAATGCTTGGTAATAACTTCCCATTCTTAAATATATTTTACTTTGCCAAAGAAACATCAAAGCAGCATAGTTTGCATTGTTATTTTTATAAAAATCAATTGGATATTGAATATAATCGAGCGCTAACGTGAAACGTTCTAATTCAAGCTCTAAATGTGCTAAATGCAAATACGCCCACGCTGTATACTCCTCATTGCCAGCCGATTTAGCCAATTTAAGAGCGTAATGGTTTAATTTTACACCGTCTCCGTAAGCACCATAACGACGCTTAATCATCGCCTCTAAAAAGTAGCTTTCTATTTCAATCTCTTTGGCATTTTGGCTAATAGAAAGTTGACGTAGCCGCGCTAAATAGGTCATAACATGCAGCGTGTTATCAATGCTTACATCCGCTTTGAGCTTGGCATAATAAAAATCTAATTGTTCCTTATCTTCGGCATCTGTCGATCCAAACAATACGCCTGTATGAATAATAAAAATAAAGCATAAACAAAATAAACACGTTTTTCTTATCATAATCTAGGCACTATCATTTGTTGATTTATCACTTGCCAATCAATTGTTTGTTGGTTAATAAAGCCCGATTGCTGCAAGGCTTTTTTGATCACTCCTCGCTTAGTCAATACTTTCAAACCGCGCTTTAATGCCTGGGCAACCTGCTTGCCTTGAGGGTGAGCTTTACTCACAGCAAAATGCCGTGTATCAGGTAAAATTACTTTTAATTTTTTTAGTGGTGTGAATAGCTTGCCTTCAAAATTAAGATCTAAATGATCGCTAACGCTAAAGTTGATCATCATTGCATCTACAACCTGTGTTTCAACCATGGCTAACATATCTTCCCAAGGACCAATATAGCTAATTACGCTTATCGGGGTATTTACCAACGCTCGCCAATCGACATGCCAACGTGGGTTGACTACAACCGTCAATTGATTTAACTCTGAAGGCTTTAATTCCTGCGCGCGTTTATTATCTACTGATACATATAAACCAGCTTCATATTGGCCAAACTCTATAACGGCATCACTTACATAAAGAGAGCCTCGATAATCCAGTAAGTCTTCGTGCCAGATGGTACGTGCGAGCATTAAACTACTGCCGTCAATTAAAGAATCAAACTCCGTCGAATTTACCCAAGTTTGCGGGCGAAATACCACTTTTTTAGTTTCCCCTCCCAAATACAGCGCTTGCTGGAGCAATATCATTTCAACAATCTCAAGATGTGAACCATCTGTACTCGGATTAAAATCTGTAACATCCATTACATCGCGACCATTTAAAAAAGCCGTATAACGCTCACTAAAGTTTTCACTGCTGATAATATCGATTATAAGTGGTTGCTGCGCCTTTAACTGGCTACTGAACAGCAGAAATAAAAATAGAAAGCACTTCATAAACAAAACCCTAGAGATAAAAAAACCGCAAAGGTAAATATCCAATGCAGCTTAATTATACAGTAACAACCAATAAAATGTTAACAAGTGTTGTATTTTGTAGCGAAAAACAACTAGAGCTATTACTTTATTTACAACTTAATACCGTATAGTCAGTTTTTAATTTGATTAGTGAAGAATACGTAACAAGCTAATTAAACATGACGCATATAAATTTTAACTACTTTAAGGAGTGCGTAAAAATAAAAATGTACCGTAAAAAATTAAAAAATACCTAAATAATTTGACTCGGACGGGTGACCCTATATTCCAATTTTGTTTCTCCTTTCGACCTGAATCACGTTGCACCGCTACTATTGCGTTGTATTTTTCTTCTGGGTGTAGCCCGAAACTGCAGTATCTGCCCACATGGAGTAAGCTAGCTCTAGTAGTTTTCACGAGCTAGCTCATGGGGCTATTAGACAAATATAAATTCGCGGATTTATCATTAATTACTTATTGCTGGAGATTTCTTTAACCACGGATTGGCGAATAAAAAACATCATTAAACAGCCAAGAATATTTCCACCTATTATTAAGTTAAGCACGGCTAAAGTAGTTATATGCTTAACCTTTCTTCTAGATACAGCCCATAAATGCCAATAAGCATAGCCACAAAGACCACTTACTGCAGCAACTAGTGCTGTTGGGTGTACGCCTCCCTTTTTAATAACTATACTCACCATTACAATAGAAAGTATTAATGAAAAAGCACAAAGTGCAACCAAATAAAGTTTTATCCAGATACCCAGAGTCGAAAAGTTAAATTCATCTTTAATTGCACTTGATTGATTAGTTTTTATAGCCACAATATTCCTTATTAATTTGGCCTAAGAGCTTCTCAAATACCACTTTGATATTTTAGACACCCCAAATGACCTCCACTCCATCGTTTAATAATTCCACTAAACAAACCTATTGTAAATAATTGTTTTTCTTGGCAATAAAATCCCCTTTGTTATTTAGTCCAAAAAGGCCAGTAATAATGATATGAGGAAAAAACCAGAAAACTTTGTATTCTCGCAATTACTTTATAAAAAAACGAGCCTAATTTGACTCGCTTTTTTACTTATAATTCACTGCTTAAAGTTTACAACGACCTTAGTCCGGCTCATACCCTAAGTTAGGCGATAACCACCTTTCAGCTTCTTCCAGCGTCATGTTGGTCCGCTTGGCGTAATCTTCAACCTGATCGCGTTGTACCGCCGCTACTGCGTAGTATTTAGCCTCAGGATGAGAGAAATACCAACCTGATACTGCCGCACCTGGCCACATGGCGTAGGAACTAGTTAGCTGCATGCCAATGCGTTTTTCTGTGTCGAGTAATTGCCAGATTTTCTTTTTCTCGGTGTGCTCAGGGCATGCTGGGTAACCTGGAGCTGGGCGAATACCTTGGTAGTTTTCGCGTATTAGTTCGTCATTGGCAAGATTTTCATCTGGTGCAAAGCCCCAATATTCTTTACGTACTTGCTCATGGAGGTATTCAGCAAAGGCTTCGGCTAAGCGATCAGCCACGGCTTTGATCATAATTTTATTATAATCATCTTGCTGAGCATCAAACGCATCCGCTAACGCATCTTCTTCTAAACCGCCGGTCACTGCAAACGCACCAAAGTAATCAGGTGTCCCTTTTGGTGCAATGTAATCAGCTAGGCAGTAGTTTGCAAAGTCGGTTTTTTCAGTTTGCTGACGTAAGTGGCAAGACGTAGTGAGTATTTCTTTGCGTGTCTCGTCGGTATAGATTTCAATGTCATCACCCACTCGGTTAGCTGGAAATAAACCAAATACACCTAATGGTTGCAACGTCCCTGATTTTTCAAGGTCGTCTAACATGTCGTTGGCGTCTTTAAATAAGCTTTGCGCTTGCTCACCGACGACTTCATCGGTCATTATGCGTGGATATTTACCAGCAATTGACCACGTCATAAAGTACGGCGTCCAGTCAATGTATTTGCGCAATGTTGCGATTGATACATTTTTAAACTCAGTAACACCGAGTTTTTTAGGCACCGGTGGCGTGTAATTATCCCAGTCGAGTTGCGCGGCGTTATCGCGGGCACGTTGAATAGTTACCGGTTTTGAACGTGGCTTTTTACGGGCTTGTTGCTCGCGTACTTTGACATATTCAGCGCTGATTTTTTCTAAAAAGCCGGGCTTTATTTCTTTTGATAATAAGTTGGATACAACACCAACTGCGCGGCTGGCGTTATTAACGTAGACGACGCCTTTATCATACTGCGGCTCTATTTTAACTGCTGTATGCGCTTTTGAGGTCGTCGCGCCACCTATGAGTAACGGCAGTTCAAAACCTCGACGTTTCATTTCTTTGGCTACGTGTACCATTTCGTCAAGTGATGGCGTGATCAGGCCTGATAAACCGATTATATCAGCCTTTTCATCAATGGCGGTTTGCAGTATTTTATCTGCAGGTACCATTACGCCTAAGTCGATAACTTCGTAGTTATTACATTGTAGAACAACACCAACGATGTTTTTACCAATGTCGTGTACATCGCCTTTTACCGTTGCCATCACTATTTTACCATTGGTAGAGCCCTCTTCTTTTTCAAGCTCAATGTATGGATCTAGGTAGGCTACCGCGCGTTTCATTACACGAGCTGATTTAACTACTTGCGGTAAAAACATTTTACCAGCACCGAACAAATCGCCCACCACGTTCATGCCGTCCATTAACGGCCCTTCAATTACGTGAATAGGTTTGTCGGCAGCCGCACGGCACTCTTCTGTATCTACATCTATATATTCTGTAATGCCTTTAACAAGGGCGTGTTCTAAGCGTTTTTCAACTGGCCATGTGCGCCATTCTAAATCTTCAACGCGTTCTGCTTGCGCCATGCCAGAGTATTTTGGTGCCAACTCAACTAAACGTTCACCTGCGCCTGGGTCGGTATTGAGTACTACGTCTTCAACCGCTTTACGAAGTTCTGCTGGAATATCATCATACACGGCTAACTGCCCTGCATTGACGATGCCCATGTCCATACCTGCTTGAATTGCATGGTATAAAAATACTGAGTGAATGGCTTCGCGTACTGGGTTATTACCACGAAATGAGAACGATACATTTGATACACCGCCTGACACTTTACAATGCGGTAATCCCTCTTTGATACGACGTGTACCTTCAATAAACTCAACAGCGTAATTGTCGTGCTCTTCAATACCTGTGGCTACGGCAAATATATTCGGGTCGAAAATAATATCTTCGGGAGCAAAGCCAATATCGTCTACTAATATTTTATAACTGCGCGCACATATCTCGAATTTTCTATCGGCGGTCTCTGCTTGACCTTGCGTATCAAACGCCATTACCACGGCAGCCGCGCCAAAGCGCTTAATTATTTTTGCTTGGCGAATAAACGGCTCTTCACCCTCTTTTAAAGAGATAGAGTTTACTATCGCCTTGCCTTGAATACATTTTAAGCCTGCTTCGATGACTTCCCATTTTGAGGAGTCGACCATGATTGGTACGCGTGATATGTCAGGCTCTGAGGCGATTAAGTTTAAAAACTTAACCATTGCCGCTTTTGAGTCCAACATGGCTTCGTCCATGTTGATATCAATTACCTGAGCGCCATTTTCTACTTGTTCACGGGCAACGGTGAGTGCAGCTTCAAAATCTTCTTCCATGATCAAACGCTTAAACATGGCAGAACCTGTAACATTGGTACGTTCGCCGACGTTTGTAAATACAGCTATTTTTTGACTCATGTCAGATATCCTAATTTAAATTACAGGCTTCAAGGCCAGATAAACGCATACGCACTTCAAGCTCTGGTAACGGACGCGGTTTAACACCTTCAAGCCCTTTGGCAAAGGCTCTTATATGTGCAGGTGTAGTACCACAGCAACCGCCCACTATATTGATGAAGCCAGACTTACCCCAATCGATAATCTCAGCGGCCATTTCTGGCGCTTCTAAATCGTATTCACCAAACTCATTTGGCAGGCCAGCATTAGGGTGAACCGAGGTAAAGGTTTCGCATACGCGCGATAGCTCTTCTACGTATTGGCGTAATAGGTCTGGGCCAAGTGCGCAATTTAGGCCAATTGAAATTGGCTTAATGTGGCGAATCGAATTATAGAACGCTTCGGTTGTTTGCCCTGATAAGGTACGCCCCGATGCATCGGTAATAGTCCCTGAGATCATTACTGGCAATTTACGCCCCGCTTGTTCAAACGCTTCCTCTACTGCGAACGAGGCGGCTTTTGCATTCAGTGTATCAAAAATGGTTTCGATTAGAATAAGATCTGCACCGCCTTCCATTAACGCAAGGGTTGATTCAACATATGCAGTGACCAGCTTGTCAAAGGTTACATTACGGTAACCGGGATCGTTTACATCCGGTGAAATCGAGCAGGTTTTAGATGTTGGCCCAAGCACACCCGCAACATAGCGTGGTTTTGCTGGGTTTTTAGCTGTAAATTCATCACAAATACTGCGTGCCAATTTTGCAGACTCTAAATTTACTTCACGGCTGATACTCGCCATGTCGTAATCTTCCATTGAGATAGTGGTCGAGTTAAAGGTGTTGGTTTCGATAATATCGGCGCCCGCACTTAAAAAACCACGGTGAATATCACCAATAATTTTTGGCTGCGTAAGGCTTAATAAGTCATTATTGCCTTTAATTAATACATGCCAGTCTTTAAAGCGCTCACCACGGTAGTCTTCTTCTTCGAGTTTGTGTTCTTGGATCATAGTGCCCATTGCACCATCAAGAATTAAAATACGCTGCTTTAGCGCGTCAATTAACTCGGCACTTTTGTTTTCTAAATTATTCGGCATAGTTGTTAGTCCTTACGTCTTGGCTAACTAAATTAATATCATAGGGTGTGGTTTGATACACATAATAATTTAACCAGTTCGAAAAAAGCAAAAAAGCATGACTTTGCCAGGTTTTCGACGGTTCGTTATCTGGGTTGTTATCTGGAAAATAATTTTCTGGCATCGGCGCATCAGGGCTTTTTGCTAAATCACGTTGATATTCGCCTTTTAATGTATGTGCATCATATTCAGGGTGGCCTGTTAGGTAAACTTGGCTACCTGATTTATTTTTTATTAAGTAAGCGCCTACTTGCTCTGAACCTGCCAGCACGACTAAATCATCACACGCATTTATTTTTTCAATGTCGATGTGACCATAACGAGAATGTGGCACTACAAAGGTGTCATCAAAACCGCGCGTAAGTGCGCCATGTTCAAAAAAGCATTTATGAGTAAACACGCCACACAGCTTATTTTCTTTAAGTTCACGCTTTAAATTATGATGATGGAATAAACCCGCATGGGCCGCCCAACACGAAAATAACGTTGACGTTACATGCTGCTCTGCCCAGTCTAAAATCACTTTTAGTTCATCCCAGTAGGCTACGTCGTCGTATTCTAAATGCGCTAATGGCGCACCAGTAATTAATAATGCATCGTAGTTACTGTCTTTCACTTCAGAGAAATAACGATAAAAAGTATCTAAATGCTGCTCTGAGGTATTTTTACTACGATGGGTATCTAAGCGTAATAGCTCTACATTAACTTGCAAAGGCGAGTTAGCAAGTAAACGAATGAATTGTACCTCGGTTTCAACCTTATTAGGCATTAAGTTTAAAATAGCCAAGCGCATAGGGCGAATTTCTTGTGTTTTCGCACGACTTTTTGGCATTACGAATACGTTCTCTTGACGTAACTTCGCAATTGCGGGCAATTCATCTTTAACGGTAATAGGCATACTCATCTCCAAGGTATTTTTAACCAATGGCTAATTATGAACGGATAGCTGGAAATTTCAACCTCTAGATGTTTAGATGTCCAAATGAATTTAATTAAACAATTTTTTGCATTCTTAAACAAGCTCGCCATAATGCCCTTCTTAATTTAACTACAAGGTGAAATTGTGTTTGATTGGCTTGGTTTAGGTGAGTTATTAGCAATACTTGCGGCACTGGTGTGGGCGCTATCAACTATTTTATATAAAGGTTTTAGTCATCACTTAACCCCAATGCAATTAAATATTAGTAAAAGTGTGCTCGCGAGTGCATTGATGCTAGTTACACTTATCATTACTCAAGATTTTGCTATACCAACCCAGATTACCAGCTGGCTGTGGCTCATTGCGGGCGGAGTTATTGGTATTGCTATTGGTGACAGCGCTTATTTTGCAGCACTACGTAATATAGGCCCAGCGCGTACATTAGTTATTGAGTCTTTAGCCCCGGCCTTGGTTGGTATTTTTAATATTATTCTGTTAAGCCATTACTTATCAGCCTTTGCTTGGTTTGGTATTGCATTAACCAGTGTGGGTGTTGTAATTGCGATTAAGCCCGCAAAAGGACTACCAAGTGTTGATAATAAACATTATCGCGTTGGTGTTTTGTGCGCACTTGCTGCCGCAATATGCCAAGCCCTTGGAATGGTAATGTCAAAAGGAGCGCTTAATAACGAAGAGATGAGCAGCTTGTGGGCTGCATTAATTAGGCTTGCATCGGGGACACTTACTGTTGCATTAGTGGTTGCAATGTTTAAAAGCAGTGATTTTAAACAAGCACTCACATTAAAAGGGATTAGCGGTAAACACTGGTTTTTTGTTGCTGTATTTTTAGGTACTTTTTTAGGTTTGTGGCTGCAACTCGGCGCCGTAAAATACACCGATCCTGCGATAGCACAGACCATTTTTGCTACCGCCCCATTGATTGTAATGAGTATTGGTTTTTTTAAGCGTGAGCCTGTTACCAATAAAATGCTACTTGGCGGCCTGCTTGCGCTTATTGGCGTAGGTGTATTGCTTGCTAATTAACGTGCTGATGCGTTGACTGTTTAGCCATTGAGACTCTACAATAGAGCATTAAAAATTTTATTCTTATTTGAAGGCTCCTTCCATGGTTTTACCTGATAAATTTATATTCTCGATGAGTCGAGTATCTAAAGTTGTGCCGCCTAAGCGCACTATTTTAAAAGATATTTCTTTGCATTTTTTCCCTGGCGCAAAAATTGGCGTACTTGGTTTAAACGGTTCTGGTAAATCAACGTTACTACGTATTATGGCAGGCCTTGACCAAGAATTTGAAGGTGAAGCATACCCTCAACCGGGCACTAAAATTGGTTACCTACCGCAAGAGCCTATTTTAGATGAAAGCAAAACAGTACGTGAAATTGTTGAAGAAGCAGTAAGCGAAGTTAAAAACGCGCTAAACCGCCTTGATGAAGTATATAACGAATATGCAATGGAAGGTGCTGACTTTGATGCACTAGCTAAAGAGCAAGGTGAGCTTGAAGCAATCATTCAAACTCACGATGGTCATAACATTGATAACGTATTAGAGCGTGCTGCTGATGCGCTACGTTTACCTGAATGGGATGCTAAAATTGAGTTCCTATCTGGTGGTGAGCGTCGTCGTGTTGCTATTTGTCGCCTATTACTTGAAAAACCAGATATGCTTATCCTCGATGAACCAACTAACCACTTGGATGCAGAATCTGTCGCGTGGCTTGAGCGCTTCTTACATGATTACGAAGGCACAGTTGTGGCGGTAACGCATGACCGTTACTTCCTTGATAATGTAGCAGGTTGGATTTTAGAGCTTGACCGTGGTGAAGGTATTCCATGGGAAGGTAACTACTCATCGTGGCTTGAGCAAAAAGATGCCCGCTTACAACAAGAGCAGAAATCTGAAAAAGCACGTCAAAAATCAATTGCACAAGAGCTTGAGTGGGTACGTTCAAATCAAAAAGGTCGTCAAGCTAAGTCTAAAGCACGTATGGCACAGTTTACTGAAATGCAGCAATCTGATTACCAAAAACGTAATGAAACTAACGAGCTGTTTATTCCACCTGGACCACGTTTAGGCGATCAAGTAATAGAAGTTAAAAACTTGAAAAAGAGCTTTGGTGATCGCGTACTGATTGATGATTTAAGTTTCACTATGCCAAAAGGTGCCATTGTCGGCATTATCGGTGCTAATGGCGCGGGTAAATCAACTTTATTCAAAATGCTTAGTGGTGAAGAGCAACAAGACAGCGGCGAAATCAGCTTAGGTGAAACAGTTGAACTGGCAACCGTTGATCAGTTCCGTGGCAATATGGATGACAGCAATACAGTTTTCCAAGAAATTGCTGATGGCCAAGACGTGTTAAAGATTGGTAATTTTGAATTTCCAAGCCGCGCGTATGTTAGCCGCTTTAACTTCAAAGGCAACGATCAGCAAAAGTTTGTTAAAGACTTATCTGGTGGTGAGCGCAACCGCTTACACCTAGCTAAGCTTTTAAAAGCGGGCGGCAACGTAATCCTACTGGATGAGCCAACCAATGACTTGGACGTTGAAACATTACGTGCTCTTGAAAATGCGATTTTAGAATTCCCAGGTTGTGTTATGTGTATATCGCATGACCGTTGGTTTTTAGACCGCATTGCAACACACATTCTTGATTACCGTGATGAAGGCCAAATAAACTTCTTTGATGGTAACTACACTGAGTATGAAGAATGGCTTAAAAAGACGTTAGGGTCGGCAGCTACACAACCTAAGCGTATTAAGTATAAAAAGATTGGTTAAGTTCTAGGTTCTAGGTTCTAGGTTCTAGGTTCTAAACATATTTTAAGCCCTGCATTTACGCGGGGCTTTTTATTTTTGAAAGAAATAAACGCTTGCGCCTTTCTAGTTAAGTATCTTCACTTTATAAAATAATCACCATGAAATACTTATTTGCACTGATTTTAGTAAGCATGAGCTTATTAAGCTTCGCCGCCGAGACTGAGCAATCCCCCAAATTACCGATGCTGACCTTTAATATGGCAGATGGTAGCCAAATTAAAACCCAAGACCTATTAGGCAAACCGTTTATTTTACATTTTTGGGCAACATGGTGTCCGTATTGTAAAAAATTGCAGCCTGGACTGGATAAAATTCATCTAAAATATCAATCTCAGGGCCTGCAAGTAATTGCTGTGAGTTTTCGTGAAGATGAAGACGCTAACCCCGCTCAATCATTACTTTCGCGTGGTCATCATTTTCAAACCGCAATAAATGCAGATGACAGTGCAGAATTATTAGGAGTTCGTGGTACACCCACTACGCTTTTTATCAATAAATTAGGCAAGGTTGTACTTGCTACCACAACATCAGATCCCCAAGATCCTATTCTTTATAAAACAGCAGCAAAGCTAGTTAAACCCTAAGACTAACTCTGGCCTATCATAACTTTAGCGACTATGCTTAAGTTATGAGCGAACATCATTTTAGCCACAAATAAAGGTATGTTGAATTATGAAGAACCGCCGCCAATTTTCTCGTGTTTTATTTTCAACTGCTGCCCAATTAGATTTAGCCGATAATCAATACCCGTGCAAATTATTAGATATTTCGTTGCACGGTGCGCTTATTACTCGATGTGATGCGTTCACTGCAAATAAAAACGCTACAGGTCATTTATGCTTTACTTTACCGCAAAGCGATATTGAAATTAAAATGGCTGTCACTATTTGTCATATAGAGCAGCATCATATTGGCTTAAAATGTACGCATATTGATATTGACAGTATTACTCATCTAAAACGTTTAATTGAGTTAAACCTCGCAGATGACGCCTTACTCCACCGTGAACTCGCGATGCTTATTCACGAACAAGAATAGACTGTTAAAGGTTTGTTGATTACCATAGCGTAAACTGATTACATAGCGCCGTTATGACTTTAAACCCAGATTTACCTTTGGTATACCATCCAAACTACTCATTTAACTTTGATCCTAAACATCGCTTTGCGATGAGTAAATTTGCGCATTTACACGACTATGTTAAACAACTCGGCTTAGTGACTAATAATTTAGTTAAACCTGAATTAGGCACACCAGAGGCACTTGAGCTGATCCATTGTCATAACTATATAAATGATCTTTGGTATAACCGATTGGATGAAAAAGCCATGCGCCGTATTGGGCTGCCTTGGTCACATGAGTTAATGGCGCGCACATTCACCGCCCCGCAAGGCACTTTAAAAACCGCACGTCTTGCTTTGCAACACGGTATTGCTTGTCATTTAGCTGGGGGCACGCATCATGCGCATACTGACTTTGGTTCAGGCTATTGTATGGTGAATGATTTAGCATTTACCGCGCAAACGCTTATACAATCTGGTGAAATTACCAACGTGCTTATTTTTGATCTTGATGTACATCAAGGTGATGGTACTGCCGCGATGTTGCAGCATCAACCTTATGCTTATACGTGCTCTATTCATTGTGAAAAGAATTTCCCGTTTCGTAAATCAGCGAGCGACCTAGATATTGGTTTAGCTAATAATATGCAAGACAACGAATACTTAGGTATTGTTGATGATACGTTGCGCTTTTTACTAAAAGAGCTTAACCCTGATTTAGTACTTTATGACGCAGGTGTGGATGTGTGGCAGCAAGATGGTTTAGGTAAACTTGATATTAGTTGGCAAGGCATAGAAAAACGCGACAATTTAGTACTAAAACGCTGTATAGAACATAATACGCCGGTGGCTACTGTCATTGGCGGCGGTTATGACAGAGATCACCTGCGTCTTGCAAAACGTCATGCTATTGTTGTAGAGCAGGCTGCGCGTTTTTAAATAAACATTCAAGACTTACAAAACACGTGACTAAAAGCAGCTTTTACAACGATTTTTTACTACAATTTAAATTAATATATTGATTGAGACTACTATGCGACTGCCGCTTATTTTATTATTTGCCTTTATGAGTACTTTTACTACCGCCGAAGAAGAAGTTGTAAAAGAAGAACTCCCACCAATGAACCCCGCTTACAGTGCAGAGCATGCTATGGTTCTTGTGAATCATGGCTCACGTATTTTTGCTATTAGCCTACCGACGTATAAACTGCCTCATGATGTTCAAGTGGTATATCAAATTGATAATCCTGATGTTGCTTTTTTAAGCCTAGTGCGTGACGCTGATCTCATCACCATCAAACCAAAACCATTTAATATTCAACATTTAATGCGTGGTGAAGAGATAACAATTACAGCTGATGTTTATGAAGGTCATTACAAGCGTGGTGGCAGTTTAGTTTATTCAGATAGAGCAATCGTTATGAGTAAACAACTTTACGCACGCGAACTCACAGACTTGGCAGAATCCTCTCAATGGCAAGAATACGATATGATCACTCTTAAAAATAGTGAACGAATTTACATCCACAAAATTACCCAAGCCCCGAGTTTTAATCACCTCATTTTTGCCGACTTAACCAATGCCTGCATGCAAAAGTTCCGCACATCTAAACGTGTACCGAAAGAAAGTGAACTCACATATAAATTTGTTAACTGCGGCACTTTAAAGCCGTTGTATTTTGATAGTGAAGATTTTCAATAGCTTAATCACTTTTTAAGTAAAGTATAACCAAAAGCTTTTAAAGTAATTATACGACTTTAAAAGCCTCTGAAATTAAGACTATAAACATACAAATCAAACACTTAAAAAAACCATTAACGTTCATTTACAATAATAATGTACAGATTGTTATAAAAAGAGGGACAGTCGTGTAAATTCACGCGATACTCATCGATAATCGGTACAACAATGGCTATTAAAACTAAATTATTACTTTCCTTTTTGCTTTTAGGTTTGCTCCCAGCAGGCATTGTATCGATATTATCTTTATATCTGTCTGCCCAAGCATTAGAAAAACAAACGTATAACCAACTTTCATCTATAAGTCATATCAAAAGCAATCAACTTCAAGATTATTTTAAAACCACAAAATCAGATATGAACTTATTAACAACTAATTTTGAAAGCCTATCCAAGCATAATTCCAACTTATCACTATCAGAGCTTGCTGCATTAAATCATCCGTGGTTCGATGGGTTTATAACTGATAAAGGTTATTATGATTTATTTTTAATTAGCCCTACGGGCTTTATAGATTACACAGTAACAAAGGAGGCTGATTATTTAACTAGTCTTACAACTGGGCCATATAAAACTTCAGGCCTAGCAACACTTTTCAACAAAACTTTAAGAACTCGCTCATTTGAAATAATTGATTTTTCAAAATATGCACCGAGTAACGATGAGCCTGCGGCATTTATTGGTCAACCGGTTATAATTAATGGCGAAGTCGTTGCTGTTATTGCACTGCAACTATCCATTGACGCAATTAATAATATTATGCAAACACGTGATGGAATGGGGCAAACAGGCGAGTCATACTTAGTCGGTGACGATTTATTAATGCGTTCAGACTCTTACCTAGATCCAATAGGCCACTCTGTTGTTGCTAGCTTTGCCGGTAACGTAAAAAATAATGGCGTAGATACCGTTGCAGTTCATAATGCCCTTCAAGGCCATACAAACACGCAAATGATTATGGATTATAACGGTAACCCTGTTCTGTCCGCTTTTAAACCATTTAAATTTGAGCGATTAAATTGGGCTCTACTTGCCGAAATAGATGAAGCTGAAGCATTCGCTCCTATTTATTCTTTATATTGGATAATAAGCACCATTGCCCTACTTTCCTTTGCTGTCGTAATTATTGCCGCACTGAGTATTACTCGCTCTATTATTAAACCCCTCGGTGGTGAGCCTGCACAAATGCAGATAATCAGTAAACGCATCGCAAGCGGTGATCTAAGTCAGGTGTTTGATTTAGATACTCCTAAGATTGGTGTATACGGTGCTATGGCGAAAATGAATACCTATTTGCACCAAACAATAAGCACAATATCCCAAGCAACTGACAGACTTGCATCCACCGCAGCGCAAACGAGTACTGCAAGTACTCAATCAAATGCAAGCTTACAAGAACAACATGCAAGCATTGAACATGTTGCCAATGCTATTTCACAAACAAACGCATCTATTGAAGAAGTATCTGAAAATGCTCGCGCTGTGGCTGATTTAAGTATTAAAGCTAAAGAAACAACATACTCTGCAGATGTTCATTTACAACAAACAATTGTAAAAATGAGTTCACTTGAGCATACAATAAATAATACGGAAGTAGTGATCAAACGCGTCGAGGGTAACGCACAAACGATTAATAAAGTACTTGAGGTTATCCGTTCTGTCGCAGACCAAACAAACCTTTTAGCACTTAATGCAGCCATTGAAGCAGCTAGAGCAGGAGAGCATGGTCGAGGTTTTGCCGTTGTTGCTGATGAAGTTAGACAGCTAGCTAAAAAAACACAGAATTCAACAGCCGATATAGAAAACATGATTGAATTACTGCAAGCAGGTACACAACAAGCCGTTGTTGAAATACATAAATCTATAGATGCCACAGAATCAACGATTACAACAGCAAATCACAGTGCTGAGTTATTAAAACAGAGTGTTGAACAAATAGACTATATAGCTCGTCGAGCTGAAATCATTGCAACAGCAGCGCATGAACAAAGCAGTATGTCTGAAGAGATAACCCATAACATTGACTCGATAAAACAAGCTGCTATTGATAACGCGGTAGGAGCTGATCAAGTATCTGCTGCGAGTATAGAGCTGGATCAACTCAGCAAACAATTGCAAAAAATAACGCATGATTTTAAATTATCATAGCAACAAAAAATGACAGCTGTTATGTAACCTTAGTTGTAATCAAATAGCTGCTGTTGCCTTAATGTAGAGCATGGACTACTGCCGGGACTGTTAAAACATTTTAGCGCTTATAGGTCTGTTGTATAATAAGTGATAGGCCTAGCTGCATACTTTCATTCGATTGCCCAGCAAAGCCAAGTCGAATATAGCTAAGATTTGCAGGCTTTAAGCTACGTACTGAGTTGGCAAAATAAAACTCCCTCTCGGTTTGTATATATACGCATTGCTTTGCTAATTCAGTTTTTAAATCGCGCGTATTTTTATTAAAATTAACCCAAATAGCCATACCACCGTCTGGTTTTATGTACTCAATAGGATAACCTTGTGCTTGAAGCTGCATTAAGTAGCTATCCATCGCTTCATAGCGTTGCTTATACAGTTTAGTCATGCGCTTTAAATGGCGCTCAAAGCCGCCCTCTTTCATCCAATGTGCTACTGCTAATTGCATAATTACATCGTTCTTATGATTCATCAGCTGCTTCCAGGCGGTTAATTGCGCTATCACTTCAGGGGCTGCGCAGATATAGCCAATACGCGCTGCTGAGAACATAATTTTTGAAAACGTCGATACGTAAATAATAATGCCGGCAGGGTCATCCGCAGCCATAGGTTGTAATGGCTGACAGCGATAGTGAAATTCATGGTCGTAATCATCTTCAATGATCATCACATTATGGGAATAACACAACTGATAAATCTGTAAGCGCCGTGTTGGCGATAAAGTCACTGTGGTCGGGTACTGATGCAACGGTGTTAAGTACAGCATCTTTATTGGGAATCGCATAAGCTGGGCTTTTAAATCATCGACACATAAGCCTTCATCGTCTTGCTTTATATCGACCAATTGAGCGCCACATGCAGCAAATGCCTTTCTTGCTGGTGGGTATCCTAGCGTTTCAACAGCAATATTATCGCCCTTTGCTATAAATGCTTTAGCGATTAAAAATAATGCCTCTTGTGAGCCATTACAGATCAGAATATCGTCCGTATCTAAGTTACGTGTTTTATGTAAATATTCTTTAATCTGTACTTTTAGTTCAGCGCAACCGCTTACTTCTCCATAGTGTAATTTACTAATGTCGATATGATCACACACATGGCTAATTGCACGTTTAAACTCTTTTTGAGGGAAACTTGCTAAGTCAGGTAGCCCCCCTGCAAAATTATATTTATAAGCATTTAAATCCATACCAACGCTAGGCACTTCAAGTGTGTTAGCGAATTGATAAGGTGTAGACTGCAAGGCGGGTGCAGTTTTTACGCCAATGCTGCTTTGAATAGGTAAACTATCTGTCACCCGATACCCTGAGCGCTCATTTGATATTAGCCACCCCTCAGCAACTAACAATTGCAATGCATTCATCACGGTATGGCGATTGAGCTGATAAGTGTTAGCCATGGCACGCGCTGAGCTGAGCTTTACTCCTGGTGCAAACTTGCCTTGCATTATGGCACTGCGTAGTGCGCTGGCTAGTTGCAAATATTTAGCGGGCTGTGACTCATGAAATTGAATATCTAATGGCTGCATTTTAGTTCCTGCCACCCCAAACTGGTCTAGTTAAAAAGATAAAACTGGTTGTTTATTACTAACCAATGCAGCGTACCTTTGTTATTCATAAATAGCAAAGTATAGGCCTTATCATGTTTACAAAACACATTCATCAAACCAATAAACTGGCTTTACAGCCACTGACACAAGACCACCTTGAGGGGCTGTATCAAGCAGGCCAAGAGCCACAAATATGGCGTTGGGTTTTAATGAATTACACCCAAACACGTGCAACGCTCACTGATTGGTTTATCAATACGGCACAATTTAATGCTGAGCAACAAATTGTCTACGCCATCGTGGATAAAGCAAGTAGCCAAGTGCTTGGCACTACACGCTTATTTAGATTGGATAAACAAAATCGCAGCGCCGAGATTGGTCACACATTTATAGGTCTCCCTTGGCAGCGCAGCTTCGTAAACAGCCACGCAAAATACTTGCTACTGCAATATGCGTTCGATGAATTAGGCTTAGCGCGTATTGCTTTTAATACCCATGAACAAAACCAAAAATCGCGTAATGCTATTGCACGCCTTGGCGCCCGCTTTGAAGGCATTAGTTATAAAGACAGATTACTTGCTGATGGCTCATATCGAAACACCGCCCAGTTCAGTATTATTGATGAGCAATGGCCGGCAATAAGATCGCAGTTAGAAGGAAAGCTATAATGTACCCAGCGAGGCATTTTCAACAACATGATAGTAAGCAATTGCAACAGTTAGTAAATTGCTATCCGCTGGCGACTATTTTAATGCCAAATACACAAAATCAGCTCAATGATATATGTCGCGTCCCCTTACTCTTTGACTCAGCACGGGAGATTTTTATCGGCCATGTAGCTAAATATAACCCTCTTTCATTGCTTGATGGTCAACCTGTGAATTTACTGTTCACAGGTGATGACTGCTATTTATCCCCCTCATATTCAAAGAATAAAACACTACCAAGCTGGTTATATTCCTCTGTTTTAGTCACAGCCAATGTGCATATCATTCAGAAGCTTAGTCAAAAAGAGTCAATAATGGAACGGCTTACTACTCACTTTGAGCAAGAATTTACACCGAATGAAAACCCGATATGGCAGCTTAATGATGTACCACAACAACATCGTAATACTATGTATCAAGAGCTTAGCTTTATTGAGTTTGAACCAACAAGCTGGAAAGGTAATTTTAAGCTAAGTCAAAATAAGGCTACGATAATTAGAGAAGAAATAAAAAATAGCCTAATATTAATCAATAAAGTAAGTATTGCTAATTTGATAAAAACATATTGATACTCGCTTTAATCAGGTTTTAAAACGGTAAGTTGATGTACTCGTAGATACCCAAGTTACCTGAAGGTGCGAGTGTCATTGGATTTAAAAGCGATTTAGATATTGATTGAGGTGTGGTCGTTAAATGTGCAAGTAAAACAAAAAACGCCTTTTAAAGGCGTTTTTAAATCTGTAGTTTTATCTGCCACAGCTTATAATATTTGGTTTTCTTTCCAAACTTGCTCTTTTGCCATACGCTTTTTACGTTTGTCACATGGGTCATCGCAATCACAGGCTTTATCAATGCCTACAGAGCCAAGACCGCCACAACTACTGGCCATAGATTTCTTTTGTACTACCATACCCACAGCCATCGCAGCGACGATTAAAAGTAGTAAACCAAAAGTAAGAAGAAAAAGTGACATTGCTTAGCCCCTATTGATCAGCAATAAAATAATACCCAACAAGTTGCTGGGCTGACTGTATTATAAACTGATTTAAACCGCGCTACAAATAGGGTTTAAATGCAGGGCTAGAATAAGTGACTAAACCATCTTCTGATTTAGCAATCAGATAAACGGGTAAACCATGCTCCTGTGCATACGCTTTTGCTTTTTCCATCCCCATTACAGTCAATGCTGTTGCAAGGCCATCTGCGGTCATTGCTGATGGGTGTAAAACGGTCACAGAGACAAGATCATGACGACTTGGCATACCCGTTACTGGATCGATTAAATGGCTGTAAGTCACTCCCTCCATTTCGTAAAAAATACGATAATCGCCAGAAGTTGCCATACCATTATTTTTGGGGGCTAAAATACGATGCGCTTTACGCACACCTAGCTCTGTATCTGGCTGTTCAATAGCGATACGCCATTCTTTATCACTAGGTTTTTTACCTGAAACTCTAAGCTCACCGCCAATTTCAACCATGTAGTTCGTTAAGCCATGACTCTCAAGTAGTTCTGCTACCTTATCAATACCATAGCCTTTTGCCGTGGCAGAAAATGATAGCGCTAAGCCATCGACTGATTTAGCTAAACCTTGATCTGTTAATATCAACTTATCAACACCAATTTTAGCAATCATTGCTAACAGTGCTTCATTAGTTGGTCGCTTAGTGGGCTTTTTATCAGGGCCAAAACCCCATAAATCAATTAATGGTCCCATAGTCACATCAAGGGTTTTAGTTGATTTCCCTAAGCGAATTGATTCACTGACTACAGCTCTAAAGTCACTACTGATAGGCATTACTTCGCCTGCTGGTAAACGGTTAAATTGATTTATTTCAGAGTCTTTAATGTACGTAGACATGGATAAATTAATGTCTTTCAATAACTGTGTTACTTCAGGCAACAAGTTAAGCGAGGCTAGTTTTTCTTGCTCGGCAAATACTTTAATGTGATAAGTTGTGCCCATCGTTTTACCTTCAAGGTATAACTCTTGCGGCTCATTTTTACCACAACCAGATATGAGTAAAGTGAGAGTAAGAAAAAATAAGGCAATTAATGCCTGCGGGTGAAAAACTCTATTCATAGCAGCCTACTCAGGTTAAATTTTAAATATAAAAAAGCCCCGTAGCATTAGTTACTACGAGGCTGATATTCTAACCAAAACTAAATTGTTTTGATATGGGTGTTAGCCACCGAAATCATCTAATAAGATATTTTCGTCTTCAACACCTAAGTCTTTCAACATAGTGATAACAGCAGCGTTCATCATTGGAGGACCACACATGTAGAACTCACAATCTTCCGGCGCTTCATGTTCTTTAAGATAGTTCTCAAATAACACGTTATGGATAAAGCCAGTATAGCCTTCCCAGTTATCTTCTGGTTGTGGATCTGAAAGCGCTGTATGCCATACAAAGTTAGGGTTTTCAGCGGCTAAGCCGTCAAAATCTTCAACGTAGAACATTTCACGTCTAGAACGTGCACCATACCAGAAACTCATCTTACGCTTAGAGTTCAAACGTTTAAGTTGGTCAAAGATATGTGAACGCATAGGCGCCATACCAGCACCACCACCAACAAATACCATTTCAGCGTCAGTATCTTTTGCAAAGAACTCACCAAATGGACCAGAGATAGTTACTTTATCACCTTCTTTAAGTGACCAAATGTACGATGACATTTTACCACAAGGTAAGCTTAAGTCCCTTGGAGGCGGCGCAGCGATACGCACGTTAAGCATGATGATGCCTTCTTCTTCTGGGTAGTTAGCCATTGAGTAAGCACGAATTGTTTCTTCGTCTACTTTAGACTCCAGCTTGAAGAAACCAAAATGGTTCCAATCGCCACGGTACTCTTCAGGTACATCGAAATCAGCATATTTAACGTGATGTGCAGGGGCTTCAATTTGAATATAACCACCGGCACGAAACGGTACTGACTCGCCATCAGGTATTTGTAGTTTAAGCTCTTTAATGAACGTTGCTTTGTTATCGTTAGAGATAACTTCACAATCCCATTTTTTAACACCGAAAATTGACTCTTCAAGTTCAATTTCCATGTCGTTTTTAACATTTACCTGACACGCTAAACGACAGCCTTCACGGGCTTCACCTTTAGATATGTGATCAAGTTCAGTTGGTAAGATATCGCCGCCACCAGAGTGAATGTGTACACGACACTGACCACAAGAGCCACCGCCACCACATGCAGATGATACGAAAATACCTGACTCAGATAGTGCACCTAATAGCTTACTACCTGCTGATGTTGTAATGGCTTTCTCTGGATCGCCATTTACGCCGATGATGATGTCACCGCTTGCAACTAACTTAGATTTAGCACCAATGATGACTAAAACTAGCAGTACAACGATAGCGATGAAAACACCAACGCCTAAGAAAATCTCATAACTCATGATTTATCCTCGCTACCTATTAAAGTGAAATACCAGAGAATGACATAAAGCCAAGACCCATTAAACCAACAGTGATAAAGGTAATACCTAAACCACGTAGGCCGTCTGGCACGTCTGAATATTTCATTTTCTCACGGATACCAGCAAGTAAAGTAATTGCCAGCGCCCAACCCACACCAGAACCGATACCATACACCACTGATTCAGTGAAGTTATAGTTACGTTCAACCATGAAAGATACTGCACCAAAGATTGCACAGTTAACTGTGATCAATGGTAGGAAGATACCTAACGCGTTATAAAGTGCTGGGAAGAACTTATCTAATGCCATTTCAAGAATTTGTACTAGTGCTGCAATAACACCAATGAATGTCAAGAAACGTAAGAAGCTAAGATCCGCTTCTGGGTAACCAAGCCACTCAAGTGCACCAGGTGCCAGAACTGCATGATAAACCAAGTTATTAACTGGTACTGAGATACCCAGTACCACGATAACTGCTACACCTAGGCCGATAGACGTTGTTACTTTCTTTGATACTGCAAGGAAAGTACACATACCTAGGAAGAAGGCTAAAGCTAAGTTTTCAATGAAAACGGCTTTTACGAATAAACTTATATAATGTTCCACAGTCTGCCCCTTACCCTTTCGCTTCTACTTGGTCTTTCTTATAAGTACGAAGTACCCAAATGAATAAACCAATGATGAAGAATGCACTAGGCGGTAAAATCAATAGACCCATAGGTTGATACCAACCACCATCTTGTACAAGAGGGATGATTTCAGCACCAAACAATGTACCTTTACCAAATAGCTCACGAATAAAGCCAACTGTCAGTAGCACAACTGAGTAGCCTAAACCATTACCGATACCATCAAGGAACGACATAAGTGGCGGCGACTTCATCGCGTATGCTTCAGCACGACCCATTACGATACAGTTAGTAATGATTAGGCCAACGAATACAGATAGCTCTTTTGCCGTAGCATAAGAGAACGCTTGTAGTACTTGGTCAACAACAATTACCAATGACGCAATAATAGTCATTTGCACGATGATACGTACAGATGACGGGATCTGGTTACGGATCATTGAGATAAATAAACTTGAAAAAGCCGTTACCAAGGTCAATGCAATTGACATGATTAATGCATTTTTTAAGCTAGATGTTACCGCAAGCGCAGAACAAACACCGAGAACTTGGAGCGCAATCGGGTTATTAGCAAAGACCGGACCAAACAGAACCGATTTCATTTCTTTTGTATCAGCCATTATTTCAATGCTCCTTCACGTACTCTCGCTAGGAAAGGGCCAAAGCCGTTTTCACCAGTCCAGAAGTCAATTGCATGATCAACACCGTTTGAGGTTAAAGTTGCACCTGATAGACCATCAATTTGATGTTCATTTTTAGCACCGCTTTTTACTATATCAACGGGTAATGCTTTACCTTGAAATGAAGCAGTCCATTGTGGGTTTTGAATTTCCCCACCCAGGCCAGGTGTTTCATTATGCTTATAAAAGTTAATATCTTTAACTGTTTCGCCATCGCTTTCAAGTGCAACAAAGCCATACATAACACCCCAAAGACCATAGCCTTGGATAGGTAAAATGATTGCATCAGTTGAACCGTCAGCTTTTTTAGAAATGTAAACTGGTGACTCTGTAGTCATACGCTGAATGCCTGCGATATCTTTGATACCGTTTGCTTTTAGTGCAAAACTAATTTTTTGGTCAAATTTACTTTTCTCGAAATCAAAAGTATTTGGGTCAGTGTCAACAAACTCACCAGTTTTCATATTAACAACACGCGCTTCGATTTTTGCATTGAAAGTATCAGAGATATTTTCAACAGCATCGATACCCGCTGCTGCTAAGATATTCTTTTGAATATCCTGCGTTTTGTTAGCTTGCTGCAATGGGCGAAGCTGAACTGAAGCAAACGATACAATGATTGCACACACTAAACATAGTGCTACAACAACAGATAGCGTTTTGCCGATTGATTCGTTATTACTAGACATTACGTGCCAACCTCCGCTTGATATTAGCCTGCACTACGAAGTGATCGAATAATGGTGCAAATAAGTTAGCAAATAAGATTGCTAGCATCATACCCTCTGGGAATGCAGGGTTAATTACACGGATCATTACAACCATTACGCCAATTAGTGCGCCATACGCAAATTTTGCTTTATCTGTAAATGCCGCTGACACTGGGTCTGTCGCCATAAAGAACATACCAAAAGCAAAACCACCAAGCACAAAGTGCCAATGCCAAGGCATTGCAAATACAGGGTTAGTGTCAGATCCAACTGCATTTAATAAGAATGCTGTTGCAACCATACCCAAGAATACACCTAGCACAATGCGCCAAGAAGCAATTCGAACGTAGATTAAGAACAAGCCACCAATCATCACTGCAAGGGTAGATGTTTCACCGACTGAACCTTGAATGAAACCGTAGAACGCATCCCACCAAAGAGCTATGTTGCTGTAATCAAGAGAACCAACAAACGCTTGACCTAGCATAGTTGCACCAGAGAACGAGTCTACTGCTGTCCATACTGTGTCACCTGAGATTTGTGCAGGGTATGCGAAGAATAAAAACGCACGGCCAGCTAATGCAGGATTTAAGAAGTTACGACCAGTACCACCAAAAATTTCTTTAGCGATTACTACACCGAATGTAATACCTAGTGCAACTTGCCACAAAGGAATGGTTGCAGGCAAGATAAGTGCAAATAAAACAGAGGTTACGAAGAAACCTTCGTTAACTTCATGCTTACGCACTGAAGCAAATATAACTTCCCAAAAACCACCTACAGCAAATGTTACTGCGTAAATAGGTAGGAAGAAACAGGCTCCGTAAAACATTTTAGCGCCCCAGCCGGAAGCAGCGGTTAATTCACCACCAAACATCTGGAACAGGCCAACTTGCCAAGTATTTGCTAGCTCAAAACCTTGTGCTAATGCACCAGCGGCCTGATGACCGATATTGAACATACCAAAAAACATTGCAGGGAACGTCGCCATCCACACTAAAATCATCATGCGTTTTAGGTCGATGTTGTCACGAACGTGTGTCGCGCCTTTATTTACGTAACCCGGGGTATAAAAAATAGTTGCAGCTGCTTCATACAGCGCATAGAATTTTTCATGTTTACCACCGGCTTCAAAATGCGGCTCGATATCTTCTAGAAATTTCTTTAAACCCATCTCTTAGCCTTCCTTCTCGATCGTAGTCAAGCAATCGCGTAGGATTGAACCATACTCGTATTTGCCTGGACAAACGAAGGTACATAACGCTAAATCTTCTTCATCAAGTTCAAGCGCACCCAAAGAAATTGCACCATCTAAATCACGTGCAATTAAATCACGTAATAATAGCGTAGGTAGAATATCTAAAGGCATAACTCGCTCATAGTTACCAAGTGGAACCATGGCGCGCTTTGAACCACCTGTTGACGTTGTCATTTTGAACAAACGACTCGGCGTAAGGTGTGATAAGAAAGTACGTGTCACAGAGAATTTATCACTACCTGGACGGATCCAGCCAAACAACTCTTTCTCACGACCTTCAAGTAATACAGATACTTGAACATGGTAGCGACCTAAGAATGCTTGCGGACCAGCAGAAGTAGCACCCGCTAATACCGAACCAGAAATAACACGGTTATCACCATCTTCTAATTCGCCAGCAACTAAATCATCTAATGCTGCACCCAATTGAGTTTTCACTAAACGTGGGTTTTTAACACGCGGACCAGCAAGCGAAACAACACGATCTGTGAAGATTTCACCAGTAAGGAATAAATTACCAAAGGCGATAACGTCTTGGTAACCAATATGCCAAACTTGTTTGCTAGCAGAAACAGCGTCTAAGTGATGGATATGTGTGCCAACAAGGCCAGCCGGATGTACGCCACCAAACTCATGTACTTCTACTTGAGGAATTGATGAACTAGGTACTTGGCTACCTGCTTGTTTACAAACAAATACTTTACCATCGGTCAAACGCGATACAACAGCTAAACCTGCTTCGAATGCTTGCACATGCTCAGCAATAATAACCGCAGGATCTGCAGCTAAAGGGTTAGTGTCTATTGCAGTAACAAAGATAGAGCTAGGATTTGCATCCACAGCGGCAACTTTGCTGAATGGGCGAGCACGTAGTGCTGTCCATTGACCAGACTGGATAAGTACTTCTTTGGCTTTTTCACGATCGAGGCTCGAAAGCTGCTCAGCCGAAAAAGAGTCAAAGGTGATTTGCTCACTGGCGTTTACTTCGATAACGACAGATTGCAGCACACGTTTTGCACCACGATTAATTTCTTTTACTGTACCAGAAGCTGGGGCAGTAAATAATACACCTGGGTTCTTTTTATCTTCAAAAAGTACCTGGCCTTTTTTAACTTGGTCATCCACACGAACATGCATGGTTGGACGCATACCAATAAACTCTTCACCTAGCACAGCTACACGTTTGACGGTAGAACCATCATGAATAACTTGCTGAGGTGCGCCCTCTATGGGTAAGTCCAGACCTTTTTTTATGTTGATCATACGCACTTGCACTACATTAACGGAAAGAAACTGAAAAATCGAACCAACCACGTCGCTTCTTTTAGTAATCTCAAGCTAAATTCAAGATAACAAAGAACCACCTGTCAAATTACAAGACAAGCAACGCAGTAAAAAACTTCTCACATATATTGCCCGAATTTTAACATCAATCAGGGTCACTATGCGAGTCTAAATATGAAATTTATACGACAGGAGCGCTTATTTAGCTCAATAGATGCATTTGAATAAAATTCAATATAGACCAAAGTGCTATTGCTTGCGAGGTAGGATGAAAATTAAACAGCAATTAATCAAAAATTAAAACTTAAAGACAAAAAAAGTCGCCTAAGCGACTTTTCTATTCATGATTATTGATCAATCTATCATGTTTGCGATTGGTGCTATTGAATCTACATCTTGCTCGTAATCAACTGTGTCGATACCAAAACCGAATAAACGTAAAAACTCATTGTGGTACCCCACGTAATCAGTTAATTCGTCAATTGTTTCTGTTGTTACGCAATCCCATACTGTTTGAATTCGGGCTTGAACATCATCTTCCAACTCTTTGTAGTTTTGGAATAAATGACCACCGTCATCAAAACGTGGTGACTCGCCATATAAATTTTCAGTGAACAATGCGTGAATTTGTTCAATCGTGCCTTCATATGTTCCATCCGCTTTCATTACTTTAAATAAAGCAGAGATATAAAGCGGCATAATAGGAATAGCAGAACTTGCTTGCGTTACTACCGCATTTAATGATGATACGTATGCTTCGCCATTTAATGCTTTGGTTGACTCTTTAATAGCAACTGTTGCGCGATCTAGATCTTCTTTCGCTTTACCAATTGTCGCATGACCATATATTGGCCACGTTAATTCTTTACCGATGTATGTATAAGCACTGGTTTTAAAGTTATCAGCTAAAACGTCAGCTTCTTTAAGTGCTTCTATCCACATTTCCCAATCTTCGCCACCCATCACTTTAATCGTGTTGTCGATATCATCTTGATTTGCGGCCTCGACTGTAATGTCGTCAATTTCACGTTTTGATGTATTTAAGTTTTTGGTCGTAACTGCATTCCCAATTGGCTTAAGTGTTGAAGAATACACTTCACCTGTATTTGGATCTGTGCGACGAGGAGATGCAAGACTATAGATAATTAGATCAACTTTACCTAAATCAGCTTTAATTGTATCAATCGCTTTTTGTTTGATTTCGTTTGAAAACGCATCGCCATTAATATTTTTAGACCATAAGCCTTCAGCGTCAGCTGCCGCTTGAAATGCAGCGGTGTTATACCAACCAGCTGAACCTGTTTTACGCTCTGTGCCTTCTTTTTCGAAGAAGATACCTAATGTTTTAGCACCGCCACCAAATGCAGCAGTAATACGAGATGCAAGGCCATAGCCTGTTGACGCACCGATAACTAACACATTTTTAGGTGCATTTTTTAATGCGCCTTGCTGTTTTACATAGTTAATTTGTTCTTGTACGTGCTCTGCACAACCTACTGGGTGGGCGTTAGTACAGATGAAACCGCGAATTTTAGGCTTAATGACCATTGATCATCCTATATCTATCTCAATAAAAATTAGCGCTAGTTTAAAGGCTAATTGTAAAAATACAGGTCTGATCAGTAATAGTTACTCTCAGACCTGGCCGTTAATCTAATTTTGATCCACCTAAACAATTTGGCGAGTCAGCAACTTGGCCGTTATGTTCACTAAATTCTGTCGGTGTAAATGTATGAATTGCCAATGCGTGAATATGATTAGCCAACTCATCTTTTAAAATCTCATTAATTTGACGATGACGTTGCAGCAAACGCTTACCGCTAAACTCTTCACTGACTACTATAACTTTAAAATGAGAGTCAGTACCACGACTATGCATGTGGCTTTCGTTCACTACATTTAGATGCTTGCAAGCAATCGCATCTGCTAGTTTGGTTTCAATTTGCTGTTGCATTGACATAATTAGTCACTTAAAAACATGTTTATAGGTTCACTATAACAAGTAAGCCTATAAATTGGCTAGCTAGGCGTTGGTAAAATGTATCTAAAAGTCAAACTTATACGGGGGTGAGCTAAGGTTGTTTGTTTTGGTATGGCGTGTTGGTAATCACGCTGACTATCGCCATGCATTATTAAAGTACTGCCGCTGTGTAACTTTAAGTCAGTTACTTTATTTGTCGCTTTATGCTTTAGCTTTAGCACCCGCTCGGCGCCAAGTGAAACACAAACGATTATTGGCTTTGGGCCTAGTTCAATTTCGTCATCACTGTGCCAGCCCATCGTATCGCAACCATCGCGGTAATAATTAACAAGTAATGAATTTAAAGGCTGCTTTAAATGACGCTCTAAACGTTCTCGCATAGCTAATAAAATAAAAGGCCAAGGCTCGATAATTAATTTACTGTGTGAGTACCCATATTCAATCTCATTATCACTGATAAAGCATTGTAAGCGCGGTATTGGGCCTGTTCGTCCATATACTGTTGTACTGGGTTGTTGCCAAGGTAAATTTTGCTGTAAATGATAGAATAAATTGAGACTTTTTTGCGCACTCAGCGTCATTCTTTGATAAGAAAAGCCATTTGGTAACTGTTGGGGGTTGGCGTTTGGCCGTTGCATGTTAGAATTTACCTATCATTTGATTACTGATCACTAACTATTATGACCACGCAAGCACAGTTCGGCGATAAAAAATTTACTCTTGAACGTTTTCCTCTCGATCAAAAAAATCGCAGCTTACAAGCTTGGGATTCTGCTGATGAGTACCTAATTGACTATGTTACGGAGCATTATCCTGATTGTCGATCTTTGCTGATCCTAAATGATAGCTTTGGCGCGTTATCTTGTTATTTTAGCAAACAACAGTTAACAGTTTGTTCAGTAAACGACTCTTATATTAGTCACCAAGCAGCCGCATATAATTTAGCAGAAAATAAAATTCCAAGCACAACATTTAGCCAACTAGATAGTTTATCTGCTTTGCCTGAACAAGTTGACTTAGTTATTTTAAAAGTGCCGCGCACATTAGCTTTTTTACAATACCAGCTATCAGAACTCAGTGAAGTGCTTGCACCAGGAACACCGGTTATTGGTGCAGCTAAAACGAAAGACGTACATAACTCGACCATTAAAGCATTTGAACAATTTATTGGTGAAACAAAAACCAGTTTAGCTGTGAAAAAATCACGTTTGGTAATTAGCCAAGCACAAGGCGGTTATAAGCCTGCTGACTTCCCTGTGAGCTGGCCTCTTGAGGGAACTGATTTTACCATTAGTAATCATGCGAATGTGTTCTCTCGTGACTCGCTGGATATTGGTGCAAGATTCTTTTTTGATTACTTACCGCAAACCAATAAAGCTAAACGTATTATTGATTTGGGCTGTGGTAACGGTGTTGTTGGTTTAATGACTTTATCACGCTGCCCTAATGCAGAAGTCACGTTTGTTGATGAGTCATATATGGCTGTTGAATCAGCACGCTTAACCGTTGAGCTAAATATGGAAAACAAGTTTGAACAATGTGCATTCATCGAAAACGATTGCTTAACTGGTTTTGAACGTGAAAGTGTTGATATCGTGCTATGTAATCCGCCTTTTCATCAAGCGCAAGCGGTTACCGATCACATCGCATGGCAAATGTTTAAACAAGCCAAGGATACGTTAAAAAATGGCGGTGAATTACGCATTATTGGTAATCGCCATTTAGACTATCACGATAAACTAAATCGCATGTTTGGTAATTGTCAGTTGCTCGGTTCAAATAAAAAGTTTGTCGTATTAAGTGCAACCAAAAATGATGGAATGTTATAAAAGTGATGAAATACATTTTGCCTTGCTTTGCTTTATTAGCACTGTCGGCCTGTAGTAGTCAACCTAACCAGATGATCTTAAACCCGGTCTATCAAGGGGGGAAATTAAGCTCAATAAATAATAGCGTGAGCACCAGTGTGATTGATTTACGTGGCGATCCAGCCACCTTAAAGTTAATCAAATCAGACAAAACTCAAACTATTGCCAGCCCAGGGCTGACTGCATCATTAAAAAGTGCCTTAGATAGCGCATTAAGTCGTAATGGTGCCAGCATTTCGAACCTTGCAACCACGCGTTTTGAAGTGGATATTCATACCCTGCAAGCCGTTGTGAGCGAAAAAATGGTTTCTCACACTAGCAATGCAAAAGTTGAATTAGGCGTGCGAGTTATTCGTAGCGATAGTAATTTTAGTAAAGTTTACCGCGGTACAGCCAATTTTGATGGCCCACTAAGTCACGACAGAGCTAAAGTTGAAGGTCAGCTCAATAAGTTGACTGTGCAGTTAATAACACGCATGGTATCAGATCCTGAATTACTCGCATTTTTAGAAGGTTAAGTATGAAACGTCTATTTTTATTATGTGCATTATTAGTGTTTAGTCAAAACCCCATTGCTGCGACTGAGGGACGTTTTGTGCAAAAAGATAATATGTTTCCACGCGTGGAAATCACGACCACAATGGGAAAAGTAATTATTGAAATGGATCGCTCAAAAGCGCCAATTACAGTTAATAACTTTCTCACCTATGTAATGGACGGCAGCTATAAAGGCACTGTATTCCACCGAGTAGAACGTGACGTTGAAAACGAACGTGACTTTGTAATACAAGGCGGTGGCTACGATAAAGAGTACGATGGCGTTTATGAAGGTGAGCCAATTTTTAACGAAAGCGGTAACGGTTCAAAAAACGATATGTACAGCATTGCTATGGCTTATCAAGATCGTCAGCCACACTCAGGGACTCGTCAGTTCTTTTTCAATATGGATGATAATGATCATTTAAACCCTGGTAGAGAATGGGGTTTTTCAGTATTTGGCATGGTGATGGATGGATACGAAACACTCGATAAAATTATGCAAGTTGAAACCGGTTTTAATGAAAAAATTGGTTATGATTTTGTACCTAAAGAGCCAATTATTATTTTAAATATTGCCGTATTAGAGCCCACTCCTCTGTAATACTTAATCATGGGGCTCACTGCCCCTACAACTTTGCCAATGAAGGCGTTATGAAAAGCAACTTATCTATTTCTGAATATTTTTCTTACTTTAAAGACAAACGTCTGATCAACGTATTCATTTTTGGTATGAGTAGCGGCTTTCCATGGGTTCTCATCGGCTCTGTTATGTCAGCATGGCTCAAAGATGAGGGCCTTAGCAGAAGTATGATCGGTCTATTTGGTATAGTGTTTGGCGCATACAGTATTAACTTTTTATGGTCCCCTTTGGTCGATAGAGTCAAACTTCCTCTACTTTATAACTGGCTCGGTCAACGACGCAGTTGGATCTTATTTTGCCAGTGTTTTATTTTACTTGGCGTCATCTTGCTCGCAGGACTCGATATTACGGCGCATTTAGGTATCGCTGCAGCTTTATGTTTACTCATTGCCATTGCTTCTGCCACTCAAGATATCGCTATTGATGCTTTTCGTATAGATACCCTCGATGAAAACGAAAGCCATAAAGCAACTGCGGCTGCGGCTATGGCAACCTCAGGATGGTGGAGTGGTTATGCACTACTCGGTGCAATTCCATTTTATATGGCTGATATGCCAAATATTGGCTGGCCACAAGTCTATTACTTTTTAGCAGGGTTAATGTTGCTACTTATGAGTTGTGTTTTTTGGGCTAAAGAGCCGAAATCGAACCGCGAAGCAGTACACGCTGAGCTTGAACGCATTTATCAAGCAAAACTGGCATCCACTCACGACAACCATATGTCAAAAATATTTGCATGGTTGGCTGTCACTGTGATCGACCCATTTAAAACCTTCTTTGCACGCAATGGCGTAAAAACAGCGCTCGCCTTACTTGCTTTTATCTTCTTATTTAAAATTGGTGAAGCATTTTTAGCGCGTATGTCGATCGTGTTTTATAAAGAAGTTGGTTTTTCTAATACACAAATAGCAAACTACTCAAAATTAGGAACAGGCTTAATTACAATTGTTTTTGCGTTTTTAGGCAGTATTTTTAACCATAAATACGGGATCGTAAAAGGCTTATTTATTAGTGGTGTTGCAATGGCAGCGTCTAACCTCATGTTCTCATGGATCGCACTAGCAGGCCCACAAGAGCACTTATATGCGATGGCTATTATTGTTGATGGCTTCACTCAAGCATGGTCGCTAGTCGCTATGGTGGCGTTTATATCTATGCTATGCGATCGTGCATTTAGTGCCACTCACTATGCATTATTAGCATCATTGGGGAATTTAGGGCGCACCTTACTTTCAAGTTACAGTGGTGTAGTGATTGATGATTGGTTAGGTGGAAATTGGTCGTTATTCTTTATTCTAACGGCGTTGATGGTACTACCATCATTAATATTCTTATACCTAATAAGACATAAGCTCTATCAATTAGAAAACAGTTATCATAGTAAAAGCGGAACGAAAATTTAGATCTGGTGATAATTAAAATGACATGGGGCAAGGATTAAACAAATACTGTGCATCCTTGCACTTCTATTATAAACAGCTTAACAACGCGCTAAGCTTTTATAACTGATCTTCTTTTAGTAAACCTAACCCTTCATATGGGTCAACTTCTAACGCATCACAATAGCGCAAGAATTCAATTACATCTAAGCGACGCTCTTGATTTTCGATTTTACCAATAAATGAATGCGGAGTACCTAGTACTTGTGCCAGGCTACGCATAGTGTGACCTTTCTCATGGCGTTTGCTTTTTAGCCACTTAGTCAATCTTGAGTTTTCTTCTGAAGAAACTGTTTTACCCATCATAAAAAACATCTCCTACTAGATGATTTAAAATTAATTTAGTCTAAAAGTGAAATTTTGCCCGTCTCACTCTTGGATACATTATATACTATTCAGACTCATGTGAAATAACTAATTTCAAAAAAGAACCTTTTACAGGAACGAGTTATTACAAGAAATACATGAGTTGCAAAATGAGCAACAATAGACCTATTTAATGATTCGTTCCTCTTTAATGTAACAAATTATTTATATAATGAAACTATTTTTAGGATAATAAATTTAAACACTAAAAATCAACAACTTAAAATCAAACAAAAATACATATTTAACTCGGAGAACAAGAAATGTTTCGTTTACTGTTTTTATTACCTATTATCCTATGCGTTATTTGGTACTTTTTTCTTAACAAAAATGGTGTCCCAATCAAGCAGGGAAAAAAAGGGTTTATATACATATTAGTATTTTCGACCCTTGTATTAAGTTTCTTTATTTTAATGATACAAGTCACTCACCATAAATAGTGAGTGACTTAGTCAATTTCCACTTAACTACACTCGCGTAACATTAAAAAGCAATGAGTAAAATAAGGGTTAAAACGGTGGCAAAGGTTAAATCCTGCACAGCCACTGCACTGGCTCGTTGTATTGACTATTATGTTGAAGGAGTGCCAAAATCGATTGTTCTATTAAATAAATCAATATTGATCTGTAATACCTTTAGAGCGTGCTGACCTTTGTGGATTGAAATTTGCTCAATCTAGGGGCGATTTAATCGCGGCGCGAGGTTTATAACCTAGCGGGCTCGATAACTGCTCCTGCGTTATTCTACTGGCTCACATCCATGTGAGAATAAGTAAAAATCGAGCAAAGCTTCCGCGCCAGCTCACGCCGCTTACCTACATTCATGTAGGTAACAAAGAGTCAATCGCCCCTAGGAAGAATCCTTTGGGCAGCGCATGTTTGGCATTTATACTGCTTCAAAATCAATCACGAAAGGTCAACACGCCCTAGCATTAAACCTAAAATAGTTGTAATTCCCGTTAGAAATATAGGGCATAGACCCTGCACCTCTATTCGTAAAGTAGCCTATTTAATGTCTAAACCTCGCCTGCGTAAGACATTATAAGTGACTATTAGTATCATATTGTTATTCACAACAATCTTCGCTAGTGTAATCACCTCAATCATTCAAAATGCTGCTGCACAATTTATCGAGTTCTGATTTGCCGTAAAATAACAGTGTTTTTATATTTTGAGCCACTAAGCTTTATAATTTACAACTTTATCAGCCTACGCAGACTATTTACTTTTGCCTGTGAGTCTTGCTACTGAGTAAATATTTTCAGCCCAGCGCTTCCTTTTAGGTGTAATAAAAAACCTAAGGCTTTACGATAATAACCTTTGCGTTTACCACTTTTTATAGATTTTAAGCAATAAAAAAGCCGCTATTAAGCGGCTTTCGTATACAAATAACGATTTAAACGCTGAAACTAGCGCCACACCCGCAGGTGGTTGTTGCATTTGGGTTAGAAACAAAAAAGCGTGCGCCTTCAAGTCCTTCAGTGTAATCAACTACACCATCAACCAAATACTGTATACTCATTGGATCAACCACTAAGGTGACGCCATTTTTTACGATCTCTAAATCGCCTGGGTTTGCTTTTTCATCAAAAGTAAAACCATACTGGAAACCAGAACAACCACCGCCGGTTACATAAACACGCAGTTTTAGTTCAGGGTTTTCTTCTTCATCAATTAACTGTTTAACACGAACCGCGGCTGCATCGCTAAACTTAATCGGTAATTCTTCTGACATACCAAGACCCTCAATTCCTACATTGATCGGATTATCTAATACCCGAGTGTTTTAATCAAGTATAGCGTTTATTTACTAAGCGCGAATACCTATAAATGATTAGGGCGTGTTAACCTTTGTGGATTGAAATTTCCAAACACACTGCTGTAAAATAAATCACGAAAGGTTAACACGCCCTAAAGTAACCGCCCATCGTTTTAAGTCAAAAATAGCACTGCTTGTGGTTTACTCTTTAAACACTGCTCATTATTAAAATGAATAACTGTAAATGGCATATCCCCACACCGATGAGAATAAACCTAACGCGATAAAAACAGCAGCTGATCCCATATCTTTGGCACGGCAAGATCATTATAAATTGAACTTATAGAGCAAGTAGTGATCAGATCAAGGCATGATATTAACCTGCATATTCTTGCGCTTAAAGGGGATCACTCAGGCATTCAAAAAGAGCTGAAGCTTGGTGGCACAAACGAGAGCGTGAAGGGTTAACGCAGAGCAATTTCGATGAGTATACCGAAATTAGCGCTGGTCATGGGCGTATCGAAACACGAACTTGTCAGCAGTTACTTATTGATAAAAGCTGGTTAGGCAAAGCGTATCGTTGGTCAGGCTTAACGAGCATACTTAAAGTCACGGCTGAAGTTCATGATAAATCGGCAGGCACAGATACAACAGAAACCCGTTGGAAGCTCATTAGACTCAAATGCGGAACAATCACTCAATGCAGTACGCAGTCACTGGCAAGTTGAAAGCATGCATTGGATGTTAGATATGAACTTTCGAGAAGATGAATCAAGAATACGCAAAAAACAGGGTCCACTCGTATTTATTGTAATGCGAAAAATAGCGATGGCGTTGTTTAAACAAGATACAACTAAGTCAGCAAGTATAGCGAGGAAAAAGAAAATGCCTGAACTAGGCGATGATTAACGCTCAACCCTGCTAGAATAAGGGGTTAAAATGCGCTAGCCGTGGCGTTTGTAACAAAATGTAGGCTTTGTTATTTTTTATAAAACTAGTCCGAAATAATAAACGATGCATTTAATCTAATCAATGTACAAAAACCGCATAACTATCAAAACACTCACTCTTTAACTTTCCCTGTTTCATTCATCACATCAAGCAACGCTCTATTCATTCTTTTTATAAAATCGTCTTTATATGGATAGCTAAACTCACGGCTAAATCCTATGTGCGCGGTTCTATGACTAAGCTCATCTTTTTCTATAACTGTAACCGTATTATATTGCGGGTAAGTTTTATTTATGCTGTTTAGTTCATATTGTGTGGCTTTTCTATCGTTGACGTAACAATCTATTTTATTGGTAAGTAATTTGATTACATTCGCTGCGGTGCTTTTATTTTCCCATAACTGGATTCGCCCTCGTGCAATTGCTTGTTTATAACGTTCATCCAGCAGTAAATAACCAGCATTCATTCCTAAATGAACAGGTTTATTAACCGGTAAATCTAAATTTAATGCAGCTTTTAAATCAACATTTTCACGACAATAAGTCACCACAAATTCGGTCCCTAACGCCACCGAATACGACGAAATAAAAGGCCTTGAATCATAATGTAAATACGGAGGAACCACGCCAATAACATCGCCTTTTTTAACGGTAAGTAATGCTCTTTTCCATGGTGTTGAAATTATTTTAACGTGATAATCTAGCTTTAATTGAGTACTAGCACGTCTCAATAAATCAATATAAATCCCTTTTACTTCACCATTTTCTAAATAGCTATACGGCGGATAATCATCATCAGCTAAAATAGTAACATCTACGTTGCTATGACTTGTAAATGCACACATCAGCATGAGTAAGCCCGTAATCAGTATTAAACGCTTTTTTAAAATATGCATGTTTTTACTATTAGTAACTCCACTTTTGTGAGTAGTCATAGCGAAACCCTACTGATAATGAACTAAAGTCAGCTAAATAATCAAAGTCTCGGTAAAGGTATTCAACATGTAAACGTAAGTTTTCTGCAGGCAACCATTCAAGCGTTAAATTTGCGCCATTATAGTTTTGCGTTTGATCGGCTTGGTGTCCATCATCAAAATCAAAATAACCCATTTTTACTTTATAATTTTTGCTAAGCGGATAAGCCATTGATACATCAAGTGTATGCCCGTCTCTATCCAGGCTTAAGTCTCTATTGTATTCTTTTGCTTGATATCCCAGCGCAAAATACAAACCACTATCAAAAGAGTAAGCTACTGATCCAGCAACAATATTATTATCTCCCAACGCTTGTTCATTTTCATAGATACCTTTATTTGTATACGTCAAAGCAACATGTAAATTATTTTTATCATAACTTACCCCACCATTGATAAGGTCACTTTTATTATCGCCTTGTGCGCCATTAAATTGGCTAACCAGCATCCACGTAAAATCACCTTGCGTTATCTGATAAGTAAGCAGGTTATTTACAAAAAAGAGACTTTCAGGATCATATGCAAACGGGCTATTACCGTGGTTAAAAATATCGACGTACTCAGCAATAAACAGGTACTGAGCTGGGCGCTGCTTGCCTATACCGACCTTCCCATAAGGGCTATCCAAAGCAACATAGACTTGCCTAGCTTTACCAAAATCACCATTGTTTGATAAATCAACGCCCCACTCACCATGGAGAATCCCTTGCCATTGGTCGTTAAATTCTACCGTTGATTTAATACCAACATGAGAAAGTGCGTCTCTTACATCCCATTGAGATTCGTTGTCTTCATCAATATATCCGAGTGTTGGTCTTATTGTTGCGTAAATTTTAACATCTTTTTTAATAGCCTCAGGTGATGATACAGGTAATTGCAAATCAGTAATTGGGGGGATTATTGCGACATTTGACGCAACAGAAGAACCCTGTTTTTTATTTTCAAGCACCTCAATTCTTTTACTGATACTCTCAAACTGTAGTGTTAATGACTCTAAAGCGGCTAATTGCGCGCTGATTTTATTTAGCTGTAATTTTAAATTTTTTAGTTCTTGTTGTTCATCTTGAGCGTATACTGAAAACGAGCAAGATGTAGTTAACAAAAAGCAGATGAGCTTTATTTGCATGAATGCGCCTTACCATTTAAACTTTTCCTAAGTGTAGACTATGTTTATATATACATAACAAAAAACACTCGTTCTTATTCAGTCAAAAAGTGAAATATTATGAAAATCAGAACTAAATTCTCCATCGCTTCAGGCATAGTGGTATTTATCGTTATTTCACTACTTGCAACAACAACTTACTTACTTGTACAACAAACGCTAAAAAAGTCCACCGACGCGTATATGCAGGATAATGCATCACTGTTATCACAAAGCATTAGCAATTGGCTGGTTAGTAAATCAGCACAAGTTAATGTTTTAAAAAAGCAGATTGAATCAGACTTCTCTAAAGATAATTTTCAAGCTGGGTTAGAAAACCCAGCCTTTTCAGATGATTTTTCATTAATGTTTGGTACGCTAAGCGATGAAAAAGGGCTTCGCTCTAATGATAAACAGAGGGTTAATCCACCTGGTATCGATTTTAAAGAAAGACCATGGTACAAGTTAGTGCAAAACAACGATGCGATCTCATTTACCGCACCTTATGTTGATGCTGCTACAAACGAACTATTATTATCAGTTGTCACTGCAATTAACACTTCTAGTGGTTTTCAAGGTGTTATTGGTGGTGATTTGAGCTTAAATGCCATTGCTGATAGCGTAAATACCATTAACTTTAACGGCAATGGTTTAGCATTTGTTGTCGATGGCACTGGTAAGATTATTACTCACCCGACCACCAGCTTCAGCAATAAACAAACTCAAAATATTTACCAAAAATCCCCAACTGAAAGTAAGCAAATTTTAGAGATTGAGCACGAAGGACAAACAAAGTTACTCTACTTTTATCCCTTGAGTGATAACGCTGGCGTTGATTGGTCTTTAGCCATGCTACTTGATAAAGATAAAGTGTATGAATCCCTAACCGTCTTTACAACACGTACCTTTTTCATTGCTATTTTAAGTATTGCTTTTTGTGTGTTGGTCATCAGAACATTGGCAACAATACTATTAAGACCGCTAGATGAACTAGAGCATGCAATCAGTGAAATTGCCTCTGGTGGCGGAGATCTAACTCAACGATTAACAGTAACTACAGAAGATGAGTGTGGCGTGGTAGCTAAAAGTTTTAATCGCTTTTTATCGTCATTACAGATATTAGTGACGGGCGTTATTGATAAAGCGAATAGTGTTGAAGCGCAAAGTGCAGCAGCAAAATCATTATCAACCGAATCAAGCCGCTCCCTGAACGAACAATACCAATTAATTGATAGTCTAGCCACTGCGATGCATGAGATGAGCACCACCTCATCTGAAATTGCCTCCAGCGCACAAGAAGCTGCAACATCAGTAACCTTGGTAAATGATTCAACGAGTTCAAGTAAAACCTTGTTTGAAAAAACCACATCAGATATTACTAATCTATCGGATTCAATTTCTAACTCCCAAGAACTGAGTAATCAATTAGCGGAACACAGTAATAGTATTGAGCAAATACTTTCTGTAATAAATAACGTAGCAGAGCAAACCAATTTGCTTGCACTAAATGCAGCAATTGAAGCAGCAAGAGCTGGGGAGCAAGGGCGCGGGTTTGCGGTTGTGGCCGATGAAGTAAGAACCTTAGCCTCAAGAACGCAAAGCTCAACAACAGAAATAAAAGCAATGATTGAGCAGATTCAACTGTTTTCATCAAAAGTACAGCAAGCTATGGAGCAAAGTAAGCAAAAGGCATCGCAGTGTGTTGAGCAAACTGAGGTTGCCAATCAATCTTTAAACACTATTTCTATGTCAGTTAAAGACATTATGGATAGGAACTTTCAAATAGCTGCCGCGATTGAAGAGCAAAGCACGGTTATTGAAGAAATTAATAAAAATACAATTAATATTAAAGATATTAGTGTGCAAGTGGATGAATTTGCTAAAGAGCAATTTGAAACCAATACAAATCTAGCTGAAAACGTAAATGCTCAGCAAGATTTACTGAAAAAATTTATTGTGTAATTAAACTTGATGGTATATGCCCAAGTCACCTCAAGATGTAAGTGTCAGTTGGAATTAAAAGCGATTTAGACAAGGCATTGATTGTAAATAATGGTTGCCCCCTTGTTAAAATCAATAGCGCAGTATAAGTCGCTTTTAAATCAACCCTTTGGGCATTTCACAGACGCTTACTTTCATCGTTGTAACTTCTTAAAAGGGACTGCCATTACTGCAAATAACGCCTTGATATTAAACACCTGTGAAACGCTGAATTCTGCATTTTGAGGTGGTTTGGGCATAAATATACCTGCAAGCTCACCTTCTGCATATTGAAACTGTATTAATAATACGGCGCACTAAGCCGTCTATTTGCCACTAATAAATCCCCCCATCCCCCCGTACTTATGCCCTTGAAATGAGCCTGATAAAATCAGAGGTTATCCGTAGATAATTCAAAAATCAAAAGGACTTACTGCCGTACATTTGATAAACTGCCCGCCTAAATGGGTGGCGAGGAAAAATGCATGTGGCTTGAAACGCTTAGGCGTCGCTTGGCTAAGCCAAAAACATCGGTGCAACTGTGCTTACTAGGTGTATGTGCTGGTTTAATTGCTGCGTTTTTTATCATCTTATTCCGTTTAACAATTTTATTCTTTCAAGGTTTATTTCTTGAAACACCTGATGACTTTACAACACTTCCAACCCTTGAACGGGTATTAATGCCAATTGGCGCGGCCTTTTTGATTGCCTTATTTGCAGCCCTAACAGGTTTTAAACATTATCGCTTAGGCATTCCCTTTGTTATTCACCGCATAAAGCGTCACTACGGACAAATGCCGTTATATAACACAGTTAATCAATTTGTCGGTGGTGCTCTGGCGTTAATTAGTGGTTTTTCTGTTGGACGTGAAGGGCCTTCAGTACATATGGGTGCAACGGGCGCAAGCTTGCTTGCTGATAAACTGCACTTACCTCACAATGCTATGCGCACGCTAAGCGGTTGTGGTGTGGCTGCGGGTATTGCCGCTTCGTTTAATACACCACTAGCAGCCGTCATTTTTGTGATGGAAGTGGTGCTCAGAGAGTATAAAATCCACATATTCGTCCCCATTATGCTTGCCGCCGTAACGGGGGCCCTTGCCACTCAATTTGTATTTGGTGATGTCTCTGAGCTTGCTCTTATTGTTGTTAACCCCTTAAGCGGTTGGCATTACCCATTTTTAATCATTTTTGGGATGGCTTTAGGCGCGGTTGCTTTTGCGTTTAACCAAAACCTGATGATGATAATTCGCACGTTTAAACCCCTAAGTATGTTCCCGCGTTTACTATTGGCCGGCGTAATTGCAGGCGGTATAGCTTATATGGTCCCACAAGCGATGGGCTCTGGTATGAGCGCTATTACTATTGCAATTGAATCTCCTGACGATGTACAACTGTTAACAACCATTTTAATTGCTAAGTTGCTTGCCACCTTATTTGCGATTGGATTGGGTATCCCCGGTGGAATTATAGGCCCAGTTATTGGACTGGGTGTATTAATGGGCACTCTCATGGCATTTTTTGCACAATTTATTAGCCCCGGTGCTGATATAGCCGGCACTTATAGCGTATTAGGCATGGCAGGCTTACTCGCTGCCACACTGCATGCCCCGCTTGCCGCTTTAACAACCGTTATGGAACTGACCTCAAGCCCTGAGATTATTGTCCCTGCTATGCTGGTTATTTCGACAGCCTACGTCACTGCATTACAAATTTTTGGTAATCGTTCTATTTTCTTGCAGCAATTAGATTTTCAAGGTTTGTCGTATCATGTATCCCCTGCCACTGAGGCATTACAAAAAGTGGGGGTGATGGATGAAATGGATGAAAACTTTAAATTGCTCTACTCCGCGGATAAAGAACAAATTAAAACAAGCCTTGATGCTGTGAGTAGTCAAACTCCCTTGATTGTTTACGATACTGAAAATGGCTACCGTTTAGCTGAATACGATTTAAGTTTAATGTCAGAACAAAACATATCAATAAATTACATTAACTTACAAGGCGTTAGTAGCCAATCAACACTTGCTGATGTATTTGACTTACTAAAAGATAAACGCAGCGGTGCTGTGTATATTTATAACTTACTCGATAACCAACAAATTATGGGAATTATGCGCTGGGATCAGATCCGCCATATCCTTACTATACGTAATAGCTTACTGTAACAAAAAATAAGAGAACACTATGAGCGCGCTACTGGTTTATAAAGCCTTACATGTATTTTTTATGATTGCCTGGTTTGCCGGCATATTTTACTTACCACGCCTTTTTGTTTATCACGCCATGAGTGAAGAACGAGCCTGTAATTCTATGCTTAAAGTGATGGAGCGTCGCTTGCTCTATTTTGTAACCCCTTTTGCCATATTAACAGCCGTATTTGGTGTACTACTCATTGTTGAATATGGCCGGGAATGGTTTAAATACAGCATGTGGTTGCATTACAAATTAGTACTCGTCATCGCACTGTATATATACCATGCGTATTGCTTTAAATTACTCGCTGATTTTAAACATGACCGTAATACACGCAGTGATCGCTTTTATCGTATTTTTAATGAGTTGCCCGTGTTAGTGCTATTAGTCATCGTATTTTTAGCCATAACTAAACCAAGTTTATAAAAAATTTGCTATAGTACCGCGCGATTGCGTGCCCATCTTTGATGGTTAGATCGCGCCCCTTTTCAATGTGATAGGAATAACCCCATGTTAAGTTTCCAAGGTGAAAATATTCTTTCGGTCAATCAGCTTGATCGTGACTGTATTGAACGTATCTTTGCAGTTGCAAAGAAAATGGAGCCATATGCTAAAAAGCAAAAACGCACAAACGTGCTTGAAGGGGCAATATTAGCAAACTTATTCTTTGAGCCAAGTACGCGTACTCGCGTAAGTTTTGGTACTGCTTTTAATTTATTAGGCGGCTTGGTTCGCGAAACAACCGGTATGCAAAGTTCAGCTCTTGCCAAAGGCGAGTCGCTCTATGACACCGCTCGTGTTATTTCAGCTTATGCCGATGCAGTCGCCATGCGCCACCCTGATTCAGGCTCAGTTGCTGAATTTGCAACCGGTTGCTCAGTGCCTGTCATAAACGGCGGCGATGGCCCAAACGAGCACCCGACACAAGCACTACTTGATTTACTGACTATTGAACGTGAACTTCACCGCTTTGATCAAAACATTGATGGTATGCACATCGCCCTTGTTGGCGATTTAAAATATGGCCGTACGGTGCATTCGTTATCAAAACTACTGTGTCATTATAAAAACATTAAGTTTTCGATGGTCGCACCTGACGGCTTACAAATGCCAAGCTACATTTTGGATGCTGTTGATAATGCGGGTCATAAAATAGAAATTGTTGATAAAATGGAAGGCAATTTAGCCGCTGACATTGTCTATCAAACACGTATTCAAGAAGAGCGCTTCCCATCACAAGAAGAAGCAAACAAATACCGTGGTGGCTTTAGAATTAGTCAATCTATTTATAATGCCCATTGCAAACCCAACTCTATTTTAATGCACCCACTGCCGCGAGATAGTCGTATGGAAGCTAATGAGCTCGATAACGATTTAAACCTAAATGACAACTTAGCAATTTTTCGTCAAGTACAAAATGGCGTATTAATTCGCATGGCTCTGTTTGCACTTACACTTGATGTTGCCGATAAAGTAGAGCAATACGAAGTTGCAGTGCCTTGGTTTAGCCGCAAACGCGATAGTTAATTTTTAAAGTGACAACTTAATAGGATTTTTCATGACAATTAGCCAAGATTTATTTGCCCGCGCACAACAATCTATTCCGGGTGGTGTTAACTCACCAGTACGTGCCTTTAATGGCGTTGGCGGCACACCGCTATTTATTACCAGCGCACAAGGCCCATTTACTTTCGATGCCGATGGCAATCGTTATATTGATTATGTAGGTTCATGGGGTCCGATGATTATGGGCCATAATCACCCTGCAATTAAGCAAGCAGTGCTTGAAGCGGTAGAAAATGGCCTAAGTTACGGCGCACCTACCGAAGCTGAAATATTAATGGCCGAAAAAGTAAAAGAGCTAGTTCCATCAATCGAAAAAGTTCGCATGGTAAGCTCAGGAACTGAAGCCACCATGAGCGCAATTCGCTTAGCTCGTGGCTTTACTGGCCGTGACAAAATACTTAAATTTGAAGGGTGTTACCACGGTCATGCTGATTCACTACTAGTGAAAGCAGGCTCAGGTGCATTAACTATGGGCGTGCCTAATTCACCGGGTATTCCTGAAGATTTTGCTAAGCACACATTAACAGTGTCGTTTAATAACCTTGATGAAGTGAAAGCCATTTTTGCAAAATATGCAGATGAAATTGCGTGTATTATTGTAGAGCCAGTGGCCGGCAACATGAACTGTATTCCTCCTGTTCCTGGCTTCTTAGAAGGCCTGCGTGAAGTATGTGATGAATATAAATCAGTGCTTATTTTTGATGAAGTAATGACCGGCTTTCGCGTAGCACTTGGCGGCGCACAGGCTTATTACAACATCATCCCTGATTTAACCTGTTTAGGTAAAGTTATTGGCGGCGGTATGCCTGTGGGCGCGTTTGGCGGTAAAACGCAGATCATGGATTACATAGCTCCAGTTGGCCCTGTCTATCAAGCGGGTACTCTTTCAGGTAACCCTATTGCAATGGCCGCAGGTTTGAAAGCGCTAGAGCTACTTAGCGTTGAAGGCCTACACGCTAAGCTTGAAGCGAAAAGTAAAGCAATCTGTGAGGGTTTTGAAGCAGCAGCAAAAGCTGCAGGCATCGCCCTTACAACTAACTATGCCGGTGGCATGTATGGCTTTTTCTTTACTGATCAAGACAAAGTAACCACTTACGAGCAAGCTACACAATGCGATTTAGAGCGCTTTAAAAAGTTCTTCCACTTAATGCTTGAAGAAGGCGTTTACTTGGCCCCATCAGCATTTGAGGCAGGTTTTGTATGTTCTGAGCATTCAGAGCAAGAGATTACAGATACGATTGCCGCTGCACAGCGCGCTTTTGCAAAACTATAAGTATTAGGGTGTGTTGATCTTTCGTGATTAATTTTGCAGCAGACTGTTTGGTATTTAGGCAAGACAGCGCCTATGGTGTGTGGTTGTTCCCCATAAATCGACGATAACGCAGTATAAATGCCAAACATGCGCTGCCCAAAGAGTTCTTTCTAGGGGCGATTAACTCTTTGTTACCTACATGGAGGAAAGGTAAGGGGCGTGAGCAGGACGCGGAAGCTTTGCTCGATTTTTACTTATTCTCACATGGATGTGAGCCAGTAGAATAACGCAGGAGCAGTTATCGAGCCCACTCGGTGACAAACCTCGCGCCGCGATTAAATCGCCCCTGGATTGAACAAATTTCAATCCACAAAGGTCAATACGCCCTCGTTTTAATGTAATTAAAAAGCCCATAAGGGCTTTTTTTGTTTATAGGCTAATATTAATGAATGATATTGCAAGTAAGCTAGGTCTTACTAAACAGCATTCACTATTTTGCCTATAACAAGAGAGCACTATGTCAGGACTACGACGCGCAACTTCCCCTGCTATCAACTTGATGGCAAATTTAAAATACAAAACTAAAATTAGTCTCGTATTTGGTATTTTATTAGTTCCCCTAAGTGTTAGCCTATTCTTCTTACTCTCGTTATTAACCGATAGTATTCATGTTTCAACAATGAAACGTCAAGGTTTACAAAGTTACAGTGCTTTACTCGAAAACCAAATGAACTCCCAAACAAATAAAAATGCTGCTATTGCTCGCAGCTTCGGTTATCAAGTTAGTGACTCTCAAAACAAGGATGCGCTTGAATTAGTCTCTATCCAATCGCAACTCGCTGTGGATGATCATTTAGCCAGTGCTTACTTGAACCGCGCACTGGTATCTCCCATCCCAGCTTTAATAGAACAAGTTAATTTAACAAGCAATAGCGCAAATACAGTTTTAACTAATAAAGGCTTTACTCCTGACACATTTATAGCGCTGTCAAATTTATCTAAATCCTTACCTCAGTATGAAGAAAACATTGAAAAAACCTTATTCGTAGCCACAACGGCCAACAAACAAGTGAGTAAAATTTTAACTCCTTTGATAAATAAACTACAGCAAAGTACCCTTAACTTTAAGCGCGCCATCGACAGCAAACTATTAGAGCCCGATAATTTAGAAATAACACAGGCCGAGTTTTCTCAATTACATCAAGCAGTCACCAGCAATATCAAAGAACTTATAAAGCAAAGTGTGCCAACACTTGAGCAACTAATTACTGACAAGTTACAGCAGCAACAATGGATCAGAAACATTGTATTAATTGCTTCAATATTAAGTTTGTTGAGTGCATTTTATTTATTAATTGGTTTTTATTTTGCTGTAGTGGATGGTATCACCCGATTTGCTGACGCAGCAGAACAAGCTGCTAATGGCGATCTAAGTGCTAGATTAGAATCTATCGGCAGTGATGAAATGAGCATTATTACAGCCCGTTACAATGCATTACTAAAAGCATTTAGTAATCTATTAGCAGAAGTAAAAAAAACAACCGTAGATTTAAGCAGCGCTACGGTATCACTTGAACAAGCAAGCCATCAAACAAGTCATGATGTAAGCGAGCAACAAGGGCGTGTAAATACAATTCACAACGCATTAAGTGATATGTCAGACAGTGCTCATGCTGTTGAAGAATCAGCAAATCAAGCAATGTTAATTGCGCAAAATGCAGCCCAACATGTTAAAGAAGGCTCGCGTAACACCATGGAGCTTGCTCAGTATATGCAAGACTTACAAGTGGAGTTTAGCGAAAACCAACAAGCACTCGATCGCCTAGCCGTGGATAGCCAAAATATTGGTAATGTAAGTAAAGGTATTAGTGAAATAGCTGATCAAACCAACTTATTAGCGCTAAATGCCGCTATTGAAGCAGCGCGCGCTGGAGAGCAAGGCCGTGGTTTTGCTGTTGTTGCTGATGAAGTACGAACACTTGCTTTACGTACACAGGCACAAACTCAAGAAATACACCAAATTATCAGCTCATTGCAGCAAGCATCAGATGATACACAACAAAAAATGCGTTCAAGTGTAGAGAAGATGGTGCACTCAGTGCAGTCAGCAAATGACACTAATAATGTGCTACAAAATGCAGAAAAAAGCATGCAAGAGATCAAAGTACAAGGTGAGCAAATTGCGCAGCGTGTGCAATTACAATCCCAAGCAACAACCCAAGCGTTAAACGATGCCCAACAAATTAGTCACTTAGCAGAGCAAACCCAAATATCTGCGCAGTCTAGCCTATGTGATGCGAAAAAAATTAGTCAGCTTTCAGAGCTACTATCCGATGCAATGCGATTTTTTAAATCTTAATGTATGCTATAAAAAAGCCAACTTATGTTGGCTTTTTTACTTAGAGACTTAACGCTGGCAGCTTGGCCTTGGTTCGAATTCGCTAACCCTAAGTGGTAGTTGAATAACTTTACCGCATCCCGGTGGTGCTTGTTTTCCTGTCAGTTCATTAATAAATGCCCAGCGAATCGAAGCAGGACGTGTATCGGCAATTGCTTGTGGGTTAAGCGGTTTAAGATAACGGATATACGCTTCAAGCGCCCCTACACTGCCTGTTAAGCCCGTACTTTTATTATCATCACGACCAAGCCATGCGACCGTTACTGTATTTTGATCAAACCCTGCAAACCAGCTATCACGCAAGTCATTACTCGTGCCTGTTTTACCCGCTAACTGAATTGACGGAAAATGGGCATTTAAACGTTTTGCGGTACCATCTTTTGTCACTCGCTTCATCGCATACTTGGTCATGTACATGGCGTCTTTTGCAAACCTTGGCTGTGATTTCACCTTATGTGAATACAAAACACTACCCACAGAGTCAGTCATTGCTGAAATCGATGTCAGCGCTCGGTATTCACCGTCAGCTGCAAGCGTGGTGTAAAGCTGCGCCACCTCAAAGCTCGACATTTCAAGTGCACCTAATAATAATGAAGGATAATGATCTATTTGCTCTTTAACACCCAGTTTATTAAGTGTATCGGCGACGTTATCAACACCAACATCCAAGCCCAAATTCACTGCTGGAATATTAATACTTTGACTAAACGCTTTATAAAGCGGCAACATACCACGAAACTGACGATCAAAGTTCTCAGGCTGCCATACTTTTCCTTGCTCATTTGTCACCTGCAAAGGTGAATCATCTAACAAGGTGGCTAAGTTATAATTAGGCGAACCAAGTGCCGTTAAATAAACCGCAGGCTTCACCAGTGAACCAATATTTCGTTTAGTATCAAGTACACGGTTAAACCCTAAAAAGCGCGGATCACGTCCCGCAACTAAAGCCGACACACCGCCTTTTTCTACATTAACTGAGATCATCGCCGCTTCTAACTGCTCTGTCGTTGAGCGCTTCTCTAAGTACGGTAAACTATTTGCTATTGCCTCTTCCATCGCAGCTTGTTTTTGCAAATCAAAATAGGTAAACACCCTCACACCGGCATCTAGCACCTCTTGATCAGGTAATAGTTTTTTCAACTCACGATCAACTAACTCCAAATAACCCGGGTATGATTTTGTAATGCTGTCTTTCATTGGTGACACAGTAATAGGACGCTTTAGCGCTGCACGGTACTCTCTGGTATCAATTAATTGATTTTCGACCATTAAACGCAATACTAAGTCACGGCGTTCCATCGTCCGTTCACTATAACGACGCGGGTTGTAATATGACGGACCTTTAACCATTGCCACCAGTAAGGCTATTTGGTCAAACTCAAGTTCATCAACGGGCTTTGAAAAATAAAAGTCTGACGCTAACCCCATGCCATGAACACCTTGGTTATAGGATTGACCAAGGTATACCTCGTTTAAATAGGCTTCTAGGATCTGATCTTTTGAATAACGATAGTCTAAAATTAAAGCAATGAGTGCTTCGTTGAATTTACGCACCAGCGTGCGCTCACGGGTCAAATAAATATTTTTAGCTAACTGCTGTGTTAACGTACTGCCACCTTGAACCGTACGACCGGCTTTAATATTACTATACAAAGCACGCATAATTGACCACACAGACACACCATGGTGTTTATAAAAATTTTGGTCTTCAACCACCAGCAAGGTATCTTTTAGCATTGGCGGGAATTTATCAAGTGGTACAAATTCGCGATCTTGTTTTGAGTCATTGCCAATACGTGCTATTTGCACCGGCTCCAAACGCGCTGAATTAACACGGCGCCCAAACTTGTCTTTAATCGTCGCCAGTTTTTGCCCCGCGAAACGCAGCTCAATTTCACTCGCTTGCTCAAACCCGTCATAAAAATCAAACTCACGACGGTAAATTTTGATACTGTCTGGACCTTTAATATATTGCCCAGTACGGCTTATTTTATTAACGGAAGAATAACTTAAGCGTTTGAGCTCCCAAATAACTTCGTCACTAGATAAAAACTGTCCTGGATAAAATGTCATTGCTCTGGCGTATACTTGCGCAGGCAGTTGCCATTTATTACCTTCAAATTGGCGCGTTACCTTTGCATCAAGATAAATCAAATATAAACTCATAGCGACGATACCCGCTAAAGTTAACTTCCAGAAAATAGACCATAGCTTACGCCCAATACTGCGCTTTTTAACATTTTCAGACGCGTTCTTTTTAGCTTCAGTTTTTTTATTTGCAGTGGTTTTACTCACCGTTTTTTTTGCGGCTTTAGGTGTCGAGCTTGGCTCTTTCTTTGCAGGGCGTTTTGAAGACGTTTTTGTTGTTCGCGAGTCTTTTTTATCAGTCATTGACGTTGCTATTTATTTCCAGAAGTTAATTTTACAGATGTAATGACGACAATATTAACACCTGTAAAATTAACAGTCACTGAAACTTAGCGTGTACACAACCAAAGTGAATGGATCACGGCAGGTATAAAAAAGATAAAACATAGAACGATATTAATGATGAGATCTTTACCCACACCCGCTTTTAAAAATACAGCTATCGGTGGTAAAAATAACGACAAAATGATCAGTACTAATTTGTTATCCATAAGGATCCTTATTATAGTTTGGTAATAATTTTGTCCTAAGCATAGCCAGTAATCGTTATTTTTCCTATGCGAATGTTCTGATTTTTCCGTGTCTGTATTGTCTATCGCACAAAAAAGCCCTAACCGCAGTTAGGACTTTGTTTTGAACACACAATTATTTAAATTTGCTATTACTGATTAGTTACCACGCACAGAGACAAACTCAGGATAAGCATCAATACCACAATCGTGCTGATCCATTCCATTTAACTCTTCTTCTTCTGTGACACGAATACCTATGGTTTTCTTCAAAACAGTCCATACAATGACTGACGCTATAAATACAAACCCTAAAATACACACCAAACCAATTAACTGATTAACAAAGGTTGCCTCTGCATTCGTAACAGGCACTAGCATGATACCAAGTACCCCGCATACACCATGAACTGAAATTGCACCAACGGGATCATCAATTTTAACTTTATCCAGCGCTACAATGCTAAATACCACGAGTGAGCCACCTAAAACACCCAATAAACACGCCATTACCGGCGAAGGTGATAAGGGGTCTGCCGTAATCACAACGAGTCCTGCCAATGCACCGTTAAGCACCATTGTTAAGTCTGCTTTACCCCATAGCACTTTACATACAAACAACGCTGCAATTGCGCCAGTGGCCGCAGCGGCATTGGTGTTTAGTAATATTTTGCCTACGGCAGTTGCATTTGCTGCATCTGAAATTAATAACTGAGAACCACCGTTAAAACCAAACCATCCCATCCATAAAATAAACGTACCCAATGTTGCTAACGGCAAGTTAGAACCCGGAATTGGATAAATTTCACCATTTTTACCGTATTTACCTTTACGAGCACCAAGCATTAATACACCTGCAAGCGCCGCCGCTGCACCTGTACCGTGCACAATCGCAGAACCTGCAAAGTCAACAAAACCCATTTCAGATAAGAACCCTCCACCCCAAGTCCAATAGCCCTCAATCGGGTAGATAAAACCGGTTAATACAATTGCAAATGCAAGAAAAGCCCATAACTTCATACGCTCAGCAACAGCCCCCGATACAATTGACATCGCAGTTGCTACAAATACAACTTGAAAGAAGAAGTCTGACTCCAAAGAATGATCTGCATCAGCAGCTTGCGTGCCTATTAATGCGCCAAGCGAAGGGACTAAGCCACCTTCAGTGTTGTCTACATACATAATGTTGTAGCCAACCAGTAAAAACATGGTGCATGCGATTGCATACAACGCCACATTTTTAGTTAAAATTTCAGTGGTATTTTTTGAACGCACTAAACCGGCTTCAAGCATGGCAAAACCTGCAGCCATCCACATCACTAAAATACCTGAGATTAAAAAATAAAATGTATCTAACGAGAATTTGAGTTCTATAATCGTGTTTTCCATAAAGCCCCCTTAAATTGCTTCTTCATCTAATTCACCCGTACGAATACGGACAATTTGATCCAAGTCGTAAACGAAAATTTTACCGTCACCTATTTTTCCTGTTGAAGCAACCTTAGTAATGGTTTCAACAACACGTTGGCAATTTTCGCTACGAGTAGCAATTTCGATCTTTATTTTTGGAATAAAATCGACTTGATATTCGGCGCCGCGATATAACTCGGTGTGCCCTCGTTGACGGCCAAACCCTTTAACGTCAACAACGGTCATTCCTTCAATGCCTAAATCAGCCAATGCTTCTCGCACATCATCCAGTTTAAATGGCTTTATTATTGCACTAATCATTTTCATAGTGGCCCCCTTCGGACGCTTATTGTTATCCTGTTTCCTTAGATAATCCAACCTTTGTGCCACTATTTAAAGCTCTTATTAAACAAGAGCTTATTAATTAAAGTTAATTTTAAGCAATAAAAAACGCACCATATAGGTGCGTTTTATTAACATTTCTACAGTGCTGGTGCAGCACACTAGCTTTGTTGTACAACACAATCTCTGTCTTGCGCTTTTGCTTGATATAACGCCTTATCTGCCAAGCGCATCGCACTCGTTAATGTTACATTTTGAAAGTTTGCTAAGCCAATGCTTACCGTAATGGTAAATGACTGACCATTTATAACAAAGTCATACGCAGCAAGACGTGATCTAAATGCATCAAGTAGCGGGTATGCTTGCTCTAAACTGATGTCAGCCAACACAATTGCAAACTCTTCACCACCTACACGCGCTACCGTAAAACCTTTGAAAGAGCTGCGTAATAAAGACGCAACTTGCTTTAATGCCTGATCACCCGCTTCATGACCAAACTTGTCATTAATCGCTTTAAAAAAGTCAATATCCAGCAATGCTAAGCTATTTTTACGTGCTGTTTCCTTTAAAAGCGACTCTGCAAATTGATAAAAGTAACGTCGATTATATAAACCAGTTAAATCATCACGATATGCACTTTCTTTAATATCTGCGATTAACGAAAGTTGTTCCATTGTTTGCAATACCCGACAATGGAACTCTTCGTTCATAAATGGCTTTGTTAAAAAGTCATTAGCGCCATACTTTATAAAGCGTGCTGATAGGCCATGTTTGCCAGCCCCAGATAACCCTATGATGGCTAAATCATCACGCCCTCTAAAATTGCGCACCGCTTTAACTAATTCAAAACCATCCATAGTAGGCATAGCGTAATCAGTCATGAGTAGTTTAATTTCAGCGTCTTTTTTTAGAATTTTTAGCGCTTCTTCACCATCATGGGCCACTTGTACATCAAACAACTGCTTTTCTAGCATTTGTTTCATCAATGAACGACTTAGTAACGAGTCATCAGCAACTAATGCTTTACATCCTTGATTACGTAATAATTGTGCAACCAATTTTACAGCGTAATGATACGAATCACGGTTGTCTTTAATAACATAATCAACAACCCCTATCTCGAGCATTTCTTGGCGCTTGTATTCATCAATTTTTGAGGTTAAAACAACTGTAGGAACATTTTTTTCCAACGTGTATTTAACAACCTCACCGTTCATTGCATCGGGAAGAGTTAAGTCAACAAGCGCCAAAGTATAGTTTTGATTGCTTATATATTCTTTAGCCTCTGCTAGTGACCAAGCAAAATCAACTGCTACATTAAGGTAGTGGGCAACTAAATGGCGCAACACTTGCTGAACAACTTTACTATCTTCAACCACTAAAACTCTTTGCATAAATCTTCTCTATACTGCAGATGGATTTTGCTTGTTTTATCCCTTCCCTAAGAAACAACAAAGCACAACGTAATAATTTAGCATGGAATATACTCCACTCTTGTAATAATCAAAATCTATTAAGGTTAATATACGCATAAAGCATACTTTCTTTGAAAAAAGCTAATATAAACTTCCGCCTCTTAACGATTAATACTGGTAGCTAGTCTCATTACCTTTGTTATTTTCTAAAAAATTATCTTTAATAGGCTAACTTTCGTTTAAAGGATCCCCCATGAAGCTTGTCAGTATCATTAGTTTATCTCTGGCCGCACTAACAGTTAGTGTAACAACCAGTAGTTATGCCACAGACAATCAACGCCGAATCGACGTTGACAGTAATGTTGTAACTCAACATAAAGCGCGTATTAATGGTGAGCGTTTTTCTTATACCGCTACCACAGGTACACAGCCGGTGTGGGACGATAAAGGCGATGCGGTTGCCACCTTGCAATACACTTACTACGAGCGAGATAAGGTCGATGATCGCACTAAGCGCCCATTACTAATTTCATTCAATGGCGGACCAGGTTCTGCATCTGTATGGATGCACTTAGCCTATACTGGACCACGCGTATTAAAAATTGATGACGAAGGTTACCCAATTCAACCTTATGGCGTTAAAGACAACCCATATTCTGTGCTTGATGTTGCTGACATAGTTTACGTAAACCCTGTAAATACAGGGTACTCGCGGGTAATTGAAAATGATAAAGGCGAATTATTAAGCAAAGATGCACAAAAGAGTATGTTTTTTGGCGTAAATGCCGACATAAAATACTTAGCAGAATGGCTAAATACTTTTGTAAATCGTAATGAACGCTGGCGCTCACCAAAATTTTTAATCGGTGAAAGCTACGGCACTACGCGTGTATCTGGCCTTGCTCATGAACTACAAAATCGTCAATGGATGTACATCAACGGTGTTGTTTTAGTGTCCCCTACTGATATTGGGATTAAACGCGATGGCCCAGTAAAAGCCGCTAACCGCCTGCCATACTTTGCTGCCACTGCCTGGTATCACAAAGCACTAAGCCCGGAACTACAAGCTAAAGATCTAGATGAATTACTGCCTGAGGTAGAAAATTTTACTATCAACAAACTAATTCCTGCACTTGCAAAAGGTGGTTTTATTGGTGATGAAGAAAAGAACGCGATTATTAAACAAATGGCGCTTTATGCAGGGGTATCTGAAAAATTTGTTCAGCAAAACAACCTTGATATTCCAAACAACTTCTTTTGGAAAGAACTATTACGTGAACGCGGGCAAACACTGGGGCGTTTAGATTCACGTTACCTAGGAATTGATAAACGTGACGCTGGCGAATCACCTGACTATTGGCCTGAGCTAACGTCGTGGTTGCATTCATTTACACCGGCTATTAACCATTATCTTCGTGAAGAGCTTAACTATAAAACAGACATAAAATACAACTTGTTTGGTAATGTTCACCCGTGGGATCGCAGTAATAACAAAACAGGCGAGAACCTACGTTTAGCAATGGCACAAAACCCATATCTTAATGTACTTGTTCAAGCCGGCTACTTCGATGGCGCAACAAACTACTTTGATGCTAAATACACTATGTGGCAGCTCGATCCAAGCAGTAAAATGCGCGATCGTTTAAGCTTTAAAGGCTACCGTAGTGGCCACATGATGTACCTACGTCATGCCGATTTAGAAAGTTCAAATAACGATTTACGTGACTTTATGCTCAAAGCATTGCCTAAAGAAGGCCAAGCTGCAAAATACTAATCGTATTAACGTTTACAACAGCCCGCTTATTGCGGGCTTTTTTTTACCCATGATTTTGATCTACCCAAGTCGCGTATTTAGGATGTTACAAGGGCTTAGGGTCGAAGCGTTACCTTGTAATAATACCTTGGCTAAATCGCTTTTAATTCCAACGACACTCGCATCTTTAGGTGGCTTGGGTATATACTCAAACTATTGATCTCACGTTTTTGGAAAACACAGATGGCAGAAAACTTCCGTGTCATGTTTGCAGGGCTAGCGCCAGATACAGAGCAAGCACAAGCGATCACCCAATTAGCTACAAAGCTAAAAGCCCCCACAAGCAAAGTCGCTGCCTTTTTTGACAACAAACCTCTATTTGCACCATGTGAAAAAGAAAAAGCATTAAAACAAGCCAAGTTACTTGCCAGTGTTGGTATCACGAGCAAGTTACTGCCACTAAATAATTCAGCCTCGGCAACAAATAATAACGACACAGCAAGCTTACGTGACGAACGTATTTTTAATGCCCTTGATTACATTACAAGCAGCTTAATTCGTATAGAAGAAAAGCTCGACGACTTAGAACAGCGTTTACCTGCTACAGCACAACAACCTTTAGAAGATGAAACCGATGATTGGCAAGATGACGACTTACTCATCGATGACGAACTAACAACCCCGGTAAAAAAACGCAGTAATATTTTATTATATTCACTGATATCGATGGTGATCCTGCTATTAATTGTATTGGGCTTATCGTTTTTGTTTCCTGATTTTTTTAATATTTTGGATAGTTAAAAGGTAATATACGCTTAAAATGAGCCAACAAAGAGCCACAATCCGTCAAGAAACCCGAAGAAAACGCAATTCACTGTCAAATAATGAACAAAAAATTGCAGCCTCTGCGCTCAAAGTGAATTTTACTCAACATTTAAAACTACAAAAAACAACTCAAAATGCCCATGTAGGTATTTATTTAAGTAATGATTCAGAATTAGATACATCATTGTTAATAAAAGACCTTTGGTCTAAAAACCACACCACCTACCTCCCTATCATTCACCCATTTAACGGCACTACTTTATACTTTCAGCGCTATGAAGAAAATTCACCCATGAGGCCAAATCGCTATGGTATCTTGGAGCCTAAGTTAAATTGTAGTCAGATATGCCCACTTGCAGAGCTTGATTATCTACTTATGCCATTAGTTGCATTTGATGATCACGGCAACCGTTTAGGGATGGGGGGTGGCTTTTATGATAAAACGTTGGCGCGCTACGAAAAAGAAAATTGGCAAAAACCACAACTAATAGGCCTTGCATATCAATGCCAACATGTGGAAAATTTACCAATTGAATCGTGGGATGTACCACTAAAGTTCATAATCACACCACAGAAAATCTATCATTGGTAAGCAATTAATTTGTATACTAACGTTTAGCAACTCCACCTATAGAGCATAAAACTATGACACAAGACGAATTAAAAAAAGCCGCTGCTTGGGCAGCCCTAGAGTTTGTAAAAGAAAACACGATAGTAGGTGTTGGCACCGGCTCAACGGTAAATCATTTTATTGACGCCCTTGGCACAATAAAAGACACCATTAAAGGTGCGGTTTCAAGCTCTGATGCATCAACTGCAAAGTTAAAAGAACTAGGCATTGAAGTATACGAATTAAACGATGTAGATGGCCTTGATGTATACGTAGATGGCGCTGATGAGATCAACACCCTAAACGAAATGATCAAAGGCGGCGGCGCAGCTCTCACCCGCGAAAAAATAATTGCAGCCGTGGCTAAACAGTTTGTATGTATTGTTGATGATACGAAACTAGTCGACACACTTGGTGAGTTTCCACTGCCAGTCGAAGTGATTCCAATGGCGCGAAGCTATGTAGCCCGTGAATTACTAAAGCTTGGCGGCGACCCTGTTTATCGCCATGGAGTGGTGACTGATAATGGCAATGTCATTTTAGACGTTCACAATTTATCAATCACTCAAGCAAAAGAATTAGAGCTAACAATTAATCAAATTGTTGGTGTAGTAACTAACGGCTTATTTGCCCATCGCGGTGCAGATAAAGTCATTATAGGCACCAAAAATGGGCCACAAATTAAATAAATAGGATGAGGATATGAGTAAGGTATCGTTAGCAAAAGACAAAATTAAAATTCTCTTGCTTGAAGGTGTGCACCAAAGTGCAGTTGAAACACTTAAACGTAATGGTTACAGCAACATTGATTACGTAAAAACATCGTTACCTGAAGATGAGCTAATTGAGCGTATTAAAGATGTGCATTTTGTCGGCCTTCGTTCTCGTACTCATATCTCAGAAGCTGTTTTAGAAGCCGCAGATAAGCTCGTTGCGATAGGCTGTTTTTGTATCGGCACCAATCAGGTTGATTTAAATGCAGCCCGCCAGCGCGGTATTGCAGTATTCAACGCGCCGTTTTCTAACACTCGCTCTGTTGCTGAACTTGTACTAGGTGAAATACTCCTGTTGTTCCGTGGTATTCCTGAGCGTAACGCCATTGCACACCGTGGCGGCTGGTTAAAAACGGCCAATGGCTCGTTTGAAGCAAGAGGTAAAACACTCGGTATAATTGGTTACGGCCACATCGGTACTCAACTGGGTATTATGGCTGAAAATATCGGCATGAATGTTGAGTTTTTTGACATCGAAGACAAACTAAGCCTAGGTAATGCCAAGCAAGTGCATAACTTAACGCAATTATTACAACGCGCCGATGTTATAAGCCTACACGTACCAGAAACACCGCAAACCAAAAACCTTATTGGCACAGCAGAGCTTTCAGTAATGAAGCAAGGCGCAATATTAATCAACGCCTCTCGCGGTACTGTGGTTGATATTGACGCCCTAGCCGAAGCCCTTACAGAGAAAAAGTTAAGTGGCGCAGCCATCGATGTATTCCCTGTTGAACCAAAATCTAACGCAGATGAATTTATCTCGCCACTGCGTGAATTCGACAACGTGATTTTAACACCGCACATTGGTGGTTCAACACAAGAAGCACAAGAAAATATCGGCATTGAAGTTGCTGGTAAATTAGCGAAATATTCAGATAACGGCTCAACAATTACTGCAGTTAACTTCCCAGAAGTATCGCTACCAGAGCTTGCAAATCGTAGCCGCTTATTACACGTACACCACAATCGCCCTGGTGTACTAACACAAATTAACCAAGCGTTTGCCCAGCACGGCATCAACATCGCCGCGCAGTATTTACAAACAGACGAAGCCATTGGTTATGTTGTAATAGATGTGGATACCGATCACTCTGAAGTCGCACTTAAAGAATTAAGTGCAGTTGAGGGAACGATTAGAGCGAGAATTTTGCACTAAGAGCTAAGCTGTAAGCGAAAAGAATAAAAGCCGTGCCTGTTAAGTTAAGCACGGCTTTTATTTAGATTAGCAATCGTCTTTCTAAACCTGAATAGAGCATGTAAACATACATAATGAAGACATCCAGCTTGATTTTATTGAAATTATTCATTTAAGCGGCTACCTACGACATGCAGTTTACACATTTCACTCTTGACGATTTAGCAGCTACCTACTTTATTCTTACTGCTTGCCAACATTAAGAAATTCCGCATAAACTTCTAAATCAATGTGATCCCCAACAATCGGTATATAACTGTCCATACCAAAGTCAGAACGTTTTATTTGACCTACCGCGCTAAAACCAATGGTGTATTTCCCTGTCATCCAGTTGTCTGCTCCACCGTGAAATGTGGCTTTAAACGTCACTGGTTTAGTAACGCCTCTAAGCGTTAAATCGCCTGAGAAATTAAAACTGGTATCAGATACAACCGTAACGGTGTGACTAGTAAATGATGCTTGTGGAAAGCGTTCACTGTTAAACCAAGTGTTATTTTGTAAGGTTTCTGCTAACTCAGTATTATTAATATCGATAGAGCTAATATCCACCACTGCGCTTAATGACGCGACAGCCATATTATTAGGATCAAAGTTCAGTTGTGCATCAAATTGATTAAAACGTCCTACATAGGTTGATAACCCTAAATGTTGGATTTTAAATATTAATGCAGCATGTTGATTATCTAGCTGATATTCACCTGCTTGAAGCGCTATCAACTCAGATTTAACAGTGGGTGCAATCCAACTCACACAACTTGTCAGTAACAGCGCACCGCACATGACTGAGACCGAATGTATAAATGTTCGCGTTGTATTCTTTAATGCTGAGTTCATAGTAGTTAAGCCATTAGTGATGTGTTAAGTATTGGTAAAACAAAACGTCATTTTGCATATAAATCAAAATATATAATGCCTCATATTTTCCATTTTCACCTCTCTTTTATATTCATGATGGAGTAAAAGCCGCCAATTCCCCGTCTATTAATTAATAGGCTTATCATAAAGAAATGCCACAGAACAAGACTAATGTGAACACTAAAAACGAGCTACTTACATTTACGTTACCTTTTCTCTTTTGGATACTTAATCTTTTGAAATTGATTAAATAGCTCACATGAATTATTAACAATTTCGTAGCCATCATAAAAAGACATTGAATATTCCCTTGTAACATCCATAAACCCAATAAGTGGCCAGTGACCTTGGGCTGCTTTATTCAATGAGAGGTATTTACCTGTGAGGCCGATATGGCAATTATTAATTTTTAATACATCGAGATCAGATAAACCTCTAATACTGATTCTTTCTTTACCTCGACTAAAGCAAGAAGCCATATTTAGGCATAAAAAATTACCTTTTTCTGTTTTGAGGAAATAGCCACTCACCTCAATTTCGACTTCATTATATTCATCTGGAGAACTTATTAAGTTGATAATACTGACATAAGGAGTGCTTATTTTCATGTCTGAAAAGACGTTGAAAGAAACAACCAATATGATAAAAAATATAACTATTTTCATTTAATAACCTTTCGCAATTGATACTTTTGAGTGATTAAAAAATGCCACTTCGCTATCAGAATGACAATTAAACCCTGTAACTTAAAAATAACGATTAGGGCTTGGCTTTTACCTAAGCATTTTATGTTCGTAGCGCTTGAAACCTCAATACTGTTTTAAGTTTTTCAGGTGCAACTTTACGGGGATCACTTCGATATATCTCCCTATGTATTTTGGATTGGCGCTAAATGCCTGCATTTTTTGCAAACTATTCCATTTTTTAAAGCTGATTGGTTCGTCTTCAAAAATGCCTAAATGCAATATTTGAAAACCAAAGGGGTCAAACCCTGACTTCAGACATCATAATTATTAACCGTCTGCAATTTGATCTAAACCGTCATTCAGTTTATTATTTCACTCGATATTTGTATCAAAATAGGAACTCCCCTATCGCTGATACACTAACAAAAAAAAATTAAATGCGAGTAGTTCTACAGGTTCGTTAAACGTTAAAAAAAATGGTATCTCACTATGAGAAAAGAGTTTTTATTTAAAGTTAAAGGTCACACTATTAAAGTCGTTAATTCTTGGATGCGCGGCGTAAAATTATATGTTGACGGTGATTTACGTGATCACGATTTTAGCTTGTTCGCAAATGGTAAAATAGCACTCGTATGTGCAAACTTAGGTGATTATGGCGTGCTAGAAATTAATCCATTATCGTCGTTATTCTCTGTAGAAATTGATGCATTTCTAATTTTAAATAATTCACAACAGCATGTTTACAGCTCACATAAACGCTTGAGTTTAACTGAACAAAGAACAGCGCAATAAACTTATGGCCGAGTTAGTGAAGGAATGACCTATAACATACACTTTGTTATTAGTGACAAGTGAGACTGGCCATTTATTTATTGTAATAACTTAAAAACAACGATTAGGGCTTGGCTTTCACCTAAACATTTTATATTCGTTGCGCTTGAAACCTTAATACTGTTTTAAGTTTTTCAGGTGAAACTTTACGGGGATCACTCAGATATATCTCCCGATGTATTTTGGATTGCCGCCCAATGCCTGCATTTTTTGCAAACTCTTCCATTTTTTTAAAGCTGATTGGTTCATCTTCAAAAATGCCTAAATGCAACATTTGTACGCAAAGACCTTCTGACGAACGTTCAAAATTTAGCTGCGCTAATAATGGATTTTTCTTCTTTGCTTTTGCCACTTCAAGCATTTCTTTAAAGAAGTATTCATCCACAAAATCGGGTTGGCGTATCATCAATTTATATACAAAGTCGTCTTTGTTGATCTCACCGGTAAAGTTCGCTTTTGCAGCTTCATTAATGCCCCAAACGCCCTCCAGAGGATATACCGTAAAGTCATAATAACCCTTTGGTGTCACATCCATTTTCTTTAGTGTCATTTTTATCGTATAGGCTAACGAATATAAAGCGCCAATTTTTTCAGTGAATATGCTTTTTGCCGGACTGCCTGTGCCTTCTATTGTAATAAACTTGAACTCAGGCACATCCAGTATTTCAGGTTGATTTTTTGGAAGATACAGCGCTTTCTCTTTTTTCCTCCATTCATATTTAGCTTGCATAAACATCCTCTTTTATACCTAAGCAGATTAAACGCTAAATATTAAGGCGTTCTAGCTAAGGGTCTCATTAAAATATCGATTAGCTTACCTATTCAGCCAATGCCAGCTCTACACCCAAAGTTGCATGTATTTGTGTTGTATCGTATAAGATAATATCTGTATCGCATTGCTGTACGAGCAAAGCTATTTCTGTGCAGCCAAGGATCACTGCTTGAGCACCTTCTCTAGCAAGCGCGTTAATAATATTTATGTATTTAACTTTAGATTGTGGGTTAATCGTTCCTTGGCACAATTCATTATAAATAACATCATGCACAATTTGTTGATCCGCTTTATTGGGCACAACCACATCAATTGCGAACTTATCGGTGATACGTCCTTTATAAAACTCTTGCTCCATTGTAAACCGCGTACCTAACAACCCTACTTTACTAATATTATCACGCAATAAAAATTGCGCTGTTGCATCAGCGATGTGCAAAATTGGAATCGATAACTCTCGCTCAATATCAGGTGCCACTTTATGCATCGTATTGGTACAAATCATTAAAAAATCAGCGCCCGCTTGCTCGATTGATTTAGCTGCACTCGTCAATATTTTAGCTGTTTCTTGCCAATTACCTTCATGTTGAAGCTTTTCAATATCATCGAAATTAACACTGTGTAGAAAAATCTTAGCGCAATGCAAGCCACCAAGCCTAGCTTTAACGCCTTGATTAATTAATGTGTAGTAGCTTGAGGTTGACTCCCAACTCATTCCACCTAAAAGTCCAATCGTTTTCATTAATTTCACCAATTTTTGTTATAAAACCTAATTAGTAGGCATTGCTCAGCTTTAAGCTAAGTATAGTCACAGGCTTTATTAAACGAAGAAGAAAGCACAAAAAATAAGGTTAACGGTCTTTATTTAAACGCCTTATCTTTTATATATGTGATAAAGCACTTACTCTTTCAAATCAATCGCATTTATAGTGCCCCTACATTTTGAACGCATAAGATGTCCCATTTAGTCGTAGTGCCCCTGCGAATCCACAAGGATATGGAAAAAAGTAGGCTGCGATGAGATCGCAATAAGAGAGCCTCTATATGTGGTTGCCGTAAGCAACTTGCTTAACAGCCGCATCGACAGACGAAGTAAACGAATTTGTTTATTGATTTGAAGTTGACCGTCACTGTATAAAAACGGTCAAAAAGAACACTAATGCCTATTGACAGAGTTAAGGCTCATATGTGTTAAGTGCATTTTAGTAATAACGACACCTTGAGCTTTTCAATTTTTTAACTTCGCGGTTTTTATAAATTATTTCATCAATAGCATCATCCAATACAGATATGCCAAAACAAGAATGTTGCCCAATTAATTGTGCCTCACCGTTTTGATACAACTCAAGCTCAAAGGGGTAGCTACTTACACACATTTTCTGTAAATTTTCACCTGACTCGTCATCTACAATCAATGACTGCTGATAGGACAACAAAGCAGCCTGCACTAATTTATCTAGTTGCGACTTTGATAAGTATACCTTTACTGTTTTCTGCGTAATTTCATCATCACAATAATGACGAGTTAAAGTACTTGAGTATGAGTTATATATATCTGAACCGTTTATTAACTTTATAGAAGTCTAATGTACAGTATTTGAGCATGAAACTAAAAGTAGCGAGATAAAGACTATAACGTAATTCACTATGCACCTAGACGCCTCGCTTAACCGGCGCAAAATAGCAGGCTAAAATTAGCGACGAAGGAGCACAAGCCTGCTGTTTTGCGTCCTTTGGTTAAAGCGTTTGTTAATTTTCAATGCCTACCAACAAAAGCCATAATCCAATCATGCTCTTCATCACTTGTTGTTTGAGTATCAAAGAACTCTGATATTTCAGCTTTCATTGCATCTAACTCGCTTACTCCCTCTTCAAGAGTTGATAAGTAAGTCGTATGAAAGAAGCAGCCGTACACCCCACTTGTTATGGAATAAGGCGCAATATTCCCACCTTTTTCCAAAGTTAGGCGAGCACCTTTGGAGTGCTCCTCGTCCTTGATTATTTCACCAGTTTCAGAACCTGTTGTTCCGATGGTTTCTCCAATATCAGTTTGATTCCACATAGTTCAACTTTTGAAAACTAACGAGGCTGTAGAATTACTCTAACAGCCAAATTCAATTAAAAAACGAGCTCCTGTAATTAACTCTAAGCGCTTTTAAAGCATTAGGTAATGCATTTTTGGAACCCATAAAACAGGCTGTTTTTCTTAAAAAAGAGTAATTCTACAGCCACAACGAGGCTGTAGAATAACTCTAACAGCCAAATTCAATTAAAAAACGAGCTCCTGTAATTAACTCTAAGCGCTTTTAAAGCATTAGGTAATGCATTTGGAACCCATAAAACAGGCTGTTTTTCTTAAAAAAGAGTAATTCTACAGCCACAACGCCTTGCTAAGCGGAAAATAATGGTTGGCTATAATCGGTAATCGCGAAGCGATAGCCAACTGTTATTTTTCCGTTTAAGCAACTTGTTATAAGCACACTACGCCAATGCCCGACGGAGACTTGCAGAAACATTAGTAATATGAAATGTACCATCAAGTGTTTTCACTGATTGAATATGATCATTAGACTCTAAAGCATTCAATATATGATTAATTATCATTATTGGTTTACTAGTTTTTTCTTGTAAAGACTTATTATTATTAATACCTTCATTCACTATCAAGCTTACTACTTTATCAGATGTTTCAGAATAATCAGGGAGGTAAGATTGGACATAATTATGAAGGCCGTATGTCGTTACACTGTAATGACACATATAGCTATTAATACCGCCGCCCATATATCTTGAAACATCTAAATAACCATTCTGCTCTAAAACTTCAATACAATCTTTAATCTCAGAGTGACTAAAGCCAAGTTTGTCACCATTACCAAGTAATGAGTCAGGATCTACCATATTATGACCATTTTCAATAATATATTGGCATGACTCTTTTAAAATTAAATTATCAGCCTTGGTTAAGCCTCCAATCTCATTATAAACACTTGATGTATGTGCTGGTGTCTTACCTAAAGCTGGCTTATCTGTTGTTCCAAAAATTGACGATAAAACTCGTTTAAAACTACTATCATAATCATTTAAATCTGAGATTGATTCCCAAAGGGTTGAAGTCAAAGATTGAGGGACATCACAACTATCTAGAACAATTGGAATTATTTTTGTTCCTTTAGATAATTTTGAAACTATACCTGCATTTAATTCTTCACGAACCCAAGGCTTTTTGACACTAAAATTTGACAACACAATGATGACAGCTTGAGCATCTTTCAGACCTTCTTCGAATATTTTATCTACAAGGCTATCTCCAGGTAACATCTCCCACTTATCGAGCCAAGCATCTACACCATTTTCACGTAGTTTTGTTGAAAATTCAGTTACAAATCTTTCTTTATCTTCGCTTGCATGACTTACAAAAACTTTAGGGTGCATAAATATTCCTTTTTGTGCTTATAACAATTTTATAGTGCGCGAAGGGCGGATCTTTCTGCCGATGCCACGCTTATGTATTTATAAATCTATTTTTAACAAATTAACTAAGATATTGCCATCACTAAGTTTTCTATTACCTTTAAGCAAAGCTAAATGAAACAATATACGCATGTCGCTCATTTTCCTGAATATGGGAGCAAACAACAGCTTTATTATTCAATAAGTTACTATCCTAAACCTATACCAACGTCGGTTTCCACCTTGAAACTATCACTCAGCTTTACTCTTTCAGCTTTGGCTTTCGTTGCTCTCAGTCACAATCTACGATGATTAATTTAACGCCAAACTGCTCTGGTTTTTCCTAGTACCTAGCGCCTAAAACCTAGTCCCTCAAGTAAACAAAAAAGCGCGAGATATACTCGCGCTTACAACTTACAGCTTTTTATAACTCTGCGATCTATTCACCTTTCGCTTTTAAATTTATAAACTCTGCTAGCTCGTTTGGTTGGCCCATCAAAGTAAATATTTGCTGATTAATCTCTGTCATTGTTTGCCCTGCGGGTAAACTGGCTGACACGGTTAATGAACCTAAACCTTGTGTGAAGTCTTTAATGGCTTGTGCAAGCTCGTCACTAACAGGGGCTTGCTGTAGCTGCATTTCAACCATTTGCTGCATTTGTTCTAGCGTCATGCCTTGCTTACTTAATACTTGTTCAACAAGGGCTTTAAACTCGCCTTCGTTATTAAGTTTAATTTCAATACTACGAGGCTCAAGTTCTGAGATAGCTTGCATTAATAAAGTTTGTTGCTGTAATTGCTGCTCAAGCGGCAACGCCTGTGTACCTTGCGCTTGTTGCATTTTACCCATTGCTAGTGAAGCTTCCATTAGTGCTTTTGATTTAGCTAAACCTAGATCAAAGTTAAGCGCAACAATCTGGTTTGCGTTGAGCGAAAAAGCAATATCGCTGTCGCCAGAGTTTTCGTCGTAGTTCATTAGCGTGTGTAAATCGTAACTTGCTGAGGCAAGTTGGTTATTTGCATCATTTGGTAGTTGCGCTACAAACGCATCGCTAAATTTAAAGCCTTTTAATGACAGCTCTGTACGCGGTGCTATTTTATCAACCTCGTAACCTGCAACTGTAATACTGCTTATTTGCGCAATACTTTCGTTATCAAAACCTTTGATTTCAACACCTGATAATTCAACACTTTGTGAAAACACACTTGCTGATAATGTTTCATAGGTTGCAGTTGAACCTGTTTGCTTAGCTAATAAAGCAAGCTGACGATCTACTTCTGTTTTTACTTCTTTGGTAAGCGCATAGTTTGCGTAGCTTGCACCACCCACAGCTAGTGCAACAACAGCTGCAACAATCGCTAATTTTTTCATTTTATTTCCTTATTACTGTTCTTTTTAATCATTAATTTGTGCTTACAATAGCATTTATAAGTAAGCTGACGTTATTGGTAATTGTAACAAAAATACCCTCTTAATTTATTAAACTAAGTAATTCGTGCACTGTTTTTACTGGCGTTATTTTAGCGCCCAGCCCTTCCATTGATTTATGGTAATTGCGAAATGGAATAAATATTTCGGTAAAACCATGCTGGGCAGCTTCTTTAACGCGGGGCACGCCACTGTCTATTGGGCGTACATCACCATTTAAACTCAGCTCGCCCATTATGCAAGTGGTACGCGGCACAACAAACTCATTTAAGCTGCTGAGTAATGCTGTTACTAGCGCTAAATCAATACAGGTTTCTGTTTCATCGATGCGTAGGCCACCAACAATGTTAAAAAACGTATCGTGAAATATCTTTGTTTTAGTGTGCTTACGTAAAATACCGGTCAGCATTTTAATCCGATTCATATTCAAACCAACACATACTCGCTGTGGAAACTCGGCCTCTGTTTCAGTAGTTAAGCATTGTATTTCGAGTAACAGATTACGATTGCCTTTACGGATACAGGTGATCGTTGAACCAGGGGAGTCAGTGCTAGAACCTGATAAAAATATTTCACTAGGGTTATCAACGCTCAACATGCCGCGTTCGCACATTCTAAAAATACCCACGGTATCAATGTCGCCAAAACGGTTTTTATTCGCGCGCAAGGTACGTATTTGACCATCGTTTGTGTCTATATGCAGTAATGCATCAACAATGTGAACTAGTGTTTGCGGGCCTGCAATTTCGTTATTTTTATTAACGTGGGCAATGATAAACATAGTAACGTCGTTTTGCTTGCAGTATTGCGTTAACGCTTGGGCGGCACTTTTTACTTGTGATGGAGAACCCGGGCTGCCATTTGCGTTATCGGTCACAACCGCTTGAATTGAGTCGATAACAGCAAACTTAATCTTATTTTTTTCAAGCTCTTCGATAATGGTTTCAACACTGGTTTCTGATAATAAGTACAGTTCATCAGGGTTGTAATCAAGCTTTAAGCGGTTAACACGATTTTTAAACTGTGATAGTGACTCTTCTGCGGTACAGTATAGCGAAGGCATGCGCTGTGACATGCGCGCAACTAAGTCAGATAATAATGTTGTTTTACCTGCCCCAGGGTCGCCAGAGATAATATTTACAGAACCGGTGGTAACACCACCCGATAACACACGATCAAGCTCGCCAATACCAGTAAGTTGTTTTTCGGCCTCTGTGGTTGTTATGTCATTAATTTTTTTAGAGCCACCACCAACACCACCAGCGTAACCCCCCACAACTGCTCGTGTAGCTGCTTTTTTACTTTGCCCTGCAGAGGGTTTGAATTCAGCTAAGGTATTCCATGCCCCACAACGGCATTGCCCCTGCCAACGCTGGTAATTCATACCGCACTCGGTACAAACAAATTCTATTTTTGCCGCTTTTGCCATTTACAGTGCCTACTTTGCTAACTTTTTGCTCATTCTCCCTAAGCATATTGAGTAAACTCATTTATGATTAGGTGCTTATTTTACTATTTCGTTGCCTTAACATCGAACATTGCCCTTGCCAATAGCGCAATTCAGCGCCACAATCGGAGTATAATTAAAGCTATTTTGTTACTTTTGCTTTAGGGCACGCTTTTTGCTTTAGTATTTTGTTACTAAAGCAATTGGAAGTAACAGTCATTAATTTGGCAATCTCATAATAATAAAAACTTAAAGATGGATACTCGCTACACTTAAATTGTCGTAATAATGCATTAAGATAAACGTATTTATAACGCAATAGTATACCAACTTTTTAGAATAGACGGTGATGGTTTTATAAATGACTGATGACATACTATTTAAATATGAAAGTTTAGTTGATGAACTTAAATCATATTTAGGTAACTCCAAATTTGACTCGATCTTTAAATCGAAAACCGCGGGCTTAACCAAGCCTGAGCAATTTTTGATCAAGATGGAAATGTCTCGCCTTTCACAACCAATCGCCCGGTTTATTGATTTACGAGGCCAAGTAACAGGCCAAGTAAAACCTTTTGAATATGAAGGTAAACAGCACTTTATGGATGAAACAGCCATAGAAGTGTTTGAAAAAGCAATTGAACGACATGGTGGTTATACGCTTGCTGTTTATGAAGCCGTAATGAATACTGATAATAACCATCGGGTGATGCAAAAAAAAGCGGCACAATTAGCCCAGCAGCCAGAGCATCAAGAAGAGCAGAGCTTTGATTGTCAGGTTATCAAGTTTGCATCCTATGAGAGCCGCCGCGAAGAGCGGATGAATTACTCAATTAAAATCACTGTTGAGCTTGAAAAAAGCAATACGGTTGCGGCCACGACGTCTGATATATCGTTAAGCGGCGCCAAAATAAAACTCGCACCTCGCTACCATGTCAAACGAGGACAAATACTTGGCTTACGGCTAGTTGGTCTTGAGCAAGATTTTGAACTTGGTTTAAAAAATGGTATTCAATACGAAGTTGTTGCCGTTGAAAAAGTTTCTGCTGACTTTAACCATATTCGCCTAAAAAGAACATTTGTTGAAAATAATGAAAAGTTTGATGGATTCTTAGAAAGCTTTATCCATGGAAATAAACGCCGCTATAAAGTAAATTTAGATAACACTTTAGATGCTGTTGTATCTAAAGGTTATGAGCAATATTATATTCCCCGTGTTACTTCTTTATTTACTTTCTTCAGCCAGCATGATGATAAAATATACCCGAGTTTAGTGCTTACCACTGAAAATAATATTTTTATCCAGCGCTATTTCTGCGATGAGCGAAAACTATCTTGTTTATACACAATATTAAATCAACAACGGATAAACTTATTACTGAGTGACCCATCTCCAGTAAAAGAAGAATATTTATATACGTTTACCCATGTTGTTGGCGGTAAAGTTTATTATTATTCAGCAACCCGCTCAGAGCTTGCCACTGAACCTGAATTAAAACAGCTGTTCTTTGGTTTTGGCAGTCAAAAAGAAAGCTGGCAATGCTTTAAAGTACAGCTGATGCCCAGTCATCCCGATGATTCATTTATCCCTTTAAGTTTGCCAAATACCGCTGGCAAAGACATCGAAAAATTAAATAAGCCCCCCACTCCTCGCGTGCAAGGGATGGTGAAAGACGTTAAGTACTTAGTGATTTTAACGTCTGTAGGGACTAAAGCTGAACAAACGCATTATCAAACTTTTAGTTATGACAAAAGCTTGGTAAATCAGTTAAAGCGCTTTGGTCATGGTAAGCATAAAGCGCCGCCAAAGCTCGAAACCGTTGATTTAGAATATGTAAATTTACGCGCACATAAGCGCTACCTTTATAAAACAGATATCTTGATCACTTTGCCTGATGAGCAAGTTTATACAGCGCATAGTCGCGATTTTTCGGTCATGGGGCTACAGATTGAGTGCCAGCAACCCGTTAGCTTTAATAAAGGTGATGTTGTTGAATTAAGCATGCCTGAGCTGCAAAAGATCACTAAAAAATACCAACTTTCAGCATTGAAATATGAAGTTATGGCTGTGAGTAAGTCGCTTACTACAATTAATTTAAAAGCAACGCGGATAGCTGATTTACCGCATATGGGTGTAAAGTTTTTCACGCAGTTAATTGAAAATAATAAAGATAAGCTAAAAGTATCTGAAGAAGCGCCAAAAATTCCAGGTTTGTCTACAGCGCTTAGAAACATGGTCACTAAAAGTGTATGCCAATTCCCATTTTATTTGCATAAAGAAGCCGCGCACTTCAAAACAGGGGCAATTGGTCATGGGCTATATCCAAGCTCACTGCATACTATTTTACAAAATTACGGCTTGCTTAATGACACCACAACAATTGATCCCTTTTTATCAACAGAGCAAATTACCGATATTATTACTCCGTTAATTAAAGATCGTAGTCGCCAAGATCCCCCGCTACAATTTACGCTGTTTATTCGCTTTGATCCTAAAAAATCGACACTTCAAGAAGCCGTTAAAAGCCAGTGTGTTGCTGATGATAACTTTTCACCTTTGCACTTATTTTTAAAGAAAGGCTTAAAATCTGAATTAGTATTCGTTATGCGTTTATATATTTCTCGCACTGGCCGCCCTGATACAGATTACTTATCAAACGAGCTTAAATACGTGAGCCAATATGCGCTTCATAAAGCTAAAGATCTTGAGGAAGCGCTATGGTCAGTTGCAGGTGTTGGCGACATGGTAGATGTAACTGATGAAACGCTCAGCCACTTGGATTTTACAGCTGAGCTAATAGAGCAAATGAATAAGCGCAAACAAATTTGGCTTAAGCGTTTAACTTAAGCTCAGGGATCATCAAAAGGTATAATATTTGTAATAGCGATCCTTGGCAAATTGCAGCTTGAGCTTGCTCAACCACCTTTGGCTTACCATGTACTGCTACACCTAAACCTGCCGCTGCCATCATGGTTAAGTCATTCGCGCCATCGCCAATGGCAACCGTTTGCTGTACAGGCAAATTTAATTGCTGTTGTAGTTTAGTCAACACCACCGCTTTTTGCTGTGCATCAACAATAGTTCCAAGTACTTTGCCGGTGAGCTGATTATCTTTAAACTCCAATACGTTGGCATGCACTTCATCCAAATCAAGTATGCTTTGTACTTGCTCTGCAAAAGGCACAAAACCACCAGAGGCAATTGCTAAATACCAGTTATGTTGTTTTAGCACTTTGCATAGCGCTTGAATGCCGGGCATTAAAGGTAAATTATTTTTAAGTTCATCAATTAAGCTTTGTTTAATACCTGTAAGTTTGGCAACGCGCTGATGTAAGCTTTCGCTAAAATCTAACTTTCCAGCCATTGCTTGCGCTGTTACCGCCGCAACATCATCGTACACATTTGCAAGGCGCGCTATTTCATCAATGCATTCAATAGTAATAGCAGTTGAATCCATATCCATAACCAATAAACCAGGCTGTATTAAGCTAGGTGGCTTGCTAACTTGTACTAGCTGAAAACCTAACGGATGAGCAAACTCATTTAATAACAACGGATTAATGGTCAATTGGCTTTTATCACTATAAAAGCACCATGCAGGCGTTAATTTTTGATCAGGCTGGTAACGACATACAGCACTAACAATAAAGCCATGTTGAGTTAAGAAAGCCGCAATACTAACGAGCTTTTGCCCATCAAAATTACCTGCAAAGGCGATACTGAATGTTCCCTGTGAATTAATCACTGCGCTGGTTTGTTCTACTAACGCACCCTGATCGCGATACCATTGTCCTAACGAAAATTGCATTGCCACTTGCTCAGATGTTAGGGTCGCAAAGCGCTCCAATGTCATGATGACTCCATAATGATACTAATGTCTCAACTGCGACTTAAGAGTAAATTCGCCATTGAGGGGGATTTAAGGTTATAGTTAGGCTTAGTTGTAACATCAAAAGCAAAAGCTGTCAGCAGCGCAAGCGGTGACTATGAAAAATAACCATCTTAAAAACCCTATTTCTGCATCTCAAAGGCAACGCTTAGTTCGTTTGAGTCTGGCTGCTGCATGTTTTTTACTGTTGAGCTGGGTTGCAATAAATAGTAGTTTTCAAAGCCATCAGTTACTTTATGACAGTGCCGACAGTACCGCTAAAAGCTTAACTCGCTTCATGGCACTTAATGCAAAAACCCCATTACTTGAAAAAAATAAACCCGCACTAAACGCGCTTTGCAATAATATTAGTAAGGACGAATTTGTGCTTGCGGCAATGATTTATGATCACCAAGGAGTGCTTATTGCAAACAGCGCTAATTGGCAAACGCATCATTTATTAGGTAAATTACCAGATTCCACTCCCGGTATAAGTAAACTTAAAACACCCTTTGTTGAACCAGTTATTAGCGATGATGACCGCCCCCTTGGCTTTGTATCCATTACGTATTTAACGCGATCATCGATAGCACAAAGCCACAGCCACTTTCATGACTTAGGCCGCCAAGTATTATTGATGCTGGTTATAACCTGTATTTTTACATGGCAACTAGGGCGCGGTTTAAAACGTTGGCAGGTTAATCGTTATATTCGAAAAAGTGCTGAGCACGAGTCATAAAGGCGTTGTTTTAGATCATTCCTATTTAATGATGTGACTTGTTTTAACTGACAAAGCTGATCAAACACTAATGGTAATTGCAGTGGTGTATTGTGCTGCCCCTGAAAGCCCGCAAGCGGCATTGATGGTGCATCCGTTTCAAGTAATAAATGCTCTGGCGCTATTTGAGCAATAACGTGACGTGTTTTTTGCGCGCGCTCATACGTAATTACCCCGCCGACCCCAAGTTTAAAGCCCAATTTAATGTATGAATTTGCTTGTTGTAATGAGCCTGAAAAAGCATGAATAACACCACCGAATTTAGGCTTACAGCGCTTAAATGATTGCGCAATTAAATCATGACTTTGCCGATGATGTACAATCAGTGGGAGTTCCAGTTGATTAGCAAGTTCAATTTGATATTCAAATATTTGTGTTTGCTTTGCTATATTTTCGATACTACGATCGATCCCACATTCACCAATAGCGACTAACTGATCTTTATGCTTGTGAGCCAGTTTGTTAAGTTCATCTAAATGCTCATCACGGTGTTCAGCCATAAAATAAGGGTGCAAACCAATGGCAATGTATACGCTCGGGTATTGTTTAGCAAAAGAGGTGAGTGAATAAGATTGTGCCAAGCTAACACCCGGCACAATAAAATGATTAATTCCCAGTTCTAAACTTTGCCGAATGAGTTGTTCGCGCGTGGCGTCAAATTCAACAAAATCTAAGTGGCAGTGGGAATCAATAAACGCCATAACTGGTTATGGGTTTAAACGCGTTACTTGCCAGCTGTTGTCAGCTTGGCGTTGATACATAAAGCGATCGTGCAAGCGATGCGCCCCGCCTTGCCAAAACTCTACTTTAGTTGGCACAACACAGTATCCGCCCCAAAAATCAGGTAAAGGGATCTGACCTTTCGCAAATTTATTTTTCATATTCGCAAAGGTTTCCATTAATACTTTCCGTGATGACACAGGCCGACTTTGTGCAGACGCCCATGCAGCAAGCTGGCTCTCTTTAGGGCGTGATAAAAAGTACTTGGCAACCGCTGCGGTTGGCAATGGTTTAGCTTCACCGTATACAATCACTTGGCGTTCCATGGTGTGCCACGGGAAATGCAATGATATTTTGTTATTACCTTTTAGCTCTTGTGCTTTACGTGAGCCGGTATTGGTAAAAAATACAAAACCGTCATCATCAAGATGCTTTAACAATACAATGCGTTGCGATGGTTGGCCGGTTTCATCAACCGTCGCCACGACCATAGCTGTAGGATCTGATAAATTAGCCGTTACAGCATTATCGAGCCACTTTTCAAACTGCTTAAATGGGCAATCAAGCAAGTTGTCTTCGCTAAGCGCATCTTGCAGGTATTCACGACGAATATCTTCGAGTTTCATATCAAATCCTTCTTTATCAGCTATCAGCTATCAGCTATCAGCTATCAGCTATCAGCTATCAGCTATCAGCTATCAGCTATCAGCTATCAGCTATCAGCTATCAGCTATCAGCTATCAGCTATCAGCTATCAGCTATCAGCTACAAAATTAAGCAATTGCAGCTCAGTGTCAATACACCTAGCACCTAAAATTATCTGCAAGTGTAGAAGTGCTGACAAGACGGAGTGCTTTTTTATGCCTAGGAGCATACGTTTTTGTATGTGACTAAAGCTAAAAAAACACAACAACGCAGTCAAAACTAACTATACGATGCAGATTTCACCTAAGTAGTTTAGCCTAAGACAAGGCGGACACTCGACTGAGCCCTATGAGCATACGTGGTGTATGTAATTAGGGTTAGTAACTCAATGCCAAACTACATATCTGCAAGTGTAGGAGCGCTAGCAAGGCAATGAGTTTATTTATGCCAAGGAGCATACGTATCTGGTATGTGACTTAGGCTAAATAAACTCATTGACGCAGCTAAAGCGAACTACGTGCAGCAGATTACATTTGCTCCATGACTTCGATACCTAACAGATCCAATCCTGTACGCAGTGTATCAGCCACTAAATTACACAACACTAAACGGCTGTCGCGTACACTTGGCTCTACACCTTCTTTAAGTACTGGGCAGGCTTCATAGAATGTCATGTATAGGCTAGCAAGTTCGTATAAGTAACTACACAATACGTGCGGTGTTGCCTCATTGATCATTTGATCAAGCACTTCTTCTAATTGTAGCAATTTAAGTGCTAGAGCTTTTTCTTGTTGCTCAACAATGGCTATTTCAGCATTTAGGTTTGCAGCATCTACACCTGATTTACGGAAAATGCTACGTACGCGAGTATAAGCGTATTGTAAGTAAGGTGCAGTTGCGCCTTCAAAGCTAAGCATGGTATCCCAGTTGAAAATATAATCACTGGTACGATTTTTAGATAAATCAGCGTATTTAACTGCGCCAATACCAACTTTACGGGCAATTTCACTGCGCTCAGCGTCGCTTAAATCAGATTCACGCTCAGCAAGTTTTGCTGTTGCACGAACAATTGATTCTTCAAGTAAATCGGCTAATTTTACTGTGCCACCAGTACGGGTTTTAAATGGTTTGCCATCTTCACCCATCATGGTGCCAAAAGGGCAAAATTCGTAGCTAGTCTCATCACGAAGTAAACCGGCTTTGCGTGCTGTAAGCTCTACTTGATTAAAGTGTAAGCTTTGGCGTGCATCAACAAAAATTAGGATACGTGCTGCACCCAACTTGTTTGAACGGTAATCACAAGCTGCTAAATCGGTGGTTGCGTATAAGAAACCGCCACCTGATTTTTGTACGATAAATACAGATGGCTCACCATCTTTATTTGCCAGCTCATCTAAAAAAACTACCTGTGCGCCTTGTGACTCAACCGCAATATTTTTATCTTTTAATAACGCAATAATGTTATTAAGCTCACTGTTATAAGCGCTTTCAGCCATTATATCGTCTGGCGTAAGCGTTACATTTAAGCGTTTATAAACTTCTTCAGAATGCTTTACAGATGTTGCGATAAACAGCTTCCACAGTTTTTCACAATGAGCGTCGCCGCCTTGTAGTTTTACTACGTAGTCACGGGCTTTATCGGCAAAACCTTCTTCGTCGTCAAAACGCTTTTTAGCATCGCGATAGAAAGTTTCTAAATCAGCTAACGCAACAGTATCAAGATCAACACCTTGGCTTATTTGATCTTCTAAATGCGCAATCAACATACCAAACTGCGTACCCCAATCGCCCATGTGATTTTGGCGAATAACAGTGTCACCACGAAACTCAAGCGCACGTACTACTGCATCACCAATGATCGTTGAACGTAAATGCCCTACATGCATTTCTTTAGCTAAGTTAGGAGATGAGTAATCAACCACAACTTTTTGTGGCTGTACATGCTCTGCAACAGCCAGTTTTTCATCTTGATTTGCCGCTTTTAAACTTTGCGCTAAAAACTCAGGCTTTAAGTGAATATTAATAAAACCAGGACCCGCGATCTCCGTTTTTTCTGCAATATCACTTACATCTAAATGATCTATTATTTTTTGTGCAAGCTCGCGCGGGTTGCTTTTCATTTTTTTAGCTGCGCCCATTGCACCATTGATTTGGTAATCACCAAATTGTGGGCGGGTGCTTTGTGTGACTGCAGGGTTGGTATCTGCAGGTAAGCCTGCCCCCGTCATTGCCGCGATGGCTTTTTCAATCAATAGCGTACGAATGTTCATGTAATTTATTACCTTTACCAGCCCGCTATTGCAGGCTTTAAATTGAATTTTTGTTTAGTTTTCACGCGTGTGGTTAAACGTCACTTCTGGGTAGCGTTCAGTCGATAAGTTAAGATTTACACGACTTGGGGCAATGTAAGTTAAATTATCGCCACCATCTAGCGCTAGGTTGCTTTCACATTTACGCTTAAAATCTTCAAACTTTTTAACATCATCACAACTCACCCAACGAGCCGTATTTACATTAACACTTTCGTAAATAGCATCAACGTTGTATTCGGCTTTTAAACGCGCTACTACTACATCAAACTGCAATATACCTACAGCACCAACAATTAAATCGTTATTAATGAGAGGTCTAAATACTTGTACTGCACCTTCTTCAGATAGCTGCACTAAGCCTTTTAATAATTGCTTTTGCTTTAATGGATCGCGCAGACGAATACGACGGAATAACTCAGGTGCAAAGTTTGGTATACCAGTAAATTTAAGTTTTTCACCTTGTGTGAAAGTATCACCAATTTGAATCGTACCGTGGTTATGTAGGCCAATGATGTCACCAGCGTAGGCGTCAGCTGCACGCTCACGGTCACCTGCCATAAAAGTTACGGCATCTGAAATGCTTACTTGCTTACCTATACGCACATGATTCATTTTCATGCCTTGGCTATATTTACCCGATACAATACGCATGAATGCAATACGGTCGCGGTGTTTTGGATCCATGTTTGCTTGAATTTTAAATACAAAACCTGTGAAGTTTTCTTCACTTGCAACAACTGTGCGGTCTTCCGTTTCGCGCGGCAATGGCGTTGGTGCCCATTCAGTCAGACCTGTCAAAACATGATCAACACCAAAGTTACCAAGTGCTGTACCAAAATACACAGGTGATAATTCACCGGCTAAGAAAAGATCTAAATCAAACTCATTTGATGCACCAATCACAAGCTCAAGTTCATCGCGCAATTGCGCAGCTAACTCTTCACCAATTGCATCATCAAGTTCAGGGTTATCTAGCCCTTTAATACTGCGCACTTCTTGAATCATATGACCTTGCCCTGTTTTATATAACAAGGTTTCGCCACGATGAATATGATAAACACCTTTAAACTCTTTACCGCAGCCGATCGGCCATGTAATAGGTGCACACGCAATATTTAGCTCTGTTTCAACTTCATCAAGTAACTCCATAGGATCACGGATGTCGCGGTCACATTTATTCATAAAGGTAACAATTGGCGTGGTACGAAGACGTGTTACTTCCATTAATTTACGAGTTCGGGCTTCAACACCTTTAGCTGCATCGATAACCATTAAACATGAATCCACAGCCGTTAAGGTACGATAAGTATCTTCAGAGAAGTCTTCGTGCCCTGGGGTATCAAGTAAATTAACAAGTGCTTTATTAAACGGAAATTGCATTACAGAAGTGGTTACAGAGATACCACGCTCTTTTTCCATCTCCATCCAGTCAGATTTAGCATGTTGATTTGAACCGCGACCCTTTACCGTACCGGCTTTTTGAATTGCTTGTCCGAACAACAACACTTTTTCAGTGATGGTCGTTTTACCCGCATCTGGATGCGAGATGATTGCGAACGTACGTCGCGTATTGATTTCGTTTAATAAATTAGACATGTAAGCCGCTTTAAGTCAGAACAAGGCGCAACTAAAAACAAACCTAAGCAAAGGTCTTTTTTGCGCACTGTAAATATAAAATAGAATTACCCGCATTATACCTTGTTTACCTTAGCCAAAAAAGCAACGATTGTAAGTAATTAGCTGATAACTTTGTTTCAAATTGCACCAAGCACGTAGGTGCAGTCAACGCGCTAAACTTGTGTAATTTTACACTAGCGCATACTATTGATGGATTACATGGAGGATATTTTGTTTGGGCATGAAAACCAGTAAGCTAAGCATACGATTATTATGGTATATCACGCCGTTGGTGATCTTACCGTTACTGTTTTTAGGGGGCTTTACGCTCACTAACGTCACTAGTTCAACACAAAAACAAGCTGAACTTATCGTGAGCCGTTTTGTAGAACAACAACAGCAAAAAATGTTCAACTACATTGACTCCTTTCATTCCACCACAAAATTACTGTCAACCTCCCCTGTTTTAAGCGACTTTCTCGCTGACGACCTTCGCTATAATGGTAATTACACACGTCGTTTGGGCGCATTAATGGACGTATTTGCCAGTTATTCTGAAGCGTACCCAGACATTATTAGTGTAAATTTAGTTTCCCCAAATGGTAAAAGTGACGCGTATTACTCTAGCAGTTTAAATATAGCTCCTGACAGCTACCCTTTTTTCGATCAAGTATTACAAAGTAATTTAGGCCAACAACAGTTTATGGTGCAAAAAAAAGATGGCACCACCAGCTTGTATTTCATCCAACGTATTTTTAGTGCTGATTATTACTTAAAGCGTCCTCAGCAATTAGGTTTTATTATTGTTCATGTTGAGCCGTCAATTTTAAATACCAGTATTTTAGAGGCCCCCTATAACAACACACTTAATTTATTATTAACTAACGACGGTAAAATTTTATTTAGTTCAGATTATGACAAACGGGGTAATTACATCAGTGAGTATGAGTTAAAACAAATTCATGAATTAGCTGATTTAGGTAAACTCTCCACCATAGAGCTCTCCAGTATCGATAAGGTTGAACGAATGATTTATGCCGTGCAAATGAGTGGCGGTTATTATTACGTATCGACTATCCCAAAAGCACTGCTTTATCAGTCGGGTAGAGCCATTAGCCTGATCACAGCTTTAATTGTAATTATTTCGGTGGTTACGCTACCACTGCTTATTTTTATTGTAGTGCGTAACTTATTACTCAATCCCATTGAGCAACTAGGTGCGGCGAGCCATCGCGTTGGCGATGGTGATTTATCAGTTTACTTACCAGCACACAACAATGATGAAGTTGGTGTTTTATTTAATGATTTTAATCATATGATCAACCAAATCCGTCATTATCAAGATGAATTAAAAGAATACAAGCACCACCTTGAAGATAAAGTTGAAAGCCGTACTAAAGCGCTTGAAACAATGAATAGCCAGCTTGAAGGGGCTATTGCACAAGCGGAACAAGCCAACCAATTAAAGAGCCGTTTTTTAGCGAATATGAGTCATGAGATTCGCACACCACTAACTGCGATTATGGGTTTTACAGAGCAACTGCTACATACAAAAAAAGCAGTTAATGATGAATTGCATTTAAGCACGATTTTACGTAACTCAAAGCACTTACTTGAGCTAATTAATAATATTTTAGATTTATCAAAAATTGAAGCTGAAAAACTAGCCGTTGAACGTGAGCCGCTGTCTGTTGTTGAATTAGTCCATGATATTGATTCGATTATTCGCCCGTTAGCGCAAGAGAAACAGCTCACTTTTGAAATAAATTACACATTACCTTTACCGCAAACAATCTATAGCGATGCGACTCGCTTAAAGCAAATTCTGATTAATATTGCCAGTAATGCCGTAAAATTTACTGAGCAAGGCCAAATAACCCTCGATATTAAATACCTCGAAGATAAACAATTTATTGAATTTGCAATTGAAGATACCGGCATTGGCATGTCAGAGCATGAAGTTGAACGAGTCTTTAAACCATTTGAACAAGCCGATGCAACGACTACGCGGCGTTTTGGCGGTACTGGTCTCGGGTTATGTATTTCCAAAAATTTAGCACAATTACTTGGCGGTGATGTTCATTTAGAAAGTGAACCGGGTAAAGGCAGTCGATTTTGCATTCAAATAGCCTGCCACCTTGATGAAAATGCAGAGCATGCCCATGCAATGCTAACAGCAATAGAGCAACTAACCCCCACTAAAGACCAGCAGCTTTCCTTTGCAGCTAATAGCTTTGATGCCAATATCCTTGTTGCTGAAGATAACCCTGATAACCAAGTGCTAATTAAGTTATTACTACAAACATGGGGGCTTGAGCCTGATATCGCAAAAAATGGAGCTGAAGCTGTCGAAATGGCGTTAGTGAATGACTATCAGCTCATTATTATGGACATGCAAATGCCTGTGATGGGTGGTTTAGAAGCCACACAAATGCTACGTCACGCCGCTTACGATGGTCCTATTATTGCGCTTACTGCGAATGTAATGAAGCATGATGTTGACACCTACCTCAAAGCAGGTTGCGATGAAGCACTAGCAAAACCTATCGACAAAGATGCGCTTGAAAGCGTACTCGTTAGTTATTTACACATAGAAAAAGACAGTCAAAGCAAATGGGATAGCTTGCTCAACAGCGATAAGTTTCAACAGATAAATGAAAACTATCGCTCTAAACTACCTGATTACCTAGTTGAAGTGACGGATTTATATAATTCAGGTGAATGGGATCAACTCAGGGCACTAGCACACAACTTAAAAGGCAGTGCTGGGTGCTTTGGGTTTAGTAATATTCATCATGGTGCTGCGACTCTTGAGGATAACTTGCGAGGGCGCGATCATAGTCGTCGTGACTATTTGGCATTGAGTTTAATTGAAGCAATTAAATATACGATACAACAAGCTAAATCACCCAAAGAGTAAAGTGAGCCCCATTAGTATTGCATCTTCATGACCATTTTTTGATGGGTCATCACTTGGGTAGTAATTTTTACGTACTGACATCTCACTAAAGCCTGCCCGTTCATACAAGTTAATTGCACGGGTGTTGGTTTCGCGTACTTCTAAGAATAAGTTTTCAGCGTTGTGCTTTTCGCCATATTCAATAAATGCTGTAAGTAACTGCTTTGCTATGCCTTTCCCCTGAAAATCAGGTGCTACGCAAATATCCATTAAGGTAAAGTCAGGTCCTGCTTTCTCACCAATGTAAAAACCAATCATTTGTTGTTCACTAAACGCGGCTAAATTAAAGTAGCGCCCAGCTAAACATGATTTCATTGTGTTAACAGTCCACGGATGGCTGTGACATGCACTCTCAACACGCATTAGCGCGTCAATAGATGATTCAGTAACAGATTCAAAGGTTATCAAGGTGTATGCTCATCAGCGCCCATAGCGCGCGTTTATTATCAGCACTAAGCTGTTGATTTGGTAAACTCAGTTGGCCTTTATGCCATGCTAGCGTATCACTTTGCACTACGTGCTTAATTTGCTCTGGTGCAATAGCACGATTTAGATCTGCTAACAGCTTTTGATTTAACTCTAGAGTTACCTGTGGTGCCGTCATTGTTTGATCAGGAAATTGCTCAACAATAGACTGTGGACGAAAATGTTGATTTAGTTCAAGGTTTTCTATACCAAAAATAGCTGCGTATCGTGGATGCATAACAACTCAGTAGATTTAAAAACAAGAACAATATAAGAAGTAATAAAAACGATGTAAAGAAGAAATGGCAGGGGCGGAGAGACTCGAACTCCCAACCATCGGTTTTGGAGACCGCTGTTCTACCAATTGGAACTACGCCCCTGCAATGCGACGAATTATAGAGAAGTTTCGCTAAAGGTAAAGAAAAAAATTACACTTTTAGTTCAACTGCTTTTTAAATAAACAAAACGGCGAATTAGCATGCTAATTCGCCGTTTTACAATCAATTATCAAACTAGTTTGCTACTAAGTTTTAATTATTCCCATTCAATCGTTGCCGGTGGTTTACCTGAAATATCGTAAACAACACGTGAGATACCATCAATTTCATTAATGATACGGTTTGAAACCAAACCTAAGAACTCATACGGTAAATGTGACCAACGCGCTGTCATAAAGTCGATAGTTTCTACACAACGAAGCGACACAACCCAATCGTACTTACGTGCATCACCCATTACCCCTACCGACTTAACTGGCAAGAATACCGTGAACGCTTGGCTCACTTTATGATAAAGCTCAGCTTTGTGTAGCTCTTCAATGAAGATAGCATCAGCGCGACGTAGTAAATCACAGTATTCTTTTTTGATTTCACCAAGTACGCGCACACCTAAACCAGGCCCAGGGAACGGATGACGGTAAAGCATGTCGTATGGTAAACCTAGCTCTAAACCAATTTTACGCACTTCGTCTTTAAACAATTCACGTAATGGCTCCACTAAGCCCATTTCCATATCATCCGGTAAGCCACCCACATTGTGGTGAGACTTGATCACATGTGCTTTACCTGTCGCTGATGCTGCTGATTCGATGACATCTGGGTAGATAGTACCTTGGCCTAACCATTTCGCATTTTTAAGCTTTTTAGATTCGCTATCAAATACCTTAATAAACGTATGACCAATGGCTTTACGCTTATCTTCAGGATCAGATTTACCAGCAAGGTCCGCTAAAAATAACTCTTCAGCTTCTACTTTAATGATGTTCAAGCCAAATTTATTACCGAACATATCCATTACTTGTTGGCCTTCGTTTAAACGAAGTAAACCATTATCAACAAATACACAGGTTAAACGGTCGCCAATGGCGCGATGGATAAGCATAGCTACAACCGATGAATCAACACCGCCTGATAAACCTAATATGACTTCATCTTCACCAACAGTCTCTTTAATTCGCGCGATTGCGTCATCAATGATTTTTTCAGCAGTCCATAATTTTTCACAACCACAAATATCAACAGCAAAGCGCTCTAATAAACGCTGACCTTGATGAGTGTGTGTTACTTCAGGGTGGAACTGCACGCCGTAGAAACGCTTTTCTTCGTTAGACATTGCCGCATGTGGGCAAGTAGATGTTTTAGCTGTGGTTTTGAAAGTATCAGGGATTTCCATTACTTTGTCGCCGTGGCTCATCCATACATCTAGAATGCCTTCGCCGCCGTCAGTAATGCTGTCTTCAATGGCATCAAATAATGCACAACTGCCTACTTTTTCAACTTGTGCATAACCAAACTCTTTCTTATCAGAGCTATGAACGTTACCACCAAGTTGAGTCGCCATTGTTTGCATGCCGTAACAAATACCAAGTACGGGTACACCGGCATTAAATACATATTCAGGGGCACGCGGGCTGTTTTCTAACGTTGTTGACTCAGGGCCACCAGATAAGATGATACCTTGTGGATTGAACTCACGGATTTGCTCTTCCGTTACGTCCCATGCCCACAGTTCACAGTAAACACCAATTTCTCGCACACGGCGGGCGATCAATTGCGTGTATTGCGAACCAAAGTCTAAAATAAGAATTCGTGAATCGTGAATGTCTTTGCTCATTGAGGGTCTCGTTAGTCAAGAACTGGCACTCAGGGTATCTGAATGACTAAAAATAAATAAGGGCCAGCAAAAGCTAGCCCAGTAATATCAATAATATATTGATTAACCTAAGCGGTAGTTAGGTGCTTCTTTAGTGATTTGCACATCATGAACGTGTGACTCACCCATACCTGCTGAAGTAACGCGTACAAACTGAGGTTTAGTGTTTAATTCATCAATAGTTGCACAACCGGTTAAACCCATTGCACTACGCAGGCCGCCAACTTGTTGGTGAATGATGGTTGCGATTGGGCCTTTATAAGCCACTCGACCTTCAATTCCTTCAGGAACTAGCTTGTCTGCTTGGTTTGACTTTTGGAAGTAACGATCAGATGAACCTTCTTTTTGGTTCATCGCGCCAAGCGAGCCCATACCACGGTATGATTTGTAGTAACGACCTTGATAAAGCTCAACTTCACCCGGCGCTTCTTCAGTGCCCGCTAGCATAGAACCAACCATTACACATGATGCACCAGCAACCAATGCTTTTACGATATCGCCAGAGAAACGGATACCACCATCAGCTATCACTGGAATATCGCGACCTTTTAGGCCTTCAACTGCATCAGAAATAGCCGTGATCTGTGGTACACCACAACCAGTAACGATACGCGTAGTACAGATTGAACCTGGGCCGATACCAACTTTAACGGCATCAACACCGGCATCAGCCAGCGCTATTGCGCCTTCAGCTGTTGCCACATTACCCGCGACTATTTGCAAGTCTGGGTAAGCTTGACGTGTTGCAGCTACGCGGTCAATAACACCTTGAGAGTGACCATGTGAAGTATCTATTAGTAATACATCAACACCCGCTTCAACTAATGCGGCAATACGTTCATCTGTACCAGGACCGACACCTACAGCAGCGCCTACACGAAGACGACCTTGCTCATCTTTACACGCATCAGGTTTGTCTTGTGCTTTTTGATAATCTTTTACTGTGATCATGCCTTTTAATTTAAACGCATCATCAACAACAAGGATTTTTTCGATACGGTGCTCGTGCATTAACCCTAAGATTTCATCACGTGCAGCACCTTCTTTAACGGTGACTAATTTTTCTTTTTTAGTCATTACCGTTGAAACTGGCTGTTCAAGTTTTGTTTCAAAACGCATGTCGCGGCTGGTAACAATACCCACAAGGCCATTTTCAGCATCCGTTACCGGAAAGCCTGAAAAGCCCTTTTCTTCAGCAAGTACAATCGCATCTGCAATGGTTAAATCCGCTGTAACTGTAACTGGAAAAGAAACAATGCCGGCTTCATACGTTTTAACTTTACGTACGTTTTTAGCTTGTTCTTCAATAGTCATGTTTTTGTGGATAAAACCTAAACCGCCTTCTTGTGCCAGCGCAATCGCTAAGCGGGCTTCTGTAACAGTATCCATAGATGCTGAAACTAGCGGCAAGTTAAGTTTGATACCACGCGTTAAGCGAGTTGAAATATTTGCCGTATGTGGCAAAACAGTAGAATGACCTGGTACTAAAAGTACGTCATCAAAGGTAAGAGCTTCTTTAGCAATTCTAAGCATTTTGGCAACTTCTCACATGTGGATCTTGTATAAGGAATTGCGGCCAAATTTTATCAGCGTTATGGGCACGAGTAAATAAGATTTCACAAATATTTATGATAAAATACCGTCATCATCGCTTTTTAGAGTCGCTTTATGGCCGTAACATCCCAGCAGCAAACGATTTATACCGTTTCTAGATTAAATAGAGAGATCAGAACCGTACTCGAACAAGGGTTTGCATCGTTAAATTTAACGGGTGAAATATCAAATTTCATTACACCTGCCTCTGGCCATTGGTATTTCACACTCAAAGATGATCGTGCCCAAGTAAAAGCAGCCATGTGGCGCGGTAACAACCGTAATCAACAATACCGCCCTATAAATGGCGCACAAGTAACTGTACGTGCTCGTGTTTCTTTATATGAGCCACGCGGCGACTACCAACTGATTGTTGAACATATGGAAGCCGCGGGCGAAGGTCAATTAAAGCAAGAGTTTGATGATTTAAAAATGCGTCTTGCCGCTGAAGGCTTATTTAGCTCAGCACATAAGCTGCCAATTCCATCTGTTGTGCATCGTGTGGGCATTATTACATCCGCTACAGGGGCAGCAATTAAAGATATTTTGACGGTTCTAAAACGCCGCGCCCCACAACTTGAAGTCGTGATCTACCCTGCGATGGTGCAAGGGAAAGAGGCGCACCTGCAACTGATTGATAAAATAAACATAGCCAATGCCCGTAATGAAGTCGACGTACTTATTTTAGGCCGGGGTGGTGGCTCACTGGAAGACTTATGGTGTTTTAATCATGAGCTGCTTGCCCGTGCTATTTTTGCCAGTGAGCTGCCAATTATTAGCGCTGTGGGTCATGAAATTGATACCACGATAAGTGATTATGTAGCTGATGTACGTGCAGCAACACCTAGTGCAGCTGCGGAGCTTGTAAGTCCAAACAGCAGCGAGCTTGCAAACCAAATTCAACAGCAGTTAAACCGTTTAGCAAATGCCTTTAAACACCAATTATCTGCAAAGCAAAGCATTGCAACCGCACTTGAACACCGCTTAACACTATGTCATCCGCGCAATCAGTTAAATCAACAATCACAACGCTTAGATGAGCTAAGTTTGGCACTACAACAAGCTATGCAACAGCATATTTATTTACACGAGCGTCGTTTAAATAATTTAGCCCCACGATTAATACAGCAATCACCTGATCGTAAACTTGCTCAAGCAAGTCATCAATTGCAGCAATTACAAGCAAGACTTCAGCAAAGTATGCAACAGCAACTAAATGATGCTAATAACCAATTATCAATGCAAGCAGGGAAACTAGAGTCAGTTAGCCCATTAAATGTGCTCGCCCGTGGTTATAGCATCACTAAAAATAAGCAAGGAAGTGTAATAAAATCAACGTCACAAGTGAATAAAGGCGATTCACTTGTGACAGAATTAGCTGATGGAGTAATTCAATCTATCGTTAGTTAACTTTAGTAAACGACTCTTTGCTTGCTGCACAATTGGTTATTTTGACTCTGTAGCAAGCAGTAAAGAAAAGTCTCGATCGCTGGATTTGGATGTACTAACGGTAAATTGTTGCCAAAATTCTTGTTTTACCAACTTATCATTTAACTCACGCCAGTGAATATGGTTAAAATCATCCATATCTTTTGGTGCTGAAAGGTCAAATTTACATACCGAACTTTTACACTGAGCATTTACCATGTCTGGGGTGATGCTTAGATCGGCCGTTTGCAAAAAGTCTTTCATTGCGGTCTCTGTTCGATAAGCCCACTCTTCGTTACGTGTTTGTTCGTCAAATTGGGTTAGTAACGCCTGTTCAAGATCGGTGGGAGCATTGAGGCGTTTTTCATATACTTTTACAAGCTTACGCTGTGTTTCTAATTCAACTCTCAACTCTTCTAACTGAGCTTCAAGTGGTGCAGGGTTTACTAATTCAGATATTGCTGAAATATTTACTCCAGCAATATCTGTTTGGCTTTGCGTTGCACTAACAGGCGCAGGAGGAAGCTTGATTGAGTCTGACTCAGTAAGAAATGTTTGAAACGCTTGCTCTGATTGAACATCATCTTCAAAAAATGCTAATTGAGAGGAGGCGATAAATCCAAAAAAAACAGAAGTAAGAGTTACACCAGCTAAAAAAGCCAATAATAAAGAAAGATAAATATTTTTTATCATTGTGCGGTAATTCCTTTACTACCCTTAACCACGGCTTGTAATCGAGGTTTTACTAAATCACTGTATTTCCCAAGATGATCACACCTTGGGATAGCCTGAATAAGTATGGTTTATAACATTGCACTGGTATGTGATTCGTTCTGTGGCTCATCCGCATCTAAAAAGTTTTGGTTCATGCTTTTCGCCGGACAGGGACAGTTTGGTTTACCCACTATTTTAGCTGGAACGCCAACAACAGTCGTATGTGCAGGTACTGCACTCAGAACAACCGAACCTGCACCAATGCGTGCCCCTTCGCCTACTTCAATGTTACCTAATACTTTTGCACCTGCACCAATCAAAACACCGGCACGAATTTTTGGATGTCGGTCACCTTTTTCATTACCCGTACCGCCTAGCGTCACAGACTGCAAGATAGACACGTTATCTTCTATTATGGCTGTTTCACCAATAACTATACCAGTTGCATGGTCAAACATAATACCATGGCCGACTTTACAAGCAGGATGGATATCAACGCCAAATACTTCTGAGGTACGACTTTGAATAAATCGCGCGAGCTCTTTACGATTTTGGCGCCATAAGCAATGGGCAAGTCTATGTGCTTGAATTGCATGAAAACCCTTTAAGTTTAATATCACTGTTAAATAGGTATCGGCAGCTGGGTCACGATCTTTAACGGCTTTTATATCATGAGCAACATGCGTAAGCATTCGGTCACAATCAACAAAGGCCTGATCAAATAATTCTCGAATGGTAAATGCTGATACCACTGCGTCCGACAATTTATTAGCAACAATAAAGCTCAGCGCAGACCCTAAACACTCATGATTTAAAATGCATGAATACACATGACTTGCTAACAGAGGTTCACGGGTAACGACTTCTTTTGCTTCAGTGCGAAGCTGTTGCCAAATTTCATGACGCATAGGTTTGCCTTATTTAATACCTAGATGGGCTTTTCCTCAGTCTAACGGATTTCTACCTTGATGTGTTAATACAGCCGTTATTTGTTCTGGTTATTATATATAACTAATCTATACCCAAGCCACCTCAAGATGCACAATTCAGCGTTTCACTGGGGCTTAATACCAATCGTGTTAAGTTAATGACCATTTATAGCGAAAGATAAATACAGTGATAACAAGGCAGAAATTTTGACATGGTGTTGTTCTCGGCAATTGCACCTGCATTGCTCTACCTCCTGCATCCATGCAGTCGTACATGAAAAACTACTAACGCAGTTAGCGCTTTATTTAGTCCGCTAGAATGGTTAAATATTTAAGTCGATTGGTATAATATCAAGGCGTTACTTTGCAACAATAGTCGTCCCTTTTAGAAGTAGCAACGATAAGAGTGAGTACCGGTGAAATGCCCGAAGGGTTGGTTTGGGTATATTGGCTTACTTTGTTATAGGCAAAATAAAAATGCCCCAATTATTGGGGCATTTTAGTTAAGCTGAGCTTTCTTAGGTATTTGAATATTGATTATTCAAATACTTTATCTACAGCAAGTACTTCAATATTTTTCGCTGGTATTGCCAGTTTATAATCAGCAATGACTTTATCTTCGGCAACTAACTCAGCTGGTTTTTCAGCGTTATACACCATTGGCGATGTTTGCTCTGACGCTAGGCGTTTTTGCATGTCTTTGCCATCACCTGTGATAAATACATACTGAATATTATCCGTTTGTAAGTTAGCTTTAATAACGCGGTTTACGTCAGCTACAGTGAGCTTTTCAAGCTTACTGGTTACATATTTTACGAAGGTATCTGTATTATAAAATTCACTGTCAAGCGCATAACCCAATTGACGATTTTGACTTGCGACCATTTGTGGCACAAAGTTGATTAAGAAGTTACGCGTTGCGTCAAAGTCTTTTTCTGTCATGCCATTTTTGATCAGCTTATCAAGTTCAAATAACGCTGTACGTGTTGCAAAGTGCGCATCGTTATTTGAACGAAGTGGGCGTAACCAGACTTGAAATATTTGCTCTGAACGAGCAAGGTTTGCGTCTGGCTTTGTTTGATACATACCACGAGGGAAATACTCGATATACGCGTAATCACCGTAGTTCATGCCACGTGTTTGACGAATGCGCTCATATAAATATGAGTTAGAGCTGCGGTGTTCGCCAAAGTAAGAACGCACAAGCCAAAGCGCAGTCCAATCTTCGCTACTACGAATAGTGTCTATAGGGAAACCAAACGATACTGCAGTTGACTGTGCTGACTTTTCAACAATAGTTGCGTGGTGACCTTTTAACTCTGGTGCATCTGGAATTGATAAACGGCTTTGCTCACCTTTAGGTAATGCGCTTAAATCCGCAAACATGGTGTTTTTAAGCGAATCAGGCACTGCACCAATCAAACCAACTGTAAGCTTGGCTTGAGTAAATTCTTTAGCATAAAACGCCTTTACATCATTTAATGTTAATGCTTCTAAATCAGATAAGTCACCATAGTTATAACTTTCATAAGGGTGACCTTGATATAGTTTGTGATAAAGCACTTCTTTACCTAGCTCTTCATCGTTAGACGCTTTTAAGCCTGATTTAATGCCGTCAATCAGTTCTTTCTTTAAACGTTTAAAGTCATCTTCTCTAAAACCGGGGTTAAGTAACTGTTCACTTACAAGTGCATACCATTTTGCTGCATTATCTTTATGAACACGCCCTTGCAATGAAATCATTTCTTTATCTAATTGGTAACCAAAGCTGCCAGCCAGTGGATAAAGCGCTTGTTTGATATCGTTATAGCTCTTAGATTCTGAGCCACCTTGTGCAAGCATTGCTGCTGTTAGTGCTGCTACGCCTTTTTGACCTTTAGGGTCTGCCGCAGCGCCGGTATGAAATAACCAATTTACATCAATCAGTGGTGAGCTATTGGTTTTATCAAGCACATTAAAATGGCGTTCTTTAACTGTTTGCTGACTAGCAACTAAGGTATTTAAATCAACCTCTTGATCAAACCCTGCAATTTTATCAAGTGCAGACATAGTTACTGTTGTACGGCTGCTATCTATAAAATATTTATTAGCAATGCTTTGAATATCTTGCGCACTGATACTGTCAGCGGTTGCATATAGCTGATTAACAACTTCAGGGTCTCGCTCAAAATGCATGTAACTTGCAAGTGTTGATGCGATTGATTGAGATGAATCTAAACCATTAATAAAGCTGTACTTAAGGTTCGATTTTAAATCAGCTAACTTTTGACTATCAACTAATTCTGTACGAGCTTTTGCATAAGTATTATTAATTGCTTCGCGGGCTTTCGCTAAATCTTCTTCATTTTCAACTTTTACAAACACATGGAGTAAACCCGGATCTTTAGTGTCTGGGTTGTAGCTAAACATTTGGCTAGCAATTTGTTTGTTAACAACTAACTCTTGATATAGCTCTGAGTTGCTTGAAAAATAAAGCTGAGAGAGAAGATCAAGTGCTGCTCTGTCTTTTTTCTTAGGTTCCCAAGCTGCCCCTTTATAAGACACTAACAACCAATGCCCTGGTAAGCCTTCATTTTGCTCATGTACATATTTAGCAGCTTGTTGTTTTGGCTCGGTTGGTATATCGGCAACATAGTCACCCTTTTGCCACTGACCCCAATGTTTTTTAACCATTGCCATAGTCTCTTGCGGATCGACATCCCCCACAATCACTAACGATACATATTCAGGCTTATAAAACTTCTCAAAAAACTCTTTACCATAGGCCATTTGATCAGGCATCGCTTCAATGTCTTCAAAAAAGCCCATTGTGGTATGTTTATAAGTGTGTTTTTCGAATGCTTCATTACGAACAGCTGAAAGTAACTTGCGTACTGGGCTGGCATTATTTTTAAGGTACTCACCTTTAACAGTTAATGCTTCGGTACGGAACTGCTCTTCTGAATACTTTAAGTTTTGAAAAATATCAGCTTCGATCTCAAGCACTTTATCAAGATGCTGCTTAGAGAAATTTAAATGGTAGTTAGTATAATCATTTGTTGTATACGCGCGGTTATCTACGCCTGAGTTTTTTAAAATATCTGAATATACATCTTGCGGAAATTTTTCAGATCCTTTGAACATCATGTGCTCAAAAAAGTGTGCAAAACCGGTTTTTCCTGCTTCAACTTCATTACGTGAACCTACCGATACCGGTATTTGTAATGAAACAACATCAGGGTAGTCAGTTTTAACAACCATGACGCGTAAACCATTCTCTAACTCTTCAAGTAAGTAGTCTTGTGAAAACACACGATCATTTGCAGCTTTAGCAGCCGTTTGTGTTATTTCAACCTCTTTCACCATAGTTGAACCTGAGTTACTCGCACAACCACTTAGTGCAAGTGTCACCGCGAGGCTTGTTGCTAATAATTTAAATTTCATTGCTATCCCTTGTTAGTTGAATAAATTTCTTGTTTTTAGTCATTTTATTATGCAATAAAGCGAGCAGATATGAGAGCCCTAGCGCAGCTATTTATGTAAACAGTTGTGTATACACAAACTCAGTTACATGCCAAACATGAATAAATTTCATATTAATTGAATAACTTTCATTAAAAAAATCTATCTAGACGTCTAAATGGCTGTTATATTGTTTGGCATAGACATCTAAACAGCTGGAATGAGAGTTATGGCTTTATCACTGCAAGAGAAAATCGAAGATACTAATCAAGGCGTGTATTTAATTGGTACAACTCCGCCACGTATTGGAACTGATGAAACTCAGCTTGAAACCATTGCACAAAAGCTTTTAGCTCGTTTACATGAAATTGAATACGATGGTGTCATCATATACGACATTCAAGATGAAAGCAGTCGCACAGAAAAACCACGGCCATTCCCTTTTAAACAAACGGTCGACCCGCGTGAGTACAGTCACTTGTTACGTAAGTTATCACACCAAGATGTCATCACTTATAAAAGTGTGGCACAACGCGGGGTGGCTGAATTTAAAGATTGGTTAAGCGAAACGAAGGAAAAATTTGATTTAAAAAACTTAGTGCTAGTAGGTAGCCCATCGTCTGCTGGCGATATTAAATTAAGCTTACCTAACGCTTATAAAACCCTAAGTGAACAGCAGCAAGATTTCTTTTTAGGCGGTGTTACGATTGCAGAGCGTCATGCAAGTAAGCGAAATGAACATGAACGTCTGCTTGAGAAAACGGCGCAAGGGTGTCAATTTTTTATCTCACAAGCCGTATATGACGCGCAAGCAACCATTGATTTAATTACCAGTTATGTACGTAGCTGTAAAGCACAAGATATTGAGCCAAAACGCATTATCCTAACGTTTACACCGTGTGGTAGTGAAAAAACCTTAGACTTTATGGAGTGGTTAGGTATATCAGTGCCTGAAGCGACAAAGTGGCGCATGCTAGATTCGCACAACCCATTAAGTGAGTCTGTGCGTATTTGCCGCGAAAATTTAGACTTGATCTTAAAAAGCTGTGCACATTTAGAGGTGCCGTTAGGTTTAAATATTGAAAGCTTAACTAACCGCAAAGAAGAAATCGACGCATCAATAAACCTATACCGTTTATTAAAAGCGACTATGGAACTTAATTTAGCTGAAAAACAAATAGCCTAACAACTTACGTTTAAAGTAATTGCCCAGCTTTAAACGCCAATTTATTTTTATACATGTCTTTATCGGCTTTATTGAGTAGTATTTCAAACGTTTCTTTGGTGTGCTCAGCAAATCCATAACCAATACTAATACTCAACGGTGGTAAAGACAGCTTAGCTAATTGAGCATTATACCCTTGAACTATCTTAGCCTTTATTTGAAGTGGTTCATTGGTATCATTTGTTTGTAATACAACCACAAATTCATCTCCCCCCAAGCGGCCAATTATATCAGCCTCTCTTAAGCACTCTTTAAGCGTTGCGGCTAATACAACCAATGCTTTATCACCTACCTCATGGCCATGCGTATCATTTAGTAACTTAAAATCATTTACATCGATAAATAGACAACAGACCTCAAAACCTAACCTTTGCGCTAAATTTAGCTTTTGCTGAGAAAGAATACTTACTGCACGCCGATTATAAATATGAGTAAGGGGATCAAGCATGGCTATTTCGCGCATTTGCACAAAACTATTAACCATGAATAAATCATCTTCAATCATATCCCGTAATTGTTTTATCAACTCTAAGTAATTTCGCTGATAATCTGTCTGCTCAAAATCCATCACACACAAAGTGCCAAAAACATCCCCATTGGGCCAATGAATAGGCAAGCCTAAATAAGATTCAAACCCATCTTTGCTTACTTCAGGGTTGTCGTGCCAATATTCATCATTACTGGCATTATTAACATAGAGGGAATGATTATCTTGTACGACTTTTTTACAAAATATGTTGGTTTCTAGCGGGATCATAGTACCCGCAGTGTAAGGATTGTCTTGCTGTTCACTGGCAATGACAACACGATAACCACTTTGCATCGCTTGCACAATAAAACCCGCAGGCGCAGCAAATAGGTCAGACATTAAATCGACTGTTTTTTGCCACTTCTGCAGTGATATTTGATTATCTTTGTCTGTAAAAATCCACTGGTTGCTTTGAAACATAGCACATACTCACACAATTAACCTTATATGAGTATACCCAAACCACCTCAAGATGCGAGTTTCAGTTGGAGTTAAAATTGGGCGTTTCGCAGGCGCTCACTCTCATCGTTGTTACTTCTTAAAAGGGACTGCCATTCTTCGCCTTGATATTTGTTGTGATTCAATTAAACCCCTGTGAAACGTTGAATCCTGCATCTTGAGGTGATTTGGGTATATAAACTACTAACGACGACGGTTTGGAGTTTTTTTGCCCAAAACACGCTTTTTGTCGCGTTCTTTACGGGATTTATTACTATTTTTACGATTATCTTTCGGCTTTTTGTTTGGATCAGGCTCATAACCTGTTAGCCACTGTGGTGTTAAACGCGTATCAAGTAACACTTCAATCTCTTCCAGTAACCATTGCTCATCAAGGCTTACTAAAGACATGGCGAGCCCTTGTTCACCAGCGCGCCCTGTACGACCGATGCGGTGTACATAATCTTCAGCAATATAAGGTAATTCAAAATTAATAACGTATTTTAACGCTGGAATATCAAGGCCTCGTGCAGCTACATCCGTAGCCACTAAAACGCGTGTTGAACCTTCTTTAAAATCTAACAAAGCTCTATCGCGTGCGCCTTGCGATTTATCGCCATGGATTGACTGTGTTTTTAAACCGTCTTTACACATTTCTTTAGCGAGCTGATCGGCCATTTGCTTAGTGCGCGTAAAAATTAATACTTGGCGCCAGTTTTTCATGCCAATCATGTGTGATACAAGCTCACGCTTACGATCTTCATCTACCGCGTAAATAACCTGTTCAACTTCAACAGCCGCAGAGTTTCGCTTATCAACTTCCACGAGTTCTGGGTTTCTAAGTAATTTTTTACTAAGCTCAAAAACACTGTCATCAAATGTGGCTGAGAATAATAATGTTTGGCGATCACTCGGCACATGGCGCAATATACGTTTTATCTCATCAATAAAGCCCATGTCGAGCATACGGTCCGCTTCATCAAAGACTAATGAATCAACACTTGAAAGTTTAATGCTGCCTTTAATGATGTGATCAAGTAAACGCCCTGGTGTGGCGACTACGACTTGCGCATCTTTCATCGCTTTAATTTGCGGGCCAATACTGGCACCACCATAAGCTAAAGCGCCTTTTATATCACTGCCCTGTGCGTACTTTTCAAAACTGGCAAACACTTGCTGAGCCAGCTCACGCGTTGGCGTTAAAATAAGAACACGAGCCAAGCCTTGCTCATCTTTTTTAGGCGTGTTTAGCAACTTATGCAATAGCGGTAATACAAATGCGGCTGTTTTGCCTGTGCCTGTTTGCGCACTGCCCATTACATCACTACCCGCTAAGATAAGGGGGATAGTTTTGAGTTGAATTGCGGTAGGTTGAGTATAATTGTTTTGCTCAATTGCGTTTAATAACACCGGATCGAGATTAAGTGATGAGAATGTAGTAGCAGACATAGGCTTGGCTTTAAAATGACAAAGAGCGCTATTGTACGCATATTCAGCCACCTCGTAAATTAACCAATAAAAAAGGCGCTAATTTAGCGCCTTAATATAAATGGTTGCTTTATGCTGGTTTTAAAGTTGCTTTACGTTCATTGTAAAACGCAATTAAATCATCAACCGTTGTTTGGCAATACTCACGAATACCTGAAACCACCATATGCTTTTCACCACAACCTACTTTAACGCCATTTTCTAATAGGTTAAAACGTAATGTGATTTTACCGCGCTTGCCTGTGTATTCAAAACTTGGCTCTGCAAATTCAAGTGTAGGCGCTGTAATATCAATATTATCAAGATTAATAAGCATTGATTCGTAAATAACCATTGGTCGTGCGGGGTTAATCATTACCTCTTGCTTACCCATTAGTGGAATAATCACATGGGGGAAAGTAGTACCAGAGAACTCAACATAATTTTTTATTAAACTATTCGTTAGTGTTGGGCATTGACTGGTTTTACCTTCACGCTTGACCTTTAAAATAACCTTATCACCACTGGTTATTTCAAACTCATCGGCACCTTCTGGAAAGTGTAGTTTAGTATTTTCATCCACCATACCCGAAAACGTAAATTCCATTCGCTCACTCAGACCATAGCGGTCTAGCACTAATGAAAAAAGTAAGTCTCCTGGTGCGCAAAATTTCTTTGCATCTTTATCATGAAGAGGATTGTAATCATCAGCAATACATTTGGCGAAACGACAACCTTGCTCACGAGAAATAGAAACATAATCAGCATGTTGCTGATAAAAAGGACTTAACATAGTTTTTTCACTGCTTAAACTGCTTATAACCGAGCTATTCTACCAGATAAAAATTAAATAGAGGTCGAATCTGTTAAAGTTTTGTTTCAAATATAAAAAACCGAGATGTAGAACCTCGGTTTTTAAATTTATAAAATGCTTTGATATTTATACCCAAATTACCTCAAGATACGAGTTTTAGTTGGAATTTACTCCCATCGTTGTTACTTATTAAAAGGGATTGCCATTGTTGCAAAGTAACGCCTTGGTATTAAGCCCCTGTGAAACGCTGAATTCTGCATTTTGAGGTGGCTTGGGTATTATCAGCTATTTGATCATATCTTTAGCTCGCAGGGTATTCACGATACGCACGCTCGATATTCTTAGCCTGCTTTTTAGAAATACCTAAATGAGCAAGTGCCACACGTAAACGAGCTCGTGATAGGTCAGACCCTAAAATCTCCATCGCATCAAGCACTGATGTAGATGATGTTTTCCCTGTGATTGCTACAAATATCGGCTCTAAAAAGTCTTTAATTTTAAGCTCGTGGAATGTTGCCACTTCTTTTGCGATAGCAAAAATAGCTGGTTTATCAAAACTACGTAAACCTTCAAGCTGCCATACAAAAAATTGTAAAGCTTGGCGAATTACATTCTCATCCGCTTTACCTGCCGTTAATAAAGCCGGATCGTAAGTTGGAATACCACCTACAAAATGACCAGCTAAATCAACCATATCCGACAAAGTATTAATACGCGTTTTCGCTTCAGGTAATACTTTAGCGAGCATTTTAGCGTTAAATTTCCAATCAACAAAGCGCTGTATAAGTTCTTCGTCAGTTAGATTTTCGCGGATCCACATGCCGTTTAACCAGCTTAATTTGTCTACGTCAAATACAGGGCCACCAAGCGATACACGCTTCATGTCAAAGTTTTCAATCATTTCAGCAAGTGTGAACTTTTCACGCTCATCAGGCATTGACCAGCCCATACGGCCTAAGTAGTTCAGTACCGCTTCTGGCAGGTAGCCCATTTCTTTATAGTAGTTAATAGACGTTGGGTTTTTACGCTTAGACAGCTTTGATTTATCTGGGTTGCGTAATAATGGTAAATGGCCAAGTACTGGCGCTTGCCAACCAAAATCTTCATACAGTTTTAATAACTTAGGTGCTGAGTTGATCCACTCTTCACCACGGAAAATATGACTAATTTCCATGTGATGGTCATCAACAACATTCGCTAAAAAGTAAGTAGGGAAACCATCTGCTTTAAGCAGAACCTGCATATCAACATTTTCCCACGGGATCTCAATTTCATCACGTAAGTAATCGTTAAACTTAAAGGTACCTTCGCTTGGGATTTTCATACGTATAACGTAAGGTTTGCCCGCAGCTAAATTTGCTTTAATTTCTTCGTCTGTGTGATTTAAACCACGACCGTCGTATTTAGGGCGTAGGCCTTCTGCCATTTGCTCTTCACGCATTTGATCAAGTTCTTCGCTGGTTGCAAAACAATAAAATGCTTTGCCATCGTCAACTAATTGGTGCGCATATTTTTTATATAAATCACTTCGTTCTGATTGGCGATAAGGACCAAATTCGCCGCCCACATCAGGACCATGATCCCATTGAAGGCCTAACCAACGAAGGCTATCCATAATAGCTTGTTCTGATTCTGATGTACTACGTACTTGGTCGGTATCTTCAATACGAAGTACAAACTCGCCACCTTGTTGTTTGGCAAAACAGTAATTGAATAAGGCGATATAAGCGGTGCCAAGATGCGGGTCACCCGTTGGTGATGGTGCAACACGTGTGCGAATTGTCATGGTTAAGTTCTCTTTCTATGGGCAATAAAATTGCGCTAAATGCCAACATAGCAAATGCGCTATAAAAATGAATACAGGGGTATTATGCGGCTACTTTATTTAAGTAAGCAATAATATCGTTTGATTCGTATAACCAAGTAACTTGATTATTTTCTTCTATACGTAAGCACGGTACTTTTATTTTTCCGCCTTGTTCTAGTAGCTCTTGACGATACTGCTCATTATTTTTAGCGTCACGTGTGTCTACCTTTAAACCTTCACGCTTAATAGCGCGACGTACTTTTACACAAAATGGACAGGCTTTGAATTGATACAATTTAAATTGTGCGGTGCGCTCATCTAATTGAGCTTGCTCTGGCGCGGGACGTTTTTTACTACGTGGCGTAAAAACAAAATCAAAAAACAAGATTAAACTACCTAAGACTAACCGAACTAACTTCATTTACTTCGCCCTTGTAACCAACAATTTAGGGCGCGATTTTAACACACATAATTACCAAGTCACTTGGAAATAAGTAATTCTATTTGATGTAAATATAGGAATATTTACCTATTCGCGTATATTTAAATTGCACTTGATGTATTGATTATATTAAAAAACGTACAAGCATTAGCGCTGAAGTAAAGCATATCACCCACATTTAACTTTATTTAACTTTGTGTGGGGATTAATAAATGTGGAAACAGTGTCACGGTTAAAGTGATTATTGACATAAACCGCAAAAACGTTTTTTTTCAAACCTTTATAAGCGAAGACATAAGTGCATTATCTAGCTCAAGTTCACCACCTTGCAGTGTTATTTAAACTATCCACACATACCCGCAAGGGTTAACCATATTTCAAGCGGCCCTAAAACTTACATAAAATTAGGGGCAGCTTTTTCAATTTGTTAAAAATAAATAAATGTTCTAAAAAAGTACCAGATCATCACGATGAATAACTTCATTACCGCAATCAAAATCAAGTAAAGCTGCTATTTCATTTGAATGTCGGCCTTTTATTTTATCTATTTCAAGTTTATTAAAACGCACTAAACCTCTCGCTACTAGCTGCTGCTCACTGGTAACTAAATCAATTAAAGCACCTCGTTCAAACTGGCCATTTGCACCTCGAACGCCTTTGGCCAATAAACTCGCACCTTGTTGTTGCAAAGCACTGACAGCTCCGTCGTCTATCACTATTTGACCGTTACTTTTAGGACCTGCTAATAGCCATTTTTTACGCCCATCTCGCGGCGCTACTAATTTTAGAAAGCGTGTACCGGGCAGCTGTTCACTCATGCAATTGAGAATAACGTTTTGACCTGCGCCTCTTGCTATAATGACCTCTACACCGGCTCGCCGTGCAATATCAGCAGCTTGTAGTTTGGTCGCCATACCACCAGTGCCTAAGCTTGAGCCACTTCCCCCTGCAAGCTGGCGTAATTCATCATCAATATGACGCACTTCATCAATTAATTGGGCATTCGCATCGGTGCGTGGATCACCGGTAAACAAGCCTTCTTGATCAGTCAATAATAAGAGTTTGTCAGCATTGGCTAAAATAGCCACCAGCGCTGATAGGTTATCGTTGTCACCCACTTTTATTTCAGTCGTGGCAACGGCATCATTTTCATTAATAATTGGCACTACGTCATAACGTAACAGCGCAGTTAATGTATCACGGGCATTTAGGTAGCGTTCTCGATCATCTACATCCGCACGAGTTAGCAACATTTGCCCTACATTCACACCATATAAAGCAAACAAGCTTTGCCAAATATGAATAAGCTGACCTTGACCAATCGCCGCTAGCATTTGTTTATCAATGACTCCTCGCCCACATGGAGCAATCAATTGCTCTCGTCCCGCAGCCACAGCACCGCTTGATACTAATACCACCTGATGGCCTTGCTTTTTTAACTCACAACATTGGCGAACAAGTTCTACCATGTGTGCTTTATCGAGTTTATCTGTACCGCCGGTGAGTACACTAGTTCCCAGCTTAACAACTATGACCTGCGCCCTTTGCATGCTTTTTACTACGAATGAAATAATGATGAATTAATTTATACCAGCTATCATTTTTTGAACAAGTTAAAAATATTCAATATCACTAGGGCGTGTTGACCTTTCGTGATTTATTTTGCAGCAGACTGTTTGGTATTTAGGCAAGGCAGCGCCTATGCAGTGTGGTTGCTCCCCATAAATAGGCGATAACGCAGTATAAATGCCAAACATGCGCTATTAACATGCTAGGATCCTGTTTTAATTTAAGAGCAAGCGAGTGTCATGCCAGCCAGTTTATGTTTAATTATCGCCACTTTTTTATGGGGAAGCTCGTTTATCGCGCTAAAGTACGCAATTGCTATCTATGACCCCGCCCTAGTGATTTTTTTACGTATGCTAACCACATTAATTATGTCTTTATGTTTGTGGCGGTATGTTATCCGTTTTGAATATCGCATCGGTGATTGGAAGTATTTAGTAGGTATGTCGCTGGCAGAGCCGTGCTTATACTTTTTGTTTGAAGGACATGCAATGGAGTATACGTCAGCATCACAAGCCGGCGTTATTGTCTCATGCCTGCCGATCATAGTGGCGTTTTTAGCCTATTTCATGCTTAAAGAATACATCAGCAAAGCGATTATAATTGGTTTTACATTTTGTATTGGCGGCAGCATTTTACTGACTTTACTGTCACCCGAATCAGAACAAGCCCCCAACCCAATGCTTGGTAATTTTTTAGAGCTCTTGGCGATGGTCTGCGCAGCGTTTTATACCGTCAGCGTTAAGCATTTAGTGGCACGCTACTCACCATTAACTCTTATTGCATTGCAAGGCGTGAGTGGCAGTTTATTTTTTGCGCCCTTTCTACTCTTTATTGATTTACCGAGTGAAAATCAACATGACCTGACTGCCTTATTGAGTATTTTATACTTAGGGTCATGCGTAACACTCGGCGGCTATGGTTTGTATAACTATGCGATTAGTAAAGTCTCTGTATTAACCGCTGCTGCATATTCAAATTTAATTCCTATTTTCACTTTGATTCTTTCAGCAATTATTCTCGGTGAAATACTCACCCTAGGACAATGGCTTAGTATTGCGGTGGTTTTTATTGGCGTAATGATAAGTCAACGCCATCAGGAGTTAGCCGTTACGATCACTAATCCTCCTGTCAGCAACCACAAACGCAATTCAGCCCCAACCGCTAATGAGTTCAACGAATAACAGATTAATAAGTAAGGCCGCTTTGTGCTAAAAAGTATTATGCGGCCAACCACTGTAAAATACGACCTAATCTACCATTGTCTAAGAATTAATTTATAGGAACACCTAATTACCAACTAGGCAAAAGCGACAAAGCTGATAAATTCTTACTATTGAATACAAAAACCTTGATACAGCACAATATAATGAGAATTTACCACGTAGTTATTTGACCAAGGGGCTGTTCGCTCACTACAATGACGCATCTTAAATTGTTATGCTGTCTAATGAAAAATCACTCGTCAAAAAAAGAACTTATTTTACTGCCAATTTTACTGGTCGTGATCATAATGTGTATTGCTGGGCACTTTTTGTTACAGGCGAGTTTTCAAGATAGCAATATCATAGAGTATATGCTTGCCGCGTTACCATTTCTGATGTTTGGATTTGTTATTTTAGCGTTTAAAATTGCCAGCAACAGCGAAGACAAAGAGCGTGAAGAGCAAAGCGATAAAGACTAAATTACCTACTTTGCCCATTTTGTAACGAAATTACAGTATATGGTAACCAAACCAATCAGGTTTGATTGCTTGCGATTCGCCGCTAGGGGTTAGTTGAATATGTAATTGGCTATCAAGTAAATCAATAGCAAAGCAATCATCCACATCGTGTAAATCATCTTTATGAATATGACTTAGCCCTGCTAGTAAATCCGTTTTGGCGCGTTGCTTAGCCTGCTCAGCGTCAGTGGCTACATACAGCGCAAAATCATGCTGTTCAGCAAGGCTATCAGCCCGGTAGGCACCTAAATTAACAAAATACAGTTGCTGTACTTGCTTTACGGGATGATCAACAACTTTAACCTCAAAGCCATCAATGTGTTTTATAGCCATAAAACTATCCATATGCACGCTGTTTTTGTCACCCACCCATTGGCTTTTTAGCTTTGTATAAGTGTGTTCAATTGACTCACCCACAACAAAACGCACATCGTGCATTTCAATATGACAACCCTGAATTCGCCCACCTAAGTACACCATAAATAACTGCATTTTCACCCCTAAACCTCAATGTTAGATAATGTTATCAACATCAATGTTGTGTTTTTTTATTAATTTATAAAAATCTGATCGGTTACGCTTTGCAAGCTTTGCCCCCTCTGCCACATTACCACCCGCCATTTTTAAAGTATTGATCACGTAATCGCGCTCAAACTCTTTTTTAGCATCATTAAGCGATAGTGGTTCAATATTACTTTCATTACTATTGAGCGCACTTTCAACTAATTGAACTGATATTACCTCACCGGGAGTCAGTGCAACAACTTGCTCAACCACGTTTTGTAATTGGCGAATATTGCCAGGCCAGTCATGGCGCACTAAGGCATGCATGGCATCGTTTGTAAAACGCTTTTCTTTTTGGTTCATTCGCTTTGCAATTGAGGCACTAAAATATTGAGCAAGTAAACTAACATCTTCTCGGCGCTCGCGTAACGGGGGCAACTTAAGATTCACAACGTTTAAGCGGTAGTACAAATCCTCGCGAAACTGTTGATTGGCAATGGCATCGGGTAGGTTTTTATGTGTTGCAGAGACAATACGTACATCAATTGGTATTTCTTCTTGAAAGCCCACGGGGCGAATCGTTTTTTCTTGTAATACACGTAGCAGCTTAACTTGTAAGTTTAATGGCATGTCGCCAATTTCATCTAAAAATAATGTGCCACCTTGCGCCTGCTGAAACAGTCCCTGATGATCTTTAACAGCTCCCGTAAAAGCCCCTTTTTTGTGACCAAATAATTCAGACTCAAGCAACTCACCAGGCACAGCACCACAGTTAATTGCTACAAATGGGCCTTCACTTGCGTGGCTATATTGATGAATGGCGTTGGCAAGTAACTCTTTACCTGTCCCACTGGCACCGGAAATCAGCACATTTACATGGGTGGGGCCTAGTAATTTAACTTGCTCAAGCAAATGTAGCATCGCACCACTACGAGTCACTATATTGCTGCTTTTAGAGTTTTCGTCTGCACCTAAACCATGAATTTCAATAGCTTTTGCTAAGCTATCAAATAACTCATCCTTATCGACTGGTTTTGTAAGAAAAGCAAAAATCCCTTGCTTAGTTGCTTCCACTGCATCGGGTATCGAGCCGTGAGCTGTCATCATTATTACTGGCAATGCGGGATAACGACTTTGCAATTGGCGGTGAAGTGCCATGCCATCCATTTCGTCCATTCTTAAATCGGTGACAACAGCATCAAACACGTTGTTTTTTAATAATTGTAACGCTGCCATGCCACTTTCACAGGTCGTTACTTGGTAGCCTTTGGATTCAATACGAATAGCTAATAACTTTAATAAGCTTGTATCATCATCAACCAATAATATGCGCGCACCTTGGTTTTGCTCTGTTGACATAATTAGTGCTCCTTTGTCTCTTCGCGTAGTAATAGTTGTTGCTCAATGGTTGCCAGTGATGACATGGTTTTTTGCATTTTATCATTCAGTGCTTGTTGTGCTTCTTGAGCACTGATCTGTTGCTTAATTTGTTGTTTTTGCAGCCAAAGGTACTGTTTAATATCATCAGGCCAGTAAAAAGCCTGATCCAACTGCAGTAATTTAGCTAAAACTTTAGTGGGCTCCAACGAATTATTCTTACAACTAAAATCAAAGTAACGCTCAATTGCAGCCGCACCAATATAAACAGCCTTAGTATCTGTGGCCTTAAAACCACCACACGCTTTTGCATGCCAGCCAATTACAACCTCAGCAGGCGGATACATGGGCTCACTTTTTGGTCGCGGCTTAGGGTTGGGTTCTACAACTTTAATCGCTTGCTCGTTGTCATTAACTGATGGTTTAATCAACTCGCATCCTGCAAGCCCTAAGACTGTAATATAAACCATTAAAATGGCTTTAAAGCGCACGCCCATGCTACTTAACTCCCTGCTTTTCATTAATTGGTATGTGGATCACAAAACGACAACCGTGTGGCTCATTGCTTTCAAGTTCTAATCTGCCCATTAACTGCTCAACGGACTCTTTCACTATGGTAAGTCCCAAACCACTGCCTTGTGCACTAATATCTTTAGCGTGCTTACCTTGATAAAAAGCGCTAAATATATGTGTTTTATCTTGGTCTTTAATGCCACAGCCGGTGTCGCTCACAACCATTGTTAAGTTACTTTGTGACAACCCAAGAGTAATATTAACAACACTGCCTGTAGGTGAGAACTTCAAGCCATTTGAAATGAGTTGAATCAACATCATTTCAATGAGTTCAGCAGCCACTGCTATGGGCTGCTCAGGTAAACTCGATTGCCAACTAATCGTTTGATTTCGCGCTAATAAACGATGCTCAAAATGACTGTTTATTTTATTAATGAGATGCTTAAAGTCAATCTCATTAATACTTTCTTTGCTTGTTCTAATTGCATTGTAGCTAAGCAAGCTGTCAATCATTGCTCGCAAACGCACTGTGCTTTGGGTAATTAGTTCAAGCACCGCTTGTTGCTCTGTATTCATAGGACCAACAATTTCATCCGCCAATAAATCAGTGCCCTCAACCATAGACGCTAGCGGTGTTTTTAACTCATGAGTAACGTGACGTAAAAAAGTATCTTTTTGTTGCTCTAAAATATGTAGCTGTTCTTGCACCCATTGCAACTTGTTTCCCAGCTCAACTAGTTCAGCTGAGCCTTGTACAGATATTTGTTGTTGCCAATGTCCTTGCCCTAGCTTATCAATTACTGACGTTAGCCCTTTTAACCTTCCGCTAATACGCCATAAAAAACCACCGCCAACTAATAGCGTCAAAGGAATTAACGCTATTAGCCAGTTAATAAAAGAGTTTTGCAATGCTTTTAGTTCTAATTGGTTTTTTGTAATTTGTAATTCATTTTGATCTTTTAGCCATAAGGCTTGGCTGGTAATTAATTCACTCATTGGAATAAATAACTGGGCATCTTGTCGTTGCTGAATAACTAACTGCTCATGTGCCAGCTGCAATGCCTGCGACAATTGCTGCCACTGATTAATATACTCAGATGCGGGACTTATAAACATAAGCTCATCAATATTGCCCAAAGATGATTGCCATTTATCTATTATCAACTTATCTAATGAGTCACTTTTTAACACCCAATTTTGCCGCGTTGCACGCTCAAGACTGTTAAGCTCTTGCTTTAGGTTATTAAACGATTTAGTAACTTGGTAGTTATCACTTACGATTTGCTGAGTTACAGCCAGTTGTTTATTTAAAGCGTTTAAAAATACAATCACAACTAATGACAATGGTAGTAAAGATAGCAATGTACTAAATAAAAATTGTCCGATTAAGTTAGGTCGCCAAGCAAGTATTGCAGAGTACTTTTTACCAAACGGCACCAGCATAGCTATTCCCTTCATTTAAATGCTTTATTATCTGATCTGCTACTTATACACAAGCTGAATCAATAAAAATAATGAATGAGGTAAATCAATTCTTCTCACTTAGCTTCTTGACGCAAAATTGAGACAAGCTAATGGCATGTTTTTAATAGTATTTATTATTCTCCCTCGCGCTATGTTGCAAAAAAGACACAGTTATGGGTAATTATTTCAGTTTCACACCAATGAAAAACCTTAAACCACTGATAATAAACAGTAAAAATAGTTGGCATCGTTTTTGTATTACTACTTGTAATTATGAAGTTTGGATTCAGATTATAAGGACATCACATGAAACAATTAACTGTATTGTGCGTATGTATAAGTACCTTACTCAGTAGCGCCGCTTTTGCAATGGATGCGAAAATTACGTTTTCTGAATTAGACAAAGACGGTAATGGCAGCTTAAGTTCAGCTGAAGCATCTGAGGATGCCTTATTACATGGAAGCTTTGAGCAAATTGATAAAGACCAAGATGGTCAAATTTCCCTTGCCGAATTTAAATTATTTCTCCAATAACTTTAACGAGGAAAACTGATATGAAACAACTTATCGCCGCATTTTCACTGCTTTTTTTAATGATAAGCGCCACCGTTTTAGCAGCGCAACTGAATGTTAAATTTGCAAAATTAGATATTGACTCTGACGGGAAAATATCACTGCTTGAAGCGAAAAAAAACATGGCGCTGTTTAAACAATTTAGTGATCTAGATGATAATCAAGACGAACACTTATCTGAGCAAGAATTCTCTAAATTTAAAATTTAAAAAGACGTTAAAGTATTTGCCATAATCCCGGAGGGAGTGTGTAAACGGATTTATTGTTGGGATTTAAATTATGGCAAATACTTTACTCTTTCTTCTTTTAAAGGATATTAAAAATGAAAAGTGTAACATTGATATGCTCGGTGTTATTAATAAGTAGCTTTGGCGTTGCTGCACTTGATGTAAAGCAGCGTTTTAATCACCTAGATTACAACAAAGATGGTTATTTAACCCACGACGAATTAGAGCCTCAGCCACAATTACTTAGTAACTACCAACGCTGGGATAAAGATCAGGATAATAGGATTTCACTTGTGGAATTTAAAGATTTTTTAACTAACAATCTCTATTAGTGAGTGCCTATGAAGTACAAGACACAATTAGGGTTAATAGCCCTACTGACCATTAGTTGTGGCAGTTTTGCAACAACTGATAAAATCAAAGATATCTTCAACAATTTAGACCGAAATAAAGATGGTCTGCTTACGCGATCGGAATCAGCCAAAGATCCCGCTCTTTGGTCACGTTTTAAAAGTTATGATACCGATAAAGATAATAAGTTATCGCTAAGCGAATTTACCCTATATGCTAGTAAATAAAGGATCAAATTCTGCTCCTTTTTTCTTACCCAAATTGCATTCTGTGTTTTGAAAATAACTTGCGGCGATGAGATTCTCTGTTAATGTTGAATAAACACAATAATAAGAACAATCCATGAAACGCTTACTGCCTTTATTTTTAACACTTACCTTTCCCAGCCTCGCATCAACCACTGTGATATACAACGCCAATGGTTACACTCCTACTTACAAAGGTGAATTAAAGCAGTTTTCAACGTTAGTAATAAAAGATGGCAAAGTAGTTAAAGTCGGAGACGATGAACTCAAAAATAATTTCCCTGGCTCACAAAGTATTGATGCAAAAAAGCAAACCTTACTACCTGGACTCATTGATGCACATGGCCATGTCATAGGTTTAGGCAATAATTTAACGCAATTAGATTTACGAGGTAGTCAATCAATAGTTCAAGTACAAACCACGCTTGCTGAATTTGCAAAAAGCAATAAAGAAAGTTGGATCATTGGCCGAGGTTGGGATCAAGAATTATGGCCCGATAAGCAATTTCCCACCGCTGCCGACTTAGATAAAATAATTAAAGATACCCCAGTTGTACTATCTCGGGTTGATGGGCATGCAATTTGGGCTAACAGTAAGGCGATTGAACTTGCTAATATCACGATTAAAACCCCCACTCCCGATGGAGGTGAGATAATTCGCGATCATAGTGCTCAACCAAGCGGTATTTTTATTGATAAAGCACAAAGCTTGATCACTTCACATATTCCTGCCCCATCAGATCACAGTGTTAATTTGGCTTTAGATCAAGCAGGCCAACATTTATTAAGTTTAGGGATCACCTCAACCCATGATGCAGGGATTGATAAGCAAACATGGCTAATTTATAAAAGCAGAGCTGCTGCTGGCACTTTGCCTCTGCGAATTGTTGCTATGCTCAGCGCAGCAGATCCTGACTTTAAAACGATGCTCAAAGCTGGCCGCTACAAAGATCTAAATGATTTTATGTCAATTCGTAGTGTTAAAATATACGCAGATGGCGCTTTAGGTAGCCGCGGTGCTGCTTTATTAGCTGATTACGCTGATCGAACTGACCATCAAGGGTTAATGCTCGAAACTCAACAGCGATTAGAAGAACTACTAACATTAAGCTTTCGTAGTGGCTTTAGTGCCAATACACATGCAATTGGTGATAAGGCAAATCGGATAGTATTAGATGCATATCAAAATGTATTTAAAAAAACGGGGGGGATTTTACTGCGTAACCGCATAGAGCATGCTCAAATTGTTGCCCCAGAGGATATTGCTCGATTTAAAACATTAAAAATAATTCCGTCGATGCAACCTGTACATGCTACCTCTGACATGCATATGGCGCAGCAACGCCTATCTGAGCAGCAATTAATAGGCGCATACGCATGGCAAACGTTTTTAAAACAAGGATCTGTAGTTGCAGCTGGTTCTGATTATCCGGTCGAGCTTGCCAACCCTTTTGATGGCCTTTATTCAGCCATAACACGCCAAGATCACAATCAATTACCCGCACAAGGCTGGCGAGTAAGCGAAGCGCTCAACAGAGAAGACGCGCTTCACGCGTTTACGCTTGGCGGTGCTTATGCTGCGCATCAAGAGTTTAAATTGGGAAGTTTAGAGCAAGGTAAATGGGCTGATTTTATTTTAATTGATAAAGATTACTTCACAGTGCCAGTGCAAGAAATTTTTACTATTAATGTCGAGCAAACGTGGATTGCCGGTAAGCTACGCTTTCAAAGAACACCGCCTCAAAAAGAAGAATAAAATCGATTAATCTTTTACAGTAATACTGCTTTTTGGCTCGCGAGATAACTTAATGAGGTGATAGATATTTACAAATGCGAGTAAACCATTTGTTATAGCCACAGGCCATGCAGTAATAGCAACACCATAAAGTGTAAAAGCAATGCAACCGACTAGATTAAGCCACCGTAATTTGGTTACGTCACTCATCATCAAAGAGGCAACAAGTAAAGCGGAAGCTATATAGCCTAAATATTCCCAACTCATTTGTTCTCTCCACTCGTTTAGGTTAGCATTACAGGCTGTGTGGTTTTTATAGTGGCCACACATTGCCACAACAGTATAAAAAAGCTAACTTACATAAAACCAAAAGTTGCTCGAGGGCATACTTTTAATAATCATTACACGGGATATCAGGTTTCAACTCAATTAACCGTAGTTAACTCAGCTAGTAAGTTAGCGTAAATTCTTAGAATCTTAATGCTAACGTCATTAAGGTGTAATAAATAGGACAATTGTCCGAAGAGCACAATCGATGTTTCAATATCATTTTTCTAGTTATTTGGTCGACCAGTTACTCACCTTTGCAGGTAGTCGCTACCAGCAGTCTAAAAAAGAAGTGCTGATCCACCAAGATCAACCACTTACTAAATTAGTGTTAGTAAGAAGCGGCACAATTTCGTTTAGTTACGATGTTGGTAATGGTCGTCGCCTGCTGTTAGGGCAGCTCGATTGCAATAATACGTTGATAGGTGAAATAGAAGCACTGAATAACAATCCCTGCATTTATACTGTTACCTGCTTTAGTGACGTTAGTTATAACTTAATTGAACTAAAACATTGGCGCGCATTACTATTAGATAAACCTGAGTTAAGTTTATATACAGCGCAGACCATTGCGGCTAAATTTCAAGAAAATCAAAAAATTAATCTAGATAAGCTGCTATTACCACTGGGCTACAACATAGCGAAAGATTGTTTATTACGTGCCAAAAACAACAACCCTACCCTACTACGCGCTTACCCCACTGTAAATGCTGAAGCTGAGCGGTTTGCCACTACAGAACGCGCTTATCGCAGAGTTGTTTCAGAGTTAGTAGAAAAAGGATTAGTGGAACGCTCTAGCGATGGTCTAAAAGCGGTGGATTTAGAAAAGTTAAGCGACTACGTAGATAGCTTTTCACAGTTGTAGTAACACGGGGATAAAAATATAGCTAAGATGAACTTATGAGTACCAAACGTTCATTTTAGCGTCATATCTATTAATGTAGAATACGACCAAACAATATTGCCTGCTAAGGCGAAAGCAATTTGTACCTATACTGATTATTTATCTTGTAGAATGTAAAATAGTCATCATGAAATAGATGCTTTTCATTTACAAATGCACAGCTCTGCCTTAGCATGTACACCAATTAAAGGATCGACGCAAAATATCAATTATAAGAAAAAAGATTTACTCGCCTATATAAGCGGTAATGATTTTCTCTTGTGATGAGTAAAAGTATATATAACGTTCACTTGACGTATATATAATGTGCGCTTATCCTTCACTAACTTATTATTGTATTAGAGCTATAGGTCATAATTGACAGATACTTTACTACATGTATAGCACTGCAATTAAGTCTGTTTACTTTACAAAGAGAAAGGAAAGAAAGGTAACTATTATGGGAAATAATACATTTAAACTCACCAAGCTAGCTCTAGCAATTGGTCTTACAGCTACTCTAAGTGGTTGTTTTAGCGATAATGACGATAATGATTACGTTAAACCACCAGAGCCACCGGTACCAACGGTAAAAGCGCCTGTTGCTGATACACCTGCTGCTCTTACATTTTATGTTGCTGGTAACGTTGTTGATTCTGAAACTGGTGAAGTAGTTGCTTCTACTGTAAAGTTTTTAGAAGCAGGCGTAGCTTCAGCTAATGTTGTTGCCCTTAATGGCGACGCAATTACTGAAGTTGCTACAACTGACGGTTCTTTCACTTTCAACCTTGTTGAAGGCGCAGAGTTAACTCAACTAACTGCACTAGTGACAGCTGAAGGTTATGCTTCAAACAGTGTTGTAGTTGATTTAAGCGACAAATCTGAAGTAGTTGATACGATTGTATCTCTAGTTAAATTAGATGAAAATAAAGTAACACTTATCAAAGATAAGAAAGTTGCTGCTGCTGACGGTAAACTTGCTGCTCCTTTAGCTGAAACAGCTGGCGCTGCTACAATTGAAATCGGCACAGACGTAGAACTTCAAGACGCTGAAGGTAATGCTGTAACGGGTACTGAAGTTACACTTAACGTTGTAACTGCTGATATTAACGCTGCTGCAGGTAAAACTGCTGCTGTTGACTTAATCCCTGAAGGCTTAACTAATGCAGACGCAACTAAAGTAGTTGTTCCAGCTGCTTATATGAGCGTTGAAATGCTTGCTGGCGATACTAAGATCAAAAGTTTCTCAGAAAACATTTCTTTGACAGCTAACTTACCAGCTACATTTAAAACTATTGATGGTTCAATGGTTGAAGCGGGTGACAAATTTGACGTATCTTCATACAATGAAGAAACTGGCGTTTGGGCTAATGAAGCAGAGCAGGCAACTGTAGGCGATGCAGGTGCATTAACTTTACCTGCTAAATTTGCTACTGACCACTTAACTGGTTTTGCACTAAGCGAAGCTCAAACAGCATGTAGCACTCCTATTTCTTATACCTTCACAGGCGATGCTGTTCCAGCTTCTGGCTTGTATGTACACCTTAATTCTTCAACTGTTTCTAAAAAGAAACTAGTTAAGAAAGTTCAAGGCAACCTTTATGGTGCAGGTGTTGTAGCTGATAATGCTGTTGCTAACGTATCTGTTAAAGATAAAAATGGTAACGTATGGGGCACTGTAGCTAATGCAAACCTATGTGGCGCAATTACAGTTGCTTTAGATAGCCCTGTTACTATCGTGGCTCAAAACTTAAACGTTACATATACATGTTCTAACGCTGAAGTTGATAAAGATAAAACATTCCCACTTACTGGTGCGGTAGTTTTATATTCTCAAACTAAGAGAACTATTTCAACAGCTGTTGAAACAGCAGGCTCTTACGCGTTAACAGGCCTTGAAAGTGGTGTTACTTACGATGTTAAAGTAATTCCTACTGGCATCAATGTTGGCTTACAAAGCACTACAGTGACAGCTAACGGTACTGATTCTGCATTCAATATCGTTCGTGATAACTGTACTCTTGAAGACCGTGTAGTTACTGGTACTGGTACTACTGGCGGAAGCTAATAGCTAAAGTCTTAAGTAAACTTTTTAAAGCCGCGCATTAGCGCGGCTTTTGTTTATCTGCTCAATTAGTTACTTTTTGTTTAGAGCATTTATTGTTAAAGTACTAGAATAAACTGGTTTTAAGGATTTAAAACCTAATTTTAATCAACTTTGGTTAATCACGTGACTTATAATAAAACAGCCCTCGCAGCATTTTGTGCACTCAGTGCAAGTACTTCAGCTTTTGCCGAACAACCTATCAATCACGGTATTGCATATAACGGTTTTACTGGTATTTTTCATACACCATCCGCGTCCGTTATGGATAAGGGAGTTGTTGATATAGGTTACAGTAACCAACTAGAAATTCGTGGTAAATACACTGATGGCCACAATTTCACTTTTTCTGCAGGGTTATTTGACGGACTAGAAGTCAGTGGTCGCATAACCTCATCAAGCATGCATGATAATTTATTTAGCTCGAGTAGCCGTGGACAAACTCGCGATTTATCATTTAATGCTAAATACCAAATTCCTTTTATCCCTAAAGACTGGTTTAGCCTTGCAGTAGGTGCTAAAGATTTTGGTGGTGCAGCAAATAATTATGAAGCATTTTATGCTGTTGCTTCTAAACAGTGGTGGGATTTTCGTTTTAGTGCCGGTGTTGGCACCTCTGACACACTAACAGGTCAGCTTGATGGTGCATTTGCCGGCATTGAATATCAACCTTTCACTTGGTTGTCGGTACTTGCTGAGCATGATGCTGAGGCATTTAATGTAGGTGCACGTGTAACAGTTCCAAAAGAATGGTTATACGATTTAGCGACGGTTTCATTTAACACCCGCTTATATTCAAACACTGAACTGGCCGATGATGATGTTTACTGGGGGGTTAACATTAGCATGCCTCTTAGTGATGAAGCACAAGCGAACTATACGCCTGTACAACCAGCGCCAGTACAACCAGCGCCAGTGCAATCAGCGCCAGTAAGAGTACAACCGACAGAAACACTAAGAAACAAAGCGCAGGAGCCACAACCTGCTAGTGTGACGGCTTACTCTGACAATCAACCTAATATTAATAAACAGCCAGCAACAGTCAGCTCAACGACAGAGAACATTCAAACTGAGTCAGCGACAAATCAGCAATTACACAGTTTAAAAAGCGCACTCGTAAATGATGGGTTTGAAAATATTCGGGTTGGTCTTTCTAGCGCGCAACTTCTCATTGTCGAATTTGAAAACTCTGTGTTTAACCGCAATGAAATTGACGCACTAGGTTTAGTACTAGGACGTATTACAGAGCATTTTAATCACAGTGATAATGAATTTGTAGTGCGTTTATCAAAACAAGATATCCCTCAACTACAAATAAAAGGCCGATTAGATAATTATCGCCGTTTTGTAAACGATAACATCACACCAGATTTATTGATTAGTAATGAGTTTACTGATCAAGATTTACCTACAGTAAAATGGGCTGGCAATGCGCCAAGCACAAGCCCTTATTTTGTCCCAAGGCTTTCATTTACACCATCATTGGCAACAACGTATGCAACAGAGCTGGGCGTATATGATTACTCATTAGCATTGCAAGCAGATTTGCATATGCCACTTTGGTATGGGGCAGGTATAAACGTGACAGGTCAGGTAAACGTCCATGACACTGACCATTTTGAAAAGGGTAAAATCTTTCAAAACTCTCGCCAAGAAACTGGCATAAAACGCGCCATCGTGTATCAGACTTTCGCGCTACCATTTAATATTTATAATCAAACTCAATTTGGTCTTTACCAAGATTACTTTGATTACATGGGTATTACCAATGAAACAGTATGGCAAAGCCCTGAAGGCCGCCATAAGTTAAAAGCTAAACTAGGCTACTTTGAGTACAAAGACTACAACACTGATAAACGTGATTACTCAGTGTATTCATACCGTTATTTTTGGGCAGAAAAAGATGTGTCATTCCATGTTTCAGGCGGGCAATTTTGGAACGAAGATAGTGGCTTTAAACTAGAGACTAAATTCTGGTTTGGTGATGCCAATGTTGCACTTACATACAGTAATACAACGATAGAAAAAGTGGGTATCGGGTTTAGTATCCCATTAACATCGCGTAAAGATATGGATGCTGGTAACTGGCAAGTAAAAGGTACCAATAGCTGGAACCATAGCGTTCAAACCCGAATTGGCGACTCACATAACCAACTTGACTTTGGTAGTGCGACGACGCTTCGCTCAAGCATTGATATAGATAAAAACTTCTTGAATCAAGATCGCTTATCGAGCAGCTATGTTTATGCTCATCTAGCAAGATTAAAAGAAGCTTTTGAAACGTTTAAATAACCTGAGCTCTAGGGCGTGTTGACCTTTCGTGATTGATTTTTTAGCAGTCTATTTGGTATTTAGGCAAGGCAGCGCCTATGCAGTGTGGTTGTTCCCCATAAATAGGCGATAACGCAGTATAAATGCCAAACATGCGCTGCCCAAAGGGTTCTTCCTAGGGGAGATTGACTCTTTGTTACCTACACGGATGTAGGTAAGGGGCGTGAGCAGGACGCGGAAGCTTTGCTCGGTTTTTACTTAGCCCGCTAGGTTACAAACCTCGCGCCGCGATTAAATCGCCTCTAGATTGAACAAATTTCAATCCACAAAGGTCAACACGCCCTAGAACAAAAAGGCCTTTTAAAAGGCCTTTTTTAATTTAAACAACTTATCGTACTATTTCTCAAGCAATATATCGTGAATTTTCACCAGATCTGTTTTCCCTGCAATTATTTCATCCGGTGTTAAACCTGATAGTTCATGCGGGAATACCAACCACTCTTCTGATTCATGAATGTAGTAATCTGGTTTCATATCTACTTTTGAGTTTTTTGGCTTGTAATACGGACAGGCAATACGAATATCTTTCGGCAAGTTTAAGCGCATTAGCTCTGATAGCTTTTCTTTAAGAGCAAAAATACTGCGCCCAGAATCAAATACATCATCAACAATTAGCAATGAATCACCCGCATTAGCGTTTTCAATGATGTAGTGTAAACCATGCACTTTGATTTCTTTCGATTGTTTATTAATACCGTAATATGACGAAGTACGTACCGCAATATGATCTGTCTCTATGCCTTTATAATCGTAATATTCTTGCACTGCGATACCAATAGGTGCACCACCACGCCAAATACCGATAATAAAATCAGGACGAAAGCCATCCTGGTAAACTTGCGCTGCTACGCGAAATGAATCTTCAAGTAATTGTTGCGCTGTGATGTAGCACTTATCTGACATAATTAGAATTCCCAGTGTGAGTAGATCATTTAAGTGTAGCCGATCTTAAAAAGATAATGGCGTACTTAAACTGCTAGTAGCGGTGAATTTTATCGTAAATAACGTGAAAAAGCTTGTTTCACTTTCGACATTAACGTTTTTACTCTAAAACAGGCTGCCCGCTATCAACAGAATGAAACACAGCTACTTGATCAACAGCTTTTGTAATAGGGTAATAAGTGCAATGTTTCTGAAGGTTTTTGTAACGCTTTATAAAAATGGCATTCAACTTTCGCTGAATGCCATTTATTAATTAACAGGACTGAATGCGGTTGATTCAATCAACTATCTATAATTTACGCTTTTTCTAATAGCGTACGTGCAACTGTTCGCATACCAACAGTTGTAGCACCCGCAGCCCATTGACTCGTGCTGCCCATATTAAATGCTGCAGCTAAATCAATATGCACCCAGCCTTTACCATCATTTGGCACAAAACGTGATAAGAAACCAGCCGCGTTTGATGCACCACCATAACCGCCACCTTTTTGTGCTCGACTATTTGCAGTATCAGCATAAGGTGATGGGCAGTTTTGTTGATGCCACTTTTCAAGTGGTAATGGCCAGCCTGCTTCCATTTCTTGCTCTGCAAAGCCTTCTACTTCACGTACAAACTCTTTATCTAGACCAAACAGCGCATTGTACTCTTGGCCTACCGCAACCAAGGCTGCGCCTGTTAGCGTAGCAGCATCGATGATCAATGGTGCACCTGTTTCACCTGCGGCCATTAAACCGTCAGCTAACACTAAGCGACCTTCAGCATCAGTATTAACAATTTCCACTGTTGTGCCATTTTTATACGTAAGAATATCGCCAAGTTTATAAGCATGACCAGAGATCATGTTCTCTGCGCAACATAAAAACAACTTGATGCGCTTTTCAATACCACGACTAATTGCCAATGCTAAACCAGCTGTTACCGTTGCTGCACCGCCCATATCGCATTTCATGCCTAGCATGCCTTCGCTCGACTTAATAGAATAACCACCTGAGTCGAATGTAATACCTTTACCAACTAACGCTGCATCAACAGGTGCGTTTTCATCGCCTGTTGGATTGTAATCTAGTGCTAATAAAACCGGTGGACGCTCACTTCCACGACCAACAGCATGAATACCAATCCACTGCTGCTCAAGCAATGCATCACCTTTAATAATTTGATAGCTAACATGCTCTGGTGCTAGTGACTGAATAAATTCAGCCGCTTTTCCAGCTAAGCTTTCTGGGAAGATGTCATCAGCAGTGCCGTTGATCATTTCACGTGCCCATGTTGCTGAGCGTTTTAGCGACTCTAACTCTTTACTGTCGGTCTTTGTTGTTTGTGCAAACTCAACTCCGTGTAATGTTTTAGGTGACACAAACCCTTGGTAAAACGCCCATTGCGTCTCAGTACACCAAGTATCGCCAGCTAAAACAACATTTTTAATGCCTTGATTAGCAATGCTACGCGCCGCTTTTTGAACATTTTTTAATGTGTCTTGCTCTGTTAAGTGAACGCTTGCACCTTGCTCATTAAAAGATAATGTAGCGGTTTCGCCCCAATGCACTGCAGCACCCTGCTCGCTTAATTGAACAACAAATTTTTCAGTCATGTTAGAATACTCTTGCGCTTATAATAGTGACTTTGAGTTTACTATAGCCACAACAACTTCCCAACTGCTTGAGACTAAATAACCAAAATAATGAAATATTCAACGCCACTGCAACACGCCACATTAATTAAACGCTATAAACGCTTTTTAGCTGATTTACGCCTGCACGATAGTACAGAGTTTACAGCTCACTGTGCAAATACAGGTAAAATGACAGGCTGTGCTGAACCTGGTTTTACAGCCTTCTATTCTACCAGTAGTAACCTTAAGCGAAAATATCCACATTCTTTAGAGCTGACTAAAAATCAATTCGACCATTTTATATGCGTCAACACCGCTATAGCGAATAAAGTAGTTGAAGAAGCGCTGCAAGCACAACTCATTGGTGAATTGTGCAACTACACAAACATACAAGCGGAAGTAAAATATGGGCAAGAAAATAGCCGCATTGATTTTTTGCTGCGCAATGAACAATTGCCACCGTGCTATGTAGAAGTCAAGTCGGTCACGTTGCTAAGTCAATCTGAGCCTAATAGCGGCCAGGGCTATTTCCCTGATGCACAAACGCTGCGTGGGCAAAAACACTTACGCGAGTTAATTGAAATGGTCGAGCAAGGCCATCGCGCTGTATTACTCTTTGCTGTTTTACACCAAGGTATAGAGCAAGTAAGCGCTGCTGCGCATGTTGATGAAACATATGCGAAGCTATTAACTGAAGCAATGAGTAAAGGAGTTGAAGTACTTGCTTATAAAGCGAGCATTTCGCCTAATGAGATCCACATTACACATAAAATCCCTTTTATTTAAAACAAGCCTTGTAATTTGTACTTTTGCCCATATTAATAGGCAAGTTAAAAATCACGTTTGAAGTTAAAAAGTAGCCTACACTCTCTTTGTACCCTTTTTAATCAACCGATATGATTTACGTACAGCCAATTAATTTAAAAATAAATTTGCCTAGGCCATAGGATTCTGTTATTTATAGCCGCCGGCTAAAGCTGGGTATTATATTAAGGATTTAGGAGAAAGTTATGCCAGACCAAAAAAAATTAGGGTTGTTGGCTCAGGCCGGATTAGAACCATACCAGGAAAAGCCGGGCGAAGAGTATATGAATGACGCACAACGCGCTCATTTTAAAACTATTTTGGAAGCATGGCGCAACGATTTACGCAACGAAGTAGACCGTACTAAATCGCACATGCAAGATGAAGCAGCTAACTTTCCTGATCCAGTTGATCGCGCAGCACAAGAAGAAGAGTTCTCATTAGAGCTTCGTACTCGTGACCGTGAACGTAAACTGATCAAAAAAATTGAAAAAACAATAATTCTTATCAAAGAAGATGATTTTGGATATTGTGATTCATGCGGGATTGAAATTGGTATTCGCCGTTTAGAAGCACGTCCTACTGCAGATTTATGCGTAGACTGTAAAACGCTTGCAGAAATCAAAGAAAAACAATCTGGACGTGGTTAATTACCTGTAATTAAATCAATGTCTACCACAGCCGTTACTGCGCCAATGCGCAATTATCGCGGTCGTTTTGCACCGTCACCTTCTGGGCCACTTCATTTTGGCTCACTTGTGGCGGCTGTGGGCAGTTACCTTGACGCTAAAAGTAACCAAGGTGCTTGGTTAGTGCGTATTGAAGATATCGACACGACTCGCGTTATAGAGGGTGCAGATACAGATATTCTCACCACACTGGAGGCCTATGGTTTACAGTGGGATGAAGACGTTGCCTATCAAACAAAGCGCCATCACTTATACGCTCACACCATTGAATATTTAAATAGCCAACAAGGCGTTTATGCATGCCACTGCTCACGTAAAGAAATTAAAGCCTTAGGTGGTATTTATCAAGGCCATTGCCAAAGTTTACAACACTCACAACAAAACAGCGCATTACGATTAATACAACGCCACGCCACCTGCCACTATAATGATTTGATTCAAGGTGACATTAACGTTGATCACGCCCTCGCGCATGAAGACTATTTAATAAAGCGCAGTGATGGCTTATATGCTTATCAATTAGTTGTGGTTGTAGACGATATTGAGCAAGGGATCACCAACGTGGTGCGTGGCGCAGACTTACTTGAGCCCACAGCACGCCAATTAAGCCTGTTTAAGCAACTCGATAAACCCGCTCCTCGCTATGCACATTTACCTTTAGCTGTCGCCAAACCAGGCTTTAAATTATCAAAGCAAAATTATGCGCCAGCAATTGATAAAAAAAATCCAAAACCGGCGCTATTAAATGCATTCGAGTTTTTAGGTTTAGCGCCTAGCACTGAGCTACTCTCACTAAATATCGATGAAATGATGACTTGGGCAATCAACAATTACACCCTGCAAAACATTCCAAAAGTCCAGCAGATTCAAATTTCGCAACAGTTACAGAGTAAAGCCCCCCAATTTACTCATTTATAGCGATAAAAATCACTTTTAAGCGTTAATTTTAAAACCTTCAACTTAATTTTTGAGCTGTACTGGTATATTATACCCAAACCACCTCAAGATGCAGAATTCAGCGTTTCACAGGGGCTTAATATCAAGGCGTTACTTTGCAATAATGGCAGTCCCTTTTAAGAAGTAACAACGATGAGAGTAAATGCCTGTGAAATGCCCAATGGGTTGGTTTAAAAGCGATTTATACTGCGTTATTGATTTTAGCAAAGGAATGACCATTACTTGCAATCAATGCCTTGCCTAAATCGCTTTTAATTCCAACTGAAACTCGCATTTTGAGATGGCTTGGGTATATAGCCATCTTTAAGCCCAATGCGTTTTATCGCCAAGTATGCACATTACTCGTGCAGTTAATAACTAAATACAGCTATACTTGATCTGATTTTTGATGGTTATCCCCATCAAACAACCGAATTCTGTAGGAGACAGACTATTATTTCCAAGCTTTTTCAATTTTGTCGGCAAATTATGGGCCCATCAGCCACAGTAAACACCGAACAGCCCCAAGTCTCTACGCAGCCTTTAATTATTGGACGCAATGAGCATGGCATTTCCCGCAAACAATTTAGCCCAAATGCAATCAAGGTATTATATCGTTTAAAAGACGGTGGCTTTGACGCTTACCTCGTTGGTGGTTGTATTCGTGATATTTTGTTAGGGCAACAACCTAAAGACTTCGACGTAGTCACTAACGCGACCCCAGAGCAAGTGAAAAAGCTATTTCGCAACTGCCGCTTAATTGGTCGTCGCTTTCGTTTAGCACACATTGTTTTTGGCCGTGAAATTATTGAAGTCGCCACTATGCGTGGTCACCACGAAGCGCCTGTTGATAAAAATCAAACCAGTCAATCCAGTGGCGAAGGTCAGTTACTACGTGATAACGTTTTTGGAAATATTGAAGAAGATGCTGAGCGTCGCGATTTTTCAATCAACGCTTTATATTACTCTATTAATGATTTTTCAATTCACGACTATGCCAATGGCCTTGCGGCTATTAAAGCAAAACAAATAGAGCTTATTGGTGATCCGCAAACTCGTTATCGAGAAGATCCTGTGCGTATGTTACGTGCAGTACGTTTTGCCACAAAACTTGATATGAGTATTGCACCAGACACCGAAAAACCATTAACCGAATTAGCCAGCTTACTGGATAACATCCCTTCGGCGCGTTTATACGAAGAAACATTAAAGCTATTTTTAAACGGCAAAGCCGAAGCAAACTTTTTAATGCTACGTAAATATGGGTTATTCAATGCATTATTCCCTGCCTTAGATGGTATTTTAGAACAAAATCCAGATGGCTTTGAACATGCATTTATTAAGCAAATGTTCCGTAATACTGATGAACGTATCAACGCAGAGAAAAAAGTGACACCTGCTTTTGTATTTGCTGCTTTGCTGTGGTTCCCACTTTTAAAAATTACCAAACAATTACAGCAGCAAGAACAATTATCAGAGTACGATGCTTTTCAACAAGGCATGAATAAAGTCTTAAGCGAAAGCGCACAACATGTTGCCGTACCTAAACGCTTTACTTTAGGCGCCAGAGATATTTGGCATATTCAGCACCGTTTAGACAAACGCGCTGGCCAACGAGCATATCGTCTAACTCAACAGCCTCGCTTTAAAGCTGCGTACGACTTTTTATTATTACGTGTTGAAGCCGGTGAGCAAGAACATACTGAGCTTGTAAAGTGGTGGACGGAGTATTTAGCTAAAGATATTAACGGCCAAAAAGAACTAGTCAAAGCACTTGGTAGTCAAGGCGCGCCTAAAGGCCGTCGTCGTACTCGCCGTCGTAGCCCAAAACCTGCTGAGTAACTAAATGGAAATTGTTTATCTCGGTTTAGGGGCTAATTTAAATGCCCCTCGCAGCCAGCTTGATAACGCAGTAGCAGCACTTAAAGTGTTGCCACAGAGTAACTTTATCAACGTGTCGCATTATTACGCCAGTAAACCTATGGGCCCACAAGATCAACCTGACTATGTTAATGCTGTTGCGACAATTAAAACGTCGCTGATGCCAAAGCAGTTACTTGATTTAACCCAACAGATAGAGCTTGAGCACGGGCGTGTACGTAAAGCACAGCGTTGGGGCGCTCGCACCTTAGATATTGATATTTTATTATTTGGTGATCAACACATAAACTCTGAACGTTTAACCATACCTCATTATGGTTTAACCGAGCGCGAGTTTGTGGTTTACCCACTATTAGAAGTTGCCCCTGATCTTATTTTGCCAGATGGTACTAAACTAAAAAGTATTACTGCTACTTTGGCATTAAACGAATTACAACAATTACCTCTGTAATTAATTACAGGCCGTCGCCAACGAGGATACTATGTCTAAAATAACCGTTTCTACTCTCAATAAAATGAAAGCAGAGCAACAAAAAATCACCGCATTAACAGCCTATGACGCCAGCTTTGCTAAGTTATTTCACGATAACGGCGTTGACGTTATTCTAGTAGGTGATTCATTAGGGATGGTTTTGCAAGGCGGTGACGATACGCTAGGTGTTACTAACCAGGATATTGCTTATCATACTCGCAGTGTACGCGCTGGTAGCCGAGATTTATTTGTTATTGCTGATATGCCATTTATGACCTACTCAAACCCTGAACAGAGCTGTAAAAATGCAGCTGAGTTAATGCGTGCTGGTGCAAATATGGTAAAGCTAGAAGGCGGTGAGTGGTTATACGACTCAATTGTTGCTCTTACTCAACAAGGTATTCCTGTGTGTGGGCATTTAGGTTTAACACCACAATCTGTCCATGTTTTTGGTGGCTTTAAAATTCAAGGCCGTAGCGATGAACAAGCACAAAAAATGATTCATGATGCTAAAGCGCTTGAAGCAGCTGGTGCGCAAATGGTTGTACTTGAGTGCATCCCTTCTGAACTTGCAAAATTGATTACTGACGCACTATCTATCCCGACGATTGGTATTGGTGCAGGTAAGTTAACTGACGGTCAAATTTTAGTTATGCATGACTTAGTAGGCATATCAGCGGGTTACATTCCAAAATTTTCTAAAAACTTTTTACTCGAAACTGGCAATATGCCAGATGCCGTTAAAAAGTATTGTGCCGATGTTAAAAACGGTGCATTTCCAAGTACAGAACACGAGTTTAAATAATGCAGGCAATCACTGAAATAAAATCACTACGTAGTCAAATTAAAGCATGGCGACAGGCCGGATTAAGCGTTGCATTAGTGCCAACGATGGGCAATTTGCACCAAGGTCATTTTTCACTCGTTGAAAAAGCCAAAAATATGGCCGATAAAGTGGTCGTGAGCATTTTTGTTAATCCTATGCAGTTTGGTGTAAATGAAGATTTAGATAATTACCCTCGCACACTTACAGCAGATAAACAGGGACTTGCAGAGCTTGGAACCGACATCGTATTTACACCGAGTGTTGAGGCAATTTATCCAAACGGCTTAGGCGCACAAAGCTTTGTTGATGTACCTGACATATCTATGGGTTATTGCGGGGGTTCTCGCCCGGGTCACTTTCGCGGTGTGGCAACGGTTGTCACTAAGCTATTTAACTTAGTGCAGCCTGACTTTGCCTGTTTTGGTGAAAAAGACTTCCAACAATTGCAAGTTATTAAGACCATGACTCGTGATTTATCAATTCCTGTTGAAGTAATTGGTGTCGCAACAAGTCGTGAAGTATCAGGGCTTGCCATGAGCTCGCGTAACGGTTATTTGTCTGCTGAACAAAAAGAAACTGCGACCATATTATTTAAAACACTTAACTGGTGTGCAGAACAGCTTACCAATGGTGAACGTGATTTTATTAGCGTTTGTGAACAAGCAAAGCAACAATTGCAAGATGGCGGACTAAAACCAGATTACTTTGAAATAGCACAGCGAGACACCTTAATAAAAGCTACACTTAACGATAATAATCTAGTGATTTTAACTGCGGCTTATTTAGGTAGCGTTAGGTTAATCGATAACCTGCAAGTTGATATTACATAACAATAATTAGGGATAAGAATGAATTCATTAATAAAGTTATCAAGCGTTGCTGTGTTCGTTACTCTTTTTTCTGGTTGCCAAAACCAAATTGAGAATCCCGAAATGCAACAATGTGCCCAGCAAAACTATCAATGCGAAGTCAATTGTGAGCAACAAAGTACAGGCGAAGGCTTAGTTCATAAAGTCTGCAGCACAAAATGCATTGAAGCGTATAACCAATGCAAGACAAACGCAGAAGCGTTGGGAAATGTTAGATAACCAATTATACCAATCGACTTAAATATTTAACCATTCTAGCGGGCTAAATAAAGCGCTAACAGCGTTAGTAATTTTTCAAGTAGTAACAACTACATGTCAAAATTTCTGCCTTGTTATCACTGTATTTACCTGTCGCTATAAGTAGTCTGTAACTTAACACGATTGGTATTATCTATTTTTCAATATAAAAAAACCGCGCAATGTACATTACGCGGTTTTTTATTAACTTTTATGTTTTAGGGCTTAAAGAAGACCTAGCTTTTTAAGCTCGCTCATCGCCATTTTTCCAGAAAGTGGCACATAACCATCTTTCTCTACAATTTTTTGACCATCTTGTGATAACACCATTTTTAAGAACTCAGCTTCAATAGGAGCAAGTGGCTTATTCGGATGCTTGTTCACATAAACATATAAGAAACGAGACAGCGGATACTTACCTGTTGCTACATTCTCAAGTGTTGCATCAACAAAGTTATCGCCTTTCTTCGCCAGTGGTACAGTACGTACACCAGATGTTTTATAACCGATACCTGAGTAACCAATTGCATTTACTGATGACGAAATTGACTGTACAACAGATGCAGAACCTGGTTGCTCATTTACATTGTTGCGGAAATCGCCTTTACACAATGCTTTCTTTTTAAAGTAACCGTAAGTACCCGATACTGAATTACGTCCGTAAAGTTGGATATCTTTAGCAGCCCAATCACCAACAAGACCCACGTCACTCCAACGATTTACTTGTGAACTTGCGCCACATTTACGTGTTGAAGAGAAGATTGCATCTACTTGATCAATACGTAAACCTTCAATTGGATTATCTTTATGAACAAAGACTGCCAATGCGTCGATAGCAACGCGTACTTCTGTTGGTTTATAACCGTAGCGTTTTTCAAACGCTTCGATTTCTTTTGACTTCATTTTTCGGCTCATTGGGCCAAAGTTTGCGGTTCCTTCAGTCAAGGCTGGTGGCGCAGTTGAAGAACCCGCAGCTTGAATCTGAATGTTTACATTTGGGTAGATACGTTTGTATTCTTCTGCCCAAAAAGTCATCATGTTGGCAAGTGTATCAGAGCCCACAGATGAAAAGTTACCTGAAATACCACTGGTTTTTTGATACTCAGGAATACTTGAATCTACAGCCATAGCTTGTGCAGATACAAAAGTTGTTACAGCCACACCCATTGCGGCAACTAAATTTTTAAATTTCATAGGGGTTACTCCGATTTGTTCGTCCCATTTTCTAACTGTGCTCTACTGTAAAGACATCACATGACAGTTAGATTACTCTAAAATGACAATTTTATGACTTATCTAAATTGGCTAATAAAACCGTTTTATCCTTATTAAAGGAAAATGAAAAGCACGACCCCTCGCCTAATTTACTCTTAATTTTCAATTGGCTATCATGACGTGTTAATACATGTTTAGTGATCGCTAAACCTAAACCAGATCCTCCGGTAGTGCGGCTACGTGCTTTATCAACCCGATAAAAACGCTCGGTTAAACGGTTAATATGCTCTGGGGCAATACCATCACCATTATCAATTACAGAAAAATGGGCTTGGTTTTCTGTGTACTGCCAACTAACTGTAACTTTCCCGCCAGCTTTAGTGTAATGAATAGCATTAAATACCAAATTTGAGAACGCGCTGCGAAGCTCTTCTTCTGAACCTTTAATATCAAGGTTAGTATCTATATCAAAAATTAATTCATGCTCTTTATCTTGATTAAGTGACTGTGCCTCTGTTTGGATATAAGTGAGTAACTGTGGCACATTAATTGGCTTATCGTTATCTTGGCGTCTGGCGCCTTCAATTCGTGATAAAGACAATAGCTGATTGACTAAACTATCCATGCGCTTACATTGTTCAAGCATGGTATTTTGCGCTTTACACCACATTGCCGGCGGCGGCATCATATCGCCATCAAACATTTCTAAATAACCAGATACAACGGTTAAAGGCGTTCTCAGTTCGTGGGATACATTCGCGACAAAATCTTTGCGCATTTGCTCAAGTTGCTTCAAGCGAGTAACGTCACGCACAACAACCATTAACTGCGAGCTGGCGTAAGGCATCACCCTAAATTCTAAAACTTGCTCAACGCTGTGACCACTTTCTAATTCCAACGCTTCATCAAACGACTCAGCATGCATATATTTTACAAACTTAGGATCGCGAACAAGGTTATCTAATCGCTGACCATGATCTGTCGGCCACTGTAAACCAAGTACTTTAAGTGCTAATTGATTACACCACACAATGCTTAGGTCACGTTGTAATACGATTACAGCATCGGGGACTGCTTCTGCACCATCACGAAAACGACGAATTAAATCAGCCAACTCATTTCGTTTTTTACGATTACGATGTTGAAGATGGTAAATCCCTTCAAATACTTGCTCCCATGCACCTTCCCCCTCGGGCGGATTAAAACTATGTTGATTCAATAGCCAATCACTCAGTCGATATAATTGATGATAATGCCAAATCAGTAATGAAAAAGAGCCTAAAAATAAAAGCAAAAATGGCGCACCAATAAGCACGCCAATTAATAATAAAGGTAGAAAATAGATAAACAGACGTTTAGCTAACGCCTGTTTATTGACAACTCGATACATACACTCACTTTACCTTAGAGTAAGTAAATTTAAGCCAATGTTAACATTCGCTAGGTCATCTGTGTGACACTTACAATTTACTAGAAAAACGATAACCTGCACCACGTACAGTTTGTACTAAACGATCATGTCCAAGCGGTGCGATAGCTTTGCGCAGGCGACGAATATGCACGTCTACCGTTCTATCTTCAACATAGACATTAGTCCCCCATACATTATCTAATAATTGCTCTCGGCTATAGACACGCTCTGGATGAGTCATAAAAAAATGTAGTAAGCGGAACTCGGTCGGTCCCATGTCAAGTTCACTACCTTCTGAGGTTACACGATGCGAGATAGGGTCTAGACGTAAACCATGCACTTCTATGGCCTCTTCTAATGAGGTAGGCGATACACGACGAATAACCGCTTTAATACGTGCCATTAACTCTTTTGGCGAAAATGGTTTGGTAACATAATCATCTGCCCCCACTTCAAGACCGCGTACTTTGTCTTCTTCTTCACCGCGCGCTGTGAGCATAATGATCGGGATTTGGCGGGTATATTCGCTTTGTTTGAATTTTTTAGCAATTTGAATTCCACTACCGCCTGGTAACATCCAATCCAGTAATACCATATCTGGATAAGGTTCAACCATAGCTGCAATAGCCGAATCATAATCTTCTGCTTCAATTGCTTGAAAACCATTTTGTTCTAATACAAAAACCAACATCTCTCTGATGGGTGCTTCGTCATCGACGACAAGTACTTTACGTGACATTCCAATTTATCTCTTTCGTTATCGAACTAGTTTTCATTATTATGACTAAGTATGACATTTTTATGAAAGTGTAACGTGTAAATCGAAATGGGGGCAAAAAAAACACTATTTATCCTATATTAGGTCCAAATTAATTGGATATCCTTATATTTCCTAAAAAATTATAAAGCCCGTAACTATATTCCTATTTTTATTATATGGACCGACTACTGTAAAATCGCTTTTTAGTCGGCCATTATTGGTCTAATTTTATTGTTAAATCACAGCAAAACTATAAATTTAAAAATCATACCTTAATGTTAGCGCTAAGTGATCTTGGTTATTTTTGCCATCTAACGAAAACTGCGTATACCACATATACATACGTATTTTCTTAGACACACTACGTTCGATACCAACGGAAGCACCAGTACCCGAATCTTTTAATTTTCCAAATATACCGTCATTATCTTGATACTGAGCTAATAATTTATATTTATCTATTTTATAAGACGCACTGACTAAGTAACCTTCTGCACTAATATCTGTATCAATATTTTTAGCCTCTTGATACATAGCACCAAGCACTAATGGGCCTACTTTTCCCTGCACTGTTGCTCTGCTAATGTCATATCCTGCGACTTTACTGTCATGCGCGACACTTACATAATATGTTGTTTTCTTGAGCTTACTGTCGCCATAAACAGCGGCTATCGATACCCCTGTCTCATCATTTTGCTTTTCGTTTTTATCTGCAACATAGGTAACAATCAACTGCAATTCACCTAACTTCGGTGAACTATAATGCATCACATCACCTAGGCGGTTATCGCCATTAAAGAATGACTTTAGATCACCGCTAAAATCATTCATTACATCTAATTTACCCTGTGATACTTTTAGTGCAGTATCATGACGACCTATTACAACTTGTCCAAAGTTACCTTTAAGCCCCACATATTGATTTCGAGACGTTAGGGTATCCGCATTATTATCAATATTTACAGCAAACTCAAATTTATAAATGGCCTCTAAACTTTTGCCTATTTGTGTATAGCCTTTTACACCAAGTCGGGATGAATAATTTTCTATAGAGGTTTCATTACCTTGCCCTATATCGCTATTTAATAAACCTAAATGAGCTCGACCATAGATTTTAATTGGCTCTGCCAATATGCATGATGAAAATATCACCGTAATAATACAAAAAAGTCGTAAAAAGCATAGAGCCATAATTGGATCCCTTAAAATTCACTTATGTATACCCAAGCCACCTCAAGATGCGAGTTTCAGTTGGAGTTAAAAGCGATTTAGGCAAGGCATTGATTGCAAATAATGGTTGCTCCCTTGTTAAAATCAATAACGCAGTATAAATCGCTTTTAAACCAACCCGTTGGGCGTTTCACAGGGGCTTACTCTCTACGTTGTTACTTTTAAAAGGGACGACCATTATTGCAAAGTAACGCCTTGATATTAAGCCCCTGTGGAACGCTGAATTCTGTATATTGAGGTGGCTTGGGTATAAAAGTCGTCTATAAATGCTTACTGGTCAAATGAATGGATCATTTACACCCAACTAGATCTGTAATAAACGGGTTGGGATCATTATTTTACCTACACATTACGATCTGAGATCGTATTTTTACCAATGACATTTCATAAGTTGTTGATAATTAGTACTACACATCTTCAATTAGATTGTTTTATAAGCGAAACGCCCATTATTCTTTAACTCCTTAGTAAAGATCTGATCCCAAACAACTAAAGTTAGTAAATGAATGATCCCTACTTTATTAGTTAGTAAAAAATCGATCCCCAATGATCAGCCACAAAAAAGCCAGTGAGGCTTCCCTCACTGGCTAATGTAATTTTAACTTAATAATTACATTACTTTATTTGTGGATCTAACTCACCCGTTAAATACTTAAGGTGCATTTCATCAAGTGAAATTGGTTTGATCTTATCAGCTTGCCCTGCAGTGCCAAACGACTCATAACGTGCAATACAAATATCTGTCATTGCTTTGGTCGCTTCAGCTAAATATTTGCGAGGATCAAAATTGGCTGGATTAAGTGCAAGGTGGCGACGAATCGCACCTGTTGATGCTAAACGTAAATCGGTATCAATATTCACTTTACGAACACCAAACTTAATACCTTCAATGATTTGCTCAACTGGCACACCATATGTTTCAGGGATTTCGCCACCGTACTGGTTGATGATCTCAAGCCATTCTTGTGGAACAGACGACGAACCATGCATAACCAAGTGAGTATTAGGGATACGTGCGTGGATCGCTTTAATACGATCAATCGCTAAAATATCATCCGTTGGTGGGCGAGTGAATTTGTATGCACCATGCGATGTACCGCAAGCAATTGCAAGTGCATCGACGTGCGTTTTACTTACAAAGTCAGCAGCTTCTTCAGGATCTGTTAGCATTTGCTCTGTGGTCAGTTTACCTTCAGCGCCAACACCGTCTTCTTCGCCCGCTTCACCTGTTTCAAGTGAACCTAATACACCTAGCTCGCCTTCAACTGACACACCACATGAATGCGCTAGTTCAACTGTTTTACGTGTTACATCAACATTGTACTCATATGATGATGGTGTTTTGCCATCACTCATTAATGAGCCATCCATCATTACTGATGAAAAACCTAATTGAATTGAACGTTGGCAAACGCCTGGTGAAGTACCGTGATCTTGGTGCATGACGACTGGGATATGTGGCCACTCTTCAATGGCAGCTAAAATCATATGACGAATAAAAGGTGCCCCAGCATAGGCACGTGCGCCTGCTGAACCTTGAACAATTACAGGGCTGTTTGTTTTATCAGCCGCCATCATAATTGCGCGGATTTGCTCTTGGTTATTAACGTTAAAAGCAGGCACGCCGTAACCGTGTTCAGCTGCATGGTCAAGAAGTTGTCGCATACTGATTAAAGCCATTGGGTATTCTCCAAATTGTCGATAGCAGTGCATACACTACTACCTAGTTCGAACGGGATAGTTTAATTTGATGCAATCAATACATCACGATAAGCAAGGCTTAGCCAAAATTACCGTTATACAAATCAGCTATTAAATTAGGGTGAGAGGTATTTAATATCTGATCATCGCCAGTGTACAAACCTAAGTTAATACACTGGCCCGTGACTAATTTTACTTAGCACGCTCTTCTAGCATAGCAACTGCTGGTAATTTTTTCCCTTCTAAAAACTCAAGGAAAGCACCGCCACCGGTTGAAATATACGAAATTTTATCGCCAATACCATATTTATCAATCGCCGCTAACGTATCACCGCCACCAGCAATAGAAAATGCATTTGAGTTAGCAATCGCTTGAGCAATTGCACGTGTACCGTTACCAAATTGATCAAATTCAAATACACCAACTGGGCCATTCCACACCACGGTACCTGCATTAGCAATAATTTTTGCAAGTTTATTAGCCGTATCAGGGCCAATATCAAAAATCATATCGGTGTCAGTTACTTCGCTAACATCTTTTAATGTTGCAACCGCAGACTCTGAAAATTCATTACCAACAACGACATCAGTAGGTACAGGTATTTCACCATTATTACTTTTTGCTGCTGCACTTAATTTATTTGCTTCGTCAATTAAGTCAGCTTCATATAATGATTTACCAACTGGGTAACCTGCTGCTGCAATAAAAGTATTAGCAATACCACCACCAGTAACCAATTGGTCAACAATGGTGGACAGTGAATCAAGTACCGTTAATTTAGTTGATACTTTAGATCCACCAACAATTGCTACAAGTGGACGAGCTGGATTATCAAGCGCTTTGCCTAATGCATCTAATTCAGCCGCTAATAATGGACCTGCACAGGCCACATCTGCGAATAAACCAACGCCATGGGTAGACGCTTGAGCACGGTGAGCCGTACCAAATGCATCCATAACATATACATCACATAACGCCGCTAACTTTTTAGAAAGTACTTCGTCATTTTTGCCTTCGCCTTTATTAAAGCGTACATTTTCAAAAACGATGACTTCGTTATCAGCAATTTCAACACCATTTAGATAATCTTTTTCAAGACGCACGTTTTGTTCTAGTGCTTCATTAAGATAATCAACAACTGGTGCTAATGAAAACGCTTCATCATGTTCCCCTTCCGTAGGGCGGCCTAGGTGTGACATAACCATCACTTTAGCGCCTTTTTCAAGGGCTAATTTAATGCTCGGTAGTGCTGCACGAATACGCGCATCTGAGGTCACTTTACCTGCTTTTACTGGTACATTTAAATCTTCACGAATTAACACACGTTTGCCGTGTAAATCTAAATCCGCCATATTTATGACCGACATGGACTTCTCCTTAGTTAACGATACTGGCTGAAAAAATACGATTTATAATTATAAATTAGTTACTTATTGCCATCATTGTACGCGCAGTGTCGAGCATACGATTGGCAAACCCCCACTCATTGTCACACCAGACTAATAATTTTATCAGGCGTTTATGACTAACGCGTGTCTGTGTGCCATCTATAATACAAGAATGCGGATCATGATTAAAATCCACCGATACCAATGGCTCTTCGGTATAACTTAAAATCCCCTCGAGTCGATCCTTTGCCGCTGCTTTTAATGCTTTATTTACAGCTTGTAAGTCGACATCTGCGTTGACCGTTACACTTAAATCCATCGCCGTTACATTAATTGTAGGAACGCGCACTGCAATGGCTTCAAAGCGGCCATGAAATTTAGGTAATATGCGTTCAATACCACGGGCAAGTTTAGTATCAACTGGAATAATTGACTGGCTCGCAGCGCGAGTACGGCGTAAATCGTGATGGTACGCATCAATCACTTGTTGGTCGTTCATCGATGCATGAATAGTCGTGATAGCGCCTGACTCTATACCAAACGCATCATCAAGTACCTTAATAACTGGTACAATACAATTTGTGGTACATGAACCATTTGAGACAATTGTATGCTCAGCTTTAAGTTCATCATCATTAATGCCATAAACAATAGTTGCATCAACGTCTGCGTCTGCAGGCTGTGAAAATAATACTTTTTTTGCGCCTGCATTTAAGTGCAATTGGGCATGCTCTCGAGAGTGATAAACCCCAGTACATTCAAGTACAACGTCAACATCAAGTAATTGCCAAGGTAATTCACTTGGGTTTTGCTCAGCAAATAACGATATGGTATCGCCAGCAACCGCCAGCGAATCTTCCCCTAAAATAACAGGAAACGTAAAACGCCCGTGCGATGTATCATATTTAAGAAGATGAGCAATCCCGTGGGGATCTGCGAGCTCATTGATTGCAACAATTTTGATCTCATCGCTAAGCCCTAATTCATAAAGGGCACGGACAATATTTCGTCCAATCCGACCAAAACCATTTATTGCAAGTTTGATTGCCATTAGATAGAAAATCCACTCTAGTTGCGTGCAGATAAAGGCAACCTGCCTTTTTGATGGCGGTATTGTAATCGACCTAGACTTTGAATATAAGAGGCTAACAGCAGAAATTTAAAATTAACCTGCTATGGCTAGCCCGATTTTCTAGGAAAGCTAAATTATTTAACGCTTAAATAGCTTGCGTACCAAACTACCTGTTAATAAAGAAACAAACATAATCACAATACAATAAATCACTAACATACCTGATGACGTTGCCAGCTCTATTACTTGCTCATTTTCACCCATACATAAGTTGGTTTTATGATCAATCGCGCCACCGCTGTCTAAACAACGATCCACCAACAAAAAACCGTGTAACCACCAAACGGCAAATAAACTGACTAACACACCAACTAAAGAGGGCACTAAATTATTTTTCATAGGATAAACCTAACAACAGATTGAATTACAGCGCGCTACAATAGCAAACTTAAAACCGAATAACCGCACTAACAAAGCCTGATTTTTACACTTTTAAATTAGTACTTAAAGCCTTGTTTGAACACATATTTACCAGCTATTCATCTAATGTAAACATACCTAATCCAGTAAACTGTATGCTTGCTGACTAAGGGATTAATTTATAACAATTCTCTTAATTTTAATACCTGCCCACGACTAATCTGATGACACTGCGCTAACAATAATTCGGCGGTTGCCATAGCGTCAGTCAATGCATGATGACAGGTGTAATGGGGTAACTCATAACGCTCCCTACAGGCACTTAAGGTTAATTCATCCAAAGCAATATCGTGACCTTGTTGATGTAAGCGTTTTTTTTCGATCTGAAAAGTGTCTAGAATTAACTTTGGTTGCACCGTTATACCCAACTCAGCATATGCGAGCTTTAAAAACCCCCAATCGAGCGTGGAATTATGAAACACTAAAATAGCATCTTCAAAATGTGCACTTAGCTGAGTCAAAATCATTTTTAAGCTCAGTCCTTTAGCGATATCTTGCTGTGCAATACCGTGATAAACAGGACTTTGATCTAACTGCTTTACACCTTTATTAATATGATGCTCTGCTTGACTTAGCTTAATACATTGCTGCTCGAGCATTACCCACGCAACCGAGACGATTTCATGTTGTTTAGGATCAAGCCCCGTTAACTCTAAATCAATTACAATAAAACGTTGCTCAAGTGCAGCCTGTGCAAGCAACTGTTTACGTTTCAAATAGCGATTTAACCAACGTTTAACCACTTAGCTTTTGATCCTACTTATTATAAATTGCATTTATAAACTTCCTCGCGCAAATTTAAATGCCGCCGCTTGCTGCGCCTGCTTCACCAAGTAAAACGCCTCTTTGAGTTGGTGACGCTCCAACGAATTTAGCTTATCTGGGTTAATACAATTACTCGGCAAACCCTCTTCATTAATTTGTGTGCGTAAGCGAAGTTGCGTTAAAAATCGCCAGCAATCTTTAAGGTTATACACATCGTGATTACTCAATAATGTATGTTTAAGTAACGCATCTAAACGCTCTTGGGTATTTGCACGGCGAATACCTGCTTTTAATGAATATAAACGCACTATGTCATTAATAATCACCACGCCGCGTTTTTTCAAATCAATGTACTTATGTTGTTTAGCGTCTTTTTCGAGTTTAAATTGATTAAACAAACCGATTGGTACTGAATTAGATTTGATATCCGTCGCCATCGCGGCATAAAACAATTCATTGCGTGATATGCGCGTCAGCTGCTCGCAAAACGAGGCATAAAGCGCCGTTGAGCCTTCAATAAAGCGTAAATCAAAAAATATTTTACAGTTAAGCATCGCCTCAGGTGTTGGGGTTTTAATCCACTTGAAAAAACGCTCACACCAATTAGAAATACTCATACGGCATAATTCATTGCTAGCCATAATATTTCCTGGGCAACGTTTAATACCGCACTCCACTAATTGCTCGCACACAAACTCCCCCATACGGCGAAAGTAATCTTGATGCTGGGCACTTAAATCATTGGGTAATAATAAGCCGTTGTCTTGATCTGAATGCAACGTTTGCTCTTCGCGTGCTTGGGAGCCAAAACAAATAAAACTAAAACTGGTTGGTGCTGCACCATTGTCTTCTTGAAATAAGTGAATTAAACGAGAAGTGAGTGCGTCAGTTAAACCACTTAGTAATTTGCCAATCAATGAGATGTCGTCAATGTTATTAGAAAATCCACGCAGCAACTCTGGTACTTCAGCGGCGTAGCGCTTTAGATCTGCCACACTGTGCGCTTTATAAATGCGGCCAATCAGTTGTACTGGATCACTTTTTTGCTGACGTAATAAATCGGTGCTGGTGATCATCCCCAATGCTTTATGATGTTCATCAAGTACTGGTAAATGGTGAATATTATGTTTAAGCATTAAATGCAGTGCCGAAAACACCCGATTATTCTCAAAAATAAACTTCGGTTTGGCGCTCATAATTGAGCTAACGGCATCTTTTGGATCAACCTCATCAGCTAGCACACGATTACGCAAATCACGATCCGTTACCACGCCAACTAAGCGTTCAAACTCAGTGATCATGATTGATGACACACCATGTTTTTTCATTTTTTTAGCTGTTTGGCGAATGCTCGCATCAGGCGCTAAAGTAACCGCCTTGCGCGACATTAGTTCAGAAATTTTACGCTCAGACCAACTCTCATTTTGACTTTTATAATGCGATGACAACAAACGATTCGCATGTGCGCGCACAAAATACTGCTCAAAGGGTTTATATTCGCGGCGTAGGTAATCAAAGGCGTCTTGATTGAGCATATAAACAATGCCCTCTTTTTGCACTGCCAAGCGATTTTTAATCTCCTCCCCTGTTAATAGTGAAGGAAAACCAAAATAATCGCCTTGTGCTAAGCGAGTGATCACATCTCCTTTAGCATCAACTAAATCATATAAGCCCGAACGAATTAAAAATAACTTAGGGGACGCTGACTGTAACCATTGCGATTGGTTTTCACGGGTCAGGTAAATCACATCAAGGTGCTTTACAAAATATTCTGTTACCGATGCATCTAGATGATTAAAGGGTGTTTGCGCCATTACAAATTGGGCGACTTCCTGTTGCTCATGATTCATAGCCGTACTCGCAAAAAACAATCGTATAACTACTGTACTGCTATCAGAAGTAAATAAAAAGCCCGACTTAAGTCGGGCTTTTTCATCTAACAAATAAAGACATTAAGATTATATTGCACAAACGTTAGATGCCTGCGGGCCTTTTTGACCTTGCTCAACTTCGTAAGACACTTTTTGGCCTTCAGCTAAGGTTTTGAAACCTTCAGATGCAATAGCACGAAAATGAACAAACACATCAGCGCCGCCATTATCCTGAGTAATAAAACCAAAACCTTTCTCTTCATTAAACCACTTTACTACCCCAGTTGTTGAGCTAGACATGCTGTATTCCTTTATATTTGATTAATAAAATTGACGCTGTATATCGTTTTTTACCCAATATCCTGAGTATTAATTAACGAATGCGGTACTGAAAATAATAAATTTAATATTTATCTGACTTTACGTCCCGGTAACAGTACCAACAGTGAAATGTAAATATGATATTAACAGGTACACGTATATTGTAAACACATGCATTCCCCTTAATATAAAAAGCCCGATTTAAGTCGGGCTTTTGGGTATATCAATATACTCATTAATAAAGTAAATTATTAGTGATCGTGTGCTTCACTAGAGCCTTTCGGGTTACGAATACTTTCAACCATTTCTTGAATTTCAAGCGGCGTCTGTGCTGTAAATTTAAGAACGATTGCAGCAACTGAGAAGTTAATGATCATACCGACTAAACCAATACCTTCCGGTGAAATACCTAAGAACCAATGCTCTGGGCTATTAAGCTCTGGGCTGATGAACTTAAAGAAGATGATATAAGCAGCGGTAAAGGTAATACCTGTGATCATGCCTAATACAGCGCCTTCTTTATTCATCTTCTTAGAGAAAATACCCATGATGATTGCCGGGAAGAAACTTGCTGCAGCTAAGCCGAATGCAAATGCGACCACCGACGCCACAAATCCAGGCGGATTAATACCAAAGTAAGCGGATATTACAATCGCGATCATAGCCGCCAACCTCGCTGCGAGTAACTCTTGTTTATCGCTGATGTCTGGTTTTAAAGTTCGCTTGAGCAAATCATGCGATACGGAGGTCGAAATAACCAATAGTAAACCTGCTGTTGTCGATAATGCAGCAGCAATACCACCGGCAGCCACTAATGCAACAACCCATGCTGGTAAGTTAGCAATTTCAGGGTTAGCAAGTACCATGATGTCGCGGTCAACATTAACTTCGTTAGCGCTGTTTGGATCATCAATTTTACCAGCTGTGTAGAACATTTTTCCATCACCATTTTTATCGTTAAAGGTAATTAGGCCTGTTCTTTCCCAGTTTTTGATCCACGCCGGTGCTTCTGCGTATTCAGTACCGCCACCGTCTTTACCGTTAATCGTATCAACCATATTAACGCGGGCAAATGCTGCAACCGCTGGCGCTGTTGTATAAACAATTGCAATGAATACTAAAGTCCATGCTGCAGAGATACGCGTATCTTTAACACGAGGCACAGTGAAAAAACGTACAATGACATGTGGAAGACCCGCAGTACCCACCATTAAGGCACCTGTAATAGCAAATACATCAATCATGCTCTTAGAGCCTTCAGTATACTGTGCAAAACCTAACTCAGCACTTAAGCCGTCAAGTTTATCAAGTACGTAAACACCATCACTACCAATTAGTGTTGCACCAAACCCTGTTTGTGGGAAGAAGTGACCTGTCATCATCATAGAGATAAAGATGGCTGGTACTAAGTAAGCAAATACCAATACACAATACTGTGCTACTTGCGTATACGTAATGCCTTTCATGCCGCCAAGTACGGCATAGAAGAATACGATAACCATACCAATGTATACGCCCGTTTCAATCTCAACTTCTAAGAAGCGAGAGAACACCACGCCTACACCGCGCATTTGGCCTGCTATATAGGTAAAACAAATAAAGATGGCACATAAAATAGCCACTAAGCGCGCTGTGCGTGAGTAGTAACGGTCACCGATAAAGTCTGGCACAGTAAATTTGCCGAATTTACGTAAATAAGGTGCTAAACACATGGCAAGTAGTACATAACCACCCGTCCAACCCATTAAGTAAACGCCGCCATCGTAACCGGCGAAAGAAATAATACCGGCCATTGAGATAAATGACGCTGCACTCATCCAATCCGCCGCTGTTGCCATGCCATTAGCAAGTGGTGGTACGCCGCCGCCTGCTACATAAAATTCTTTTGTTGACCCTGCGCGGGCCCAAATTGCAATGCCGATATAAAGCGCGAAGCTTAAACCGACAATTATAAACGTGAGTGTTTGAACATCCATTACTTAGCTCCTATTCGTCTACGCCATATTTTTTATCTAACGTATTCATTTTGAAAACGTACACAAAAATCAAAGCCACAAAGGTGTAAATAGCGCCTTGCTGGGAGAACCAGAAGCCTAATTTAAACCCAAAAAAGCGTACTTCATTAAGTACATCAACCAGTAATATGCCAAACCCAAATGACACGACAAACCAAACCGCTAATAATTTAAACAGCAGTGAAATGTTTTCCGCCCAGTAAGCTTTTGCTTGTTCTTCATCTTTAAAAGCCATTTTTATTTCCTCTTTAACATCTGTAAAAAGTGATGTGTATTTTGTTTTCTTCGCTAACCAATTTAGCAACGCAGCCTTAACATTGAATTGAGACCATAGTCGTAACAATAAGTTAACGTTTACGTAAACTGTAAACGGTCAGTTGTTAAAAATAAGTAAAAACCCTTTTTTATCAAAGTATTAACTATTTTATGGAATGATTTTAATTATTCACAAACGCTATATGGCAGATCTGCGACATTAGTCTAATGTAATTACAAGCATTGAAATTAACTATAAATATCAACACCTTAAATAAATCACTTTTTAAAGCGTGGAATTGACAGCTCAAAACTGCAAAAACTTCTGGTATGGTGTGCAGTAACATAATAAAAATTGAATAAAAACATGACTGCTGCACTTATTTTTGTTGCTTTGGCATACATTGGCGTGTTGTTTTGGCTGGCTAACTGGGGTGATAAAACCACGCCGCTTGCAAAACGTATTAGCCACCATCCCTTTGTTTACTCGTTTTCATTGGGTATTTACTGTACCTCGTGGACGTATTACGGCTCAGTGGGCACTGCAGCAACAAGCAGTTGGAGTTACTTACCTATTTTACTTGGCCCCGCGTTGCTGTTCTTTTTTGGGCAAGGGTTTTTACGTAAATTGGTACTGGTGAGTAAAAAGCAAAATATTACCACCATCGCTGATTTTATCTCAGCCCGTTACGGTAAACGCCAAACCACGGCTATTATGGTCACTGTAATTGCCTTATTGGCCACTATTCCATATATCGCTTTGCAGCTTAAAGCCCTAAGTAACAGCTTTTTACTACTGCAAAGCGACAATAAAATATCAGGTTCGATGGTGGCACTGTCGGCCACTTTGATCATGGCCATGTTCGCGATCTTTTTTGGCACTCGTAAAGTTGATGTAACCGAATATCGCTCAGGGTTAATGTTAGCTGTAGCCTTTGAATCATTGATAAAACTACTCGCATTAGTAGCTGTGGCAGGTTTAGCACTTTACACCTTGTATAATTTGCCCACAGGCAGACAAGCGCAACTGCAAGAATCGATTTGGCAGCACTGGAACAACTTTAACTTTTTTAGTTTTAACTTTATTGGCCAATCGCTCATGGCAGCTGCTGCAATTATATGCCTGCCACGACAATTTCACGTTACCGTGGTTGATAACCAAGACAAACGCCATTTATTTACCGCCCGCTGGGCATTTCCACTGTATTTATTGCTCACCGCAGCAATGATTTTACCTATTGCCACCGCTGCAATTCACCCCGGTATTGGTAATGGCTTTTCACCCGATAGCTTTGTACTAGCCCTGCCATTGATGCACGACAATGTACTGCTCACAACGTTTGTATTTATTGGAGGGATCTCCGCCGCGACAGCCATGATAGTGGTTGCCACATTAACGCTAAGCACCATGATCTCTAATGACGTCGTATTGCCGCTAATGCTACGTCGTAAATTTAAACGCAACCTAATTACCAGCAGCTATAAGCCACAAATACTGCTCGTACGGCGCTTTACTATTGCCGGTATTTTGATCTTATCGTACTTTTATCAGCAATGGTTTGGCCACGGCAAAGCACTTGCCAGCATGGGGTTAGTCGCCTTTTCATTAGTAACCCAATTACTGCCCGCTATTGTTGGCGGTTTATATTGGCGCAAAGGCCATGCTTATGGCGTATATGCAGGATTGCTTGCAGGCTTTATTTGCTGGATACTTTTTTTAATGTTACCGATATTAGACGCTGGTAATACCTTGGATTCTGAACTACAGCAAACCCTGATCACCCGTGGCACTCTAATCGCTTTATTTGCCAACATAGGTTGCTATATTAGCTTTTCATTAGGTGCTGATGAGCGCTTAATTGACAAAATTCAAGCGGCTGCTTTTGTTAACCCCAAAGAGCAAGCGGTGCTTGCAAGGCGCTTAAACAAAAACGTAAAAGCCACCGTATACGATTTTAAAATACTGCTACAAACATTTTTAGGTATTCAACGCAGTCAACAAGTATTGGCTCAGTTTTCACTTAATCACCAGCTTGGCGAAAATAATACTCACCCCACCTCTGAGTTTATAGCTTACTGCGAACGCGCCCTCACGGGTGTATTAGGTGCATCTTCTGCGCAAGCATTGATCCATACTGTTGCATCAGGTAAACGCATGGCGTTTGAAGAAGTCGTTAACTTTTTTGATGAAACCACGCAAGCACTGCAATTTAATCAAAACTTACTATTTACCTCGCTTGAAAACCTTAGCCATGGTATTTCAGTTGTTGATAAAGAACTTAATTTAGTGGCATGGAACAAACGCTACGCAGAAATGTTTGACTACCCCGATGGTTTTTTAGAGGTAGGCCAACCAATTGAAGACATTATTCGCTATAACGCGCAACGCGGTGAATGTGGTCCCGGCGAAATTGACCGCCAAGTTGATAAACGCGTGCAGCATTTAAAAAATGGCAGCTCACATCACTTTATTCGCCACCGTCGCAATGGCCAAGTGTTTGAGATGATTGGCAACCCACTGCCCGATGGCGGCTTTGTTACTAGCTTTTCAGATATCACTACCCACATTGCCACTCAAAATGCGCTCGAAGAAGTCAATATGGACTTAGAGAACCGCATTGAAGCGCGCACACAAGAAATTCGCACCATCAACAAAGATCTCGAAGCACAAATAGAAAGCCGTGTACAAACAGAGCAAGCACTCACTTTAGCAAAGCGTGAAGCAGAGCAAGCTAATGATAGTAAAACCCGTTTTTTAGCCTTGGCAAGTCACGATATTTTACAGCCACTCAATGCCGCCCGACTCTACCTTGCCGCAATTGATGAAAAATCACTTGCTGATAGCAATATCAACAACTTTGAAAAACTTGGCGCTAGCTTAGATTCAACTGTGCATTTAATGTCAGCTTTACTTGAAATTGCCAAACTAGAGCAAGGCGCCATGACCCCCACACCACGTCATTTTAGTATTGATGATATTTTAGCGCCGCTGCATAATGAATACGCAATATTAGCAAGTGAAAAAGGCCTACAACTCCATGTACGTTCAGGCCAGTTAATTGTGCATAGTGATATCACCTATCTGCGCCGAATTATTCAAAATTTAGTATCTAACGCAGTTAAATATACCGAAAAAGGTAAAGTATTAGTGGCGTGCCGTAAACGAAAACACCATTTACGCATCGAAGTATGGGACACGGGTCCCGGCATTAGTAAAGTAGAACAAGCTAAGATTTTTAATGACTTTTACCGTATTGAATCAGGTGATAACAAAGGCGTTGGTTTAGGGCTTGGTGTAGTCAAACGCATGGTTGATTTACTTAGCCTGCGCCTTGAAGTGGATTCTAACGTAAATAAAGGCAGCCGCTTTAGCATTGAAGTGCCCTATGGTGATAACCAATTTGTACAGCAAAAAAACATCACTAATAGCTTGTTTGAAAACCGCTCCGCAATGAACATTATTGCCGTTGATGACGATCCTGAAAACTTAACTGCAATGGCCAGTTTATTGCAAAAGTGGCAGGCAAATTATCAGTTATTTGAGCAAGTAGAAACCGTGCTGGAGTATGCCAAACAGCATAGTGCACCCGATGTCATTCTAATGGATTATCAACTCGGTCATGACTGCGATGGCATTACATTAATCAAAACCTTACGGGAGATTTGGCAAAGCCCCGTACCTGCAATTTTAATAACCGCAGTACGCGACGACGAGCTAAAACAAGCAACTAAAGCTGCAAACATCCATTACTTATCTAAACCAATCAAGCCAGGGAAGTTAAAAGCACTGCTTAACCACAGTGCTTGATGTAAAAGGTTTTAGGAAAAAGATCAGGCTCTGCCTGATTTTTGCCCTTGCGATTTATCATTGTTTGTCATTTAATTGATTGTATATTATTTGAGCTACACTCATAAGCTAGCGCTATTTTAACTTTGTTATATTACAAGGAGTTTGTATGAATACTTGGGTTTTCATTGCAGGAATAATCGGTTTATTTACATCTTGCGTGCATATTTTTGCTGGACAAGTGGATCCAATTAGACCTTTTCTTAAATCAGATCTTCCCGACATACCTAAAGCAACATTACTGGCCTGTTGGCATATGGTATCTGCCACTCTTGTTATTTGTGGGCTTGTATTAACTTTTGTTGGTTGGTTTAACTTGAACTCATTTCAAAATGTAGTTATCGGAATATCTGTAACATTTATCATTTTTTCATTTGTGTTTTTTACTGTCGGTTGGTACTTTTTCAAACTTAATACGTTTATAAAATTACCTCAGTGGTTACTACTTTTACCTATTGGCGTTTTGGGTATAGTTGGCGCCATCTAAACATATAAATCAGGATAGCTTGCATCAGTCTTCCTAAACCCTATTGTTTAATACCCTAGAGCGATCACGTTTTTAATAAGAATTTGTATAAATTAAACGCTCACTTCATTGGGCCAAGCAAATTGCCGAAATGAGATATTAAACCTTGGACCGATTGCTTTTGGCGTGCTTGCCAAGGCGTGTTGATACATATCTTGAAAATCTTCCCCCATAATTAATAGCGAGCCATCTTCGAGCGTGACACAGTGCTGCTCTTCGTCATTATTTTGGCTTCGAATTAAAAATTCACGCTCAACTCCTAAACTTATTGAAGCAATAATATCTGTGGGGCCAAAAGCCGATAAATCACTGTGAAAGCTCAAACTCTCTTTTCCATCAGGATAATAAAGGCACACAGCAACACTAAACTCGACACCCGTAAGCTCAGCAATTTGCTGTTGCAATCGACTTAGAAGGGGAAACCAAGCAGCATGACGCCCATGGTGTGAAGAAAAAAGCCCAGATTTTTCTAATCTTGGCTCTAAAAAAATCATTCGCCAAGGAAAAATGTTTACTTCGCTACCATCTGGCATTTCAATGAATTCTGGCTCATTCAGATCAAAGCGTACGTTTAACCAGTCAAATATTGCACGACTTTGCGAACGAGACATAAACTGTGAATAGTAATGTGCATCGCAATTTAATGGGAGTTTCACTCACGTACCCTTAACGGTGATTTTAAATCCTTTTTAGAGCTTAGCAGTTTGTAGCGATAAGTAATAAAAAAGAACCTTAAGGCTCTTTTTTATTACTTATCGTGTATGTCATATCAACGTATTTATAGCATTGCTAGTAACTGTGAATGTGGAATGCCCATTCGTGGTAATCGTGCTGGAGTCACTGCAAAGGCTTCTGGAATTTTATCTTTTAATTCAGCCATTTTTTTACGATCATTTTGTTTTTCATACACATAGTATTTAAGGATATTTCCGTACACGTCTTCTTGTGCATCTATCTGTCCTAGTGTGCTTAATGCTTTATCGTAATCAGCTGCATAAATATATGCCAGCGCTAAACTACCAGCCGAGCCTACATGTAATTTACCATCAAGCTCTTTAGATAAACCTTCAAGCTCTGCAATTGCAAGTTCATAACGGCCTAATTGCATGTAAGCGTTTGCTAAAGAATTTTTCAAAAAGTATGGTGGATTACTGCCTTGCTCATACCATTTTTCATACGCGCTCAGTATGTCTTCATACTGTCCAAGTTTAGAGTAGACATACCCTAACAATCTAAAGCTTTGTACTTTCATTTCAACTTCTTCATGGCCAGTAAGCTTATCTCTGTTTAAATACCACTTATGGATCCCAAGTGCTGCTTGCTTTAATAAATCAGGGTTATCACTTTTTGCACCTACGGCGCCCTGAAGTAGATCGGCAAGTTGTTGCTTAAATTGCTCACTCTGAGCAGGCGTCTGTTGAGCATGAGTGCTTGATTGCTTATTCGTTGAATTACTATCAACAATTTGTGCTGCTGCGATTGCACTAAAAGACATTGCCGCCGCGACCATTACTAAATATTTACTTTTCATTGTTTTTTCCTTGTTTAACATTTTGATCCTTTGAATATTAAAGCTCTTTGAATGAGCAATATTCAAAAGTGGGGGGGTAAAAAAGTTATGTGACTGATTATTGCTTTGCTCACAGAGCAGTAAACTGGCGAGATCTAATTGATACTTCCCTTTGAGTTTACGCAAACAGTGCTCATCGCAGCTAAGCTCTAATTGTTCTCGCGCTAAGTTAGCTAATTTTAAGCAAAGTGGGTTCCACCAAAAAATGCTTTCGGCACAACAAATTAACCATGTCCAATAAATATCACCTTGTTGTAAGTGAGTTGACTCGTGTTGGATTACTGAATCCAACTCATCACGCTCTTTCATAGAAGACGCTAACCAAATAACAGGCTTCACCAATCCTGTTGCAAATGCAGGCCCACTAAAGGTTGTAATTCTTATTGGATAATCACTATTAATATGAGCAAACTCATCGCTTAACTTTGAATTAGCATGTAAATTTTTAAGAAGATTGACATACAAAACTACCCGTAATGTAAACAAGGCTATACCGGTACACAGTAAGACCATGAAAATATTACTCAGCGAAAGCGTAAAATCCCGGGTATTTTCAAAAACTGGCAAGCCTTCAGTAGCCACTGTTTGTGTATCGTTTAGGGTGAGAATATTGGTATTAAAAGAAAATTGCGCCACATTAAAAGTATAGCGAGATGCTCCCTCAAACAGTGATAACTGAGACATATATTGCCAAGGAATAAACCAACATAACAAAGCAATCATGAATAAGTAAAAATTTAAACGTGCTGGTGCATTTTTTAACCCTTTTGATGTTAATAAAATGCATAAACTAATTAGTGTGCAGGTTAGGAAGTAATCAATCATAACCCTCTCCTTTAATCTAACTTTTTATTTTTTAAAAGCGTTTGTAGATATTCAATATCTTCATCGTTTAGCTTTTCTTCTTTTATAAAATGTGCGATTAAGCTTCGCGAATTCCCTTTAAAAAACCGCTGCATAAAACCAGGCATAACTTGTTCTGATAACGCATCCTGAGTGATCAGAGATCTAAAAACAATTGCACGCCCATCTTGTCCACAGCGCTCAATGGCACCTTTTTGTTCAAGTCTATCGATAATTGTTTTAACCGTTGTGTAGGCTACTTTTTTGTCTTTTTGTGTATCTGCTAAAAGTACTTTATGTAACTGACTAGCTGTGCACGGTTCGTGCTGCCAAAGTAATTGCATAATATCCATTTCAAAATCGCTAAGTTTCATTGTTGCTCCTATTACTACACTTGTAGTTGTACTGTTACAAATGTAGTAGTAAGCAGTCATAGTGTCAATAGAAAATTAATGAATAAGTATAATTAGTCTGAAAGTGGAAATAAGGGCTTTAATTTCAATAAATTAACGATGCACAGTTCAGAGTTTTAATTACCCTAAAAAGTAATACTTTAAATCAATAGCTATTCGTAGAGGTAATATAGGCCGTGACTGCAATTAAATATGAGTAATACTGATTATTTTAAGTGCAACACTATAAGAAAGTCATAGTCTCAGGTAGAGTAGCCCAGCCTTTACAATATAACTTAAGGCACTCTTAATTATCGAACACTGACACCTCTAATTCGCTAAGCAAAACATATGAGAAGCTCTATTAATGCCAAGTAATCTATTAAATCGGCCAATTATTATGGTTCAACTACAACAATTAAGAATATTAATTGCTGCTTTACTGGCTATACCGTTATTTCTTTGGATGGATAGCCCTGCTGGCGATGTAACGTTTGGCAATGGTCAATTAACAGCAAACATAGCCGTATTCACTATTTTTATGGTGGGGGTTTTGCATTGTAATAGCCGAACTCGTACTGCCATGTTAATTGGAATTTTAGTTGGGTTTTTAGGGGAGTGTTTATTTTCGTTAGTTTTAAATATGTATAACTATCGGTTTGATAATATACCACTGTGGGTCGCATTTGGTCATGGGATGATATTTGGTCTTGTGTATCGCGCTTCTAAAAAACCGTTAATATTAAGAAATACGCAAAAACTAAAAATCATTTTGTTAATTGGCATCATACTATTCTCTACTTTTTGGTTTTTTGCCGAGAATGATGTATTTGGATTTATATGCACTTTGGTATTTTTAGCCTTTTTAATAGTGGCTAAAAAATCACAACTGTTTTTCTTACTGATGTTTTATGTGGTGCTGTATATAGAGTTAGTCGGTACATATACGGGTACTTGGTGGTGGCCTAACAACCTATCGAGTATTGCAAGCTTACCTAGTAGCGGTAACCCACCAACGGGGATTGCTGTATTCTATTTTTTATTCGATTTTGCTGTGTTTTATATTTATTTACACGCTATAAATCGAGTCACTCTAAAAAGATATAGGCGTTTTGAACAGCGATTAAAAGCAAACCCTTAAAACGAGTTTTATTGTTGAAACTTATCGCTCAGTAATGATGCTGAGCGATAATCCGTCATGTATACCCAAGCCAGTTCAAGATGCTATTTCAGTTGACGTTAAAAGCTATTTAGGCAAGGCATTATTGTAAAGTAACGCCTTGATATTAACCCCCTGTGAAACGCTGAAGTCTCTATGTTGTGGTAGCAGAAGTACATGCTAATGTACTTCTGCTTTACTTCTGAGCTTTTGAAACAGCCAGCTCAACGCCACCAGAGACAGCCCTAAACCAATAAATGAAATTGCTTTTAGTAAACCCGTTAGGTTTGCCATATCAATTAAGAATACTTTAACAATGACTGCGCCTAGAATACCCAATCCCAGTTTTTGTAGTAACAATTGGTGTTTTAAATGACCACTAATAACGACTAGCGCGCCAAGGGCTAACCAAATCACAGAATAGCTGTATAGCTCGGCATCACTAGCACCTTTTCCTAGGTGGATAAACGCACCTTGCCAATACTGACGAATAAGCGCATTAATTGCTAAAAACGCGAGTAGCCCCGATACACCTACGACTATAGCACTGAGTGTTGTATTAAGTGGTTTAACTAATTTAGCCAGCCAAAGTGCAAGTAAGCCTGGTACAAACCAAGTTAATAACACCCAGTTAAACACTGGGGTTTCGCCAATATATAGGCGCTCAAATAAAGGGTTGTTATCAAGTGATGTATTTAATAACAACAAAGCCGCTAATCCCGCAAGCGATAAGCCTGCCACTTTATAAAGCTTCCCTAACTGCCCTGCACTTTGTGAACGATATAAATAAACACAACCTAAAGCGAGCCAATTACAGCTTAGTAATACTTGCTCATAAAAACTTAATGAAGATAACTGTGGGTAGTGGCCAACAAGCTGATAACTGGTCTCTGTTGTAATAAACAGTGCTAAACAATGTAGTGTTGCGCCTTCGAGCCAGATTTTCATACCAGTTTGTTGCCACTGTTTTGCCGCAAACCAAAATAACCCAACGCATAACGGATAAACCACCGCGCTCCAATGTAACGATAACAAGGTTAAGTCAGAGTAACTTGCAATCCATGGTGCAAAGGTTAAACGGGCAAGCAACACAGCCACCAGCGCTTTAATTGGCCAATGCGGCATTGGCACATTATGGCGTTTTACTAAATAACTAATAACGAGCACTTGAATGGCTAGAGCAAGCGTTAATCCACTATCAGCTAATAGCATGGTTAAACACAGTGTTATATTGGCATTCGCGCCAATCCAATAGCTAAATTGTTGCCATTGAGTGCTGGCGGCTTGTGAGCGCTTAATTAGCACGCCACTGGTCAGTAATAAAATAACTGTCCACACTGGATATGCAACATCTAAATCCTGCTCAGGGGTAATCGTGTAAAGAGTTGCTAACATAACAAACACACCAAACGATGCCAGCAAATGAAAGGTTAGGCGTTTTCTATAACGAGCACCAAAATAAAGCCCATAGCAGCAAAAACCAATGCCCAGTATTAATCCTAAGCCATAAATACCTTTAAATATAAATAAGTGATCATCACCATTAAAGTGCCTCTGTTGGGTGATCACTAAAACCACAGCAACCACTAATGCAAGCCCCTGCCAGAGATCCCATCGGCTATTTTGCAAAACCAAAAACAGTAATATAACAATTGTACACAGCCCTATAATTTGCCACTGCATGCTGGCCAATGACATCACGATTGCAAGCAGTAACGGCACTACAATTGCCAATAATAATGGGTTGTCAGGCAATAACTTAAGTAATCGCTTAAGGCTATGCGGGCGGTATTCGAGTAAGCGTAGCATTAACCCTAAGCGCGCCATCGCAATCAGGCCAATAATAGATAACAACGCAAACCCACCTACAAGGTAATATTGCTGAGTATTCATTATGCTCAATGCGACCCAATACCAACCAATGTGGCATGTCCAAAGTAAATACCACAACCAATTGCGTTTTACTTTTTGCGCAACCAGTACCGCCGATAAAGTAACAAAACCAATATACATAAGCAGTGCCATAAGGTTGCCACTGCCTGTATTAACCCATATTGGCACGCTGTAAGCGCCAACAATGCCAAGCACGGCTAATAACGGCCCTAAACGCAACGCCATTACACTTGCCGCTAATGCTATAACTGCTAACATAACAAAGGCTGCAGTAGGGCTTAACATTGCGTAACTTGAATACGCAAGTAGAGTTAACGCAAAGCAGCTAATAAAACCGCCTCCCGCTAGCGCCGCAGGCACGTAGTTATTAAACCCTTCAAAGACAATGCCTTTCCTATGTAAATATTCAGCAAGGCCAATGAGTGTCACGCCAAATAAAGCGCCAAATGTAATGCGTAATGAAGGCGACAATAAGCCCGCTTCTAAACTGTATTTAGCTAAAAATATTCCACCGAAGGCTAGCGCAATCCCCCCTATCCAAGTCATCCAATTTTCTTGTAGCTGAGTTTTAAATTGACTTAAAAAGGTATTGAAAAAAGACGGTTGTTTTTTAACGCATGAGGGAGACGCTTGTTCATGCGATACTGGCTTGAAGGTATCTGGACTCTGCGGCGGCTCTACTGCAAATGATTGCACTGAGCGAGTTTGATGGGCTGCTGCATCTGTGTTGGTTATATCCGGATTGTCTGTCTCAGGATCATGCGGGTAAATACTGTGTGCATAAGCGCTTTGCATATCCGTGTTTTGCTTATTAAGCTGCGATGAATCCTGCTGTAAACTCTGATCTTTAGAACCTAACGCGCTATCTTTCTTCTGATTTAATACATAAGCCAGTTGCTTTTTTAATACCGTAATTTCATTTTTCAGCCCACCGAGCTGAAAAAAAGCAACTAAGCCTGCTATTGAACCTGCCAATATAATTAGTATCGCTAATACAATTAGCGCTATACCATCGTCCATTTTTCAATCCTTGGATATCTTTAATACCTCCGTTATAACGTAAAGTGTATTTAATATAAACACAAAAATCAGCGCTACTTTTTATAGCGCTGAAATTCATTTGCGTTAAATTATTCGACAGATTGCGTAATAGTGCGCTCTAACGTCATCTTATAGCCCGTACTACTGGCTTCGTCATGCTCAAGTATTAAAATATAGTTACCCTCTTGGCTAAAATCCATATCACCTTGCTGCATCAACACTATTTGCTGCCCGTTATCTTCATACAATACATAGGTGGTGTAAGTTTCATTATCAACAACGACGCTTTCTTGGCTGTATTGATCAATACCCGTCACTCTATTTTTTGCATCATCAACCGTTTCGCCGTTTAAGGTAAAGACCACATCGACATCAACAATATTTTGCCCTGCATAACTATCTAATAAGTTAACAACAGTCACTTTATGGCTATAACTGCTTGGCGTTAAATCTTCTTTTAATGTCAGCATTCGTGGGCCAAACTCTTTATCGGTATAAAAAAGTCCAACGTTACTTTGCTCACGTTCAAGGGTGAGTAAAAAATTATCAACAATGTTATCACCGGTATCATTCGTCATCGCAATACTGTAGCTATTAGGTGCAAGCTCAAGGTAGTTAGAATAGGTGTCGTTTGCAGTCAACTCAGATGGGTAACTTTGCGCGCCTCTGGTTACAGTAAAGCGAGTTTGGGAATAATCATCTATGGTATTAATAAAACGAACTTGCCCTTGCGCTGCCTGATGCTTTAACTGTGTCACGCTATTACTTGAGGTCACAATATCAAGTGCGATACCGTCATCTTGCGTAGCATAACTTGGGCGTATCATCATTACATAGCTGGCATTGTCGTTTAAATACACCGTAGCTGACTCAAAAATAACATTGGTGTCGCCACTTTGCGTGAGATATAAAGTGTAATAGCCTTCATCAATACTTTTTAAATCTAGCTCATTTAAATAAGTAGGTGACGTTATTAACTCTGCGGTATCAAACAGTCCATCATCATTAGCTAAGTAAACATCAAAGCTGATGTTCTCTCCTGCAATATTATAAAAACCTAAATTTAACTTACCATCATCGCTTGTGGTGGGCACGCTGAGTTCATTAATCGCTGGCTCAGCAAAGTCGCTGTTCATCACTAATAATTGGGTTACGCTATCTTTTACGTCGACGGTTTGCTCTTTGATGGTAATGTAACTGTCGTTTGCATCTAAATACTGTAGGCTAATATCATAACTATTTGTGCTGTAATTATGGCGCGTAGTTACATTGCCAAAGTCTGTACCTGAACGCTCAGCATCATCAATAAATAAGCGTGTGTATGGGCTATTATACGAGCCATTGTAAAGTTGAATGTAACCACTTTTGCTGGTGGATGAATCTCCTCCCGAGCAAGCTGTTAATGTTGTTATTAGCGTTGTTGTTAAAGCAATTTTAAATAGTGGGGTATTCATGGAATCAATTCCTTATTGTTTATAGTCGGCTTTAGACTCCTAATAAAGTTAATAATTTCATGATTTACAAAGCATTACTCCCGCTTACATAGCTTTACATACTTGTTAAAAACTGTGTAAATGTGCAAACAAATCGCACATTTACTCATAGTGATATTGCTTAATTATTGCGTGCGCTTATTAAAACTAAACTGAGCTTCTGACTGTAAATCACCACTTAAATCTCGCGCAGTTGTATAAAAACTCACATCAAGTTGATCGTCTTCATTATCAAGGTTTATGTGACTAAAGCCCCACACAAAACTCTTTGACCACACTAAATCATACTGAGGATACTGACGCGCTTGATACTGCGCAAACGGCGTATGCTTACCACGCATTTTTGAAGCCGCTCCTGAGATGATCAACGGTAACTTACCTTGACTATTGCCTGAGTCGTACTGTGTACAATCATCCGTTAATAGCTCTAAATCGTGCTCATGTCCTGCAATATAACCGTCTGCATATTTACATAGTGTAGGCATTAGTAAGCGCCTTAATACATGCCCTTCACTGTATTTTGTACCACCTATTGACCATAAAATATGGTGGCCATACACTAACTTCCACTTCGCCGTTGAGTTGGCAATGCCTTGCTTTAGCCATGCGAGTTGTTTAAGGTCTTCACCATTTTTGGGGCCTTCATGCTGCTCATGAACTTCAAGCTCGGCGGTGCCACTTGCTATTGCTTGGCCCTCATCGCCTTCACTGCCATCTGAATTCAGTGGTACTTCATAGAATGTCTGCCCTGCTAACAGCATATTGGTATCCAGTACAAAAAACTCTACATCATTACCTGGAACCCCTTTTTTATAACTGTAATAACCTTGCTCTTCCATATAAAAATTGGCCTGTTTTGCCATCCACTGTGTTTGTAAAGCAACACCTTTACGCGAGCTTTTCCAGTCATGATTACCCAATGCTGAATACACAACTAAATTGGGGTCAACATCAAACAACGGTTTAAGTGGCGCATACACTAAATCGTGCAGACGCTTTTGATCGTCTTTACCGTCATCGGCATCGGCGCCATCTGGGTATACGTTATCTCCCAATTGAATAGCAAACTGGCACGCTTTGGTTTTACATAGCTGAGCCATAGCTAAGCCAACCGCTTGTGCCCCACCTTGCTCTGTTGCAATATCAGTTCCGGGATAAACATAAATAGGCGCATGATCAAACTCAGCTCTGGGGCGGTAATCTTCAAGCCAATCGTTAAGCTCAGCAGCAATAAATTGCTGCTTGTTCTTTGGATTTTTAAGGTGCTTTATTTTTGGGTAATCCACATGGTACCCGCCATCACCAAACGCTAAGAATGCAATATCGGCGGTACCTATATTTCTCTTTTTTGGCTTATCTACATTTTGATATGTGCAACCTGATGCGGCTAAGCACACACTTAATACCAACCATACTGTATTTAATTTATTCATAACATTCTCAATAGCGAGCTTGCATAATTGCAAGCTCATCAATATTTTTATAAAGAAGAAAACGTAAAGCCCAACTCAAAGGTGCGCCCGTATGATTCATACTGATAGTTATAACGCTTATCAGAATGATATAAATACAATGGTTCATCAGTTAAGTTTGTCGCATTAAAGTACACATTAATATTATCGCTAAAGTAATACTTGCTACTTAAATCTAACTGCATATGACTGTCTTCGTATACAGCCATATCTGCATCATCAAATTGAAAGCTCTTACTTTTATAAGATGCACTTAAGCGAGTGCTGATTGTATTGTTCTCAAAACCGATGAGCACATTTGCGACGGTATCAGCTTGGTTAGGTAGTTTGTCATCAGCATTAATAAATGTGCCGTTGGCCCCTAATAAAAAGCCTGATTTAAAGGTTTTATTCCAGTTTAGTTCAACCCCAGTTAACGAGGCTTTGCCACCATTGACCATTTGGACTACTTCATCAAAACCATCCCAGCCGACATTTCCTTGTACTTCTTGTTGCACAATAAAGTTATCAATATCTTTATAAAACACCCCAGCAGATAGCACGCCAATCGTGCCCGGATAGTATTCTATTGATGCATCTAAATTCATTGATTCGTATGGGTTTAAATCGGGGTTCCCAACTTGTGCTTTACGTTGCGTTTCAATAACGCCATCGTCTTCGGTGGTTTCGCTCTCGATAAGTTGATAAGCAGCGGAGTCGCTAAATGTAGGCCGTGCAATGGTATTGGTATAGGCAAACCGAGTAACCAATTTATCATTAATGTTGTAACGTAAATTTAAGCTTGGTAAAAAATAATCATAATCTTTGCTAACCTGCCACGGTGTTGTGGTGACGCTTTCCGTGTCATTAATTTCATCTGTAATTAACTCCACTTGATTACCTTGAGTATCAAAATCAGTTGCTTCATAGCGTACACCAGCCACTATATGTAACTTATCTATATCTATGCTAATCATTGCATAGGCGGCTGTAATATCTTCATTACTTATATAGCTCTCACCATCAGATTCAACTCGAGATTCATTGCTGTTTAAATCAAACGTCGCTTTATTTGTACTAACAAACTGAGCTATCGCATGTCGACTTAACCCTGGGCCAAACTTACCTAAGTCATAGTTTGGCGCTAAAGTTGCAAAATCATTGCCCATCGCATCTAAAAAATCGCCATCGTAAATCGCTACATTTACATCGTTACGTTTTTCACGGCGCTGCTGTTTAAAGCCAAACTTAAACTCGCCATTGTTATTTTTCCAAACAAAATCACGCGTAAAATCAAGCTTAAAGCTCAGTTCTTCATCGTCGCTAGTATTATTAATAACCTCAACTTTGTCCATTTCAAACAGCGCTAAATCATGCGCATTAGCTGATTGAGTTAGCATTGGCGTATCAGTACGCGCGGTGTAACCCATATCAATATTCTCTGCTGCAAAGGTAACATCAAGACGGTTTGGTTCTTTTTCTTGAGATTTTGAATAACCTACATTGTATTCAACAAACCAATTATTTAGCTGGTTTTCACCCCCTACCACCATTGATAAAATGCTTTGCTCTTCGTATCTGTCTTTCGTGTCGCGGTCCATTTCTGCGCCAGTAAAACTTCCCGTGGTATCGTTACTTTGCAGTAATTTTCCATCACTGAATTTATATTCGTTTCGCTGGCGGTATTCGTCATCTGAAAAATCACTGTACAAAGTACGTAAGTAATATTTATCCGTCGCGCTCGTATGTAAATCAACATTAAGCGCAGCGCCTAAACGCTCTCGAGTTATTTGATAATGGCGCTGCTCAATTTCTTCAGCACCCATAATTGTTAGATCACTTCCTGTTGCTGCGTCTTCAACTTTAAATTCACTCCAGCCGCCATCGGTTTCTATATTTCGTGATCCAAAATCACGTTTAAACCAAGATACCGCTGTCGCTATACCTAAATCAACACCGCCATCAAGCTCATATATATTGGTATAACTACCGGAGAGCTTGGGGCTAGCTTTTGATTCTAACTCGTTATATGACCCATGCGCTGTAAAGCTATAGCTCTGCTTTGCTTTATCAAAAGCACTTAAACTTTTCACTTCAATAGAGCCGCCAATGGCACTGGCGTCCATGTCTGGCGTAACTGTTTTGCTTACTTCTAAACTTTGAATGAGCTCACTTGGGATCACATCCATTGCTACAGAACGCACACCCGCCTCAGGCGAAGGGACATTCAAACCATTCACTGTGACATTATTTAAATTAGGATCAATACCACGGATCCCAACAAAGCGGCCTTCACCTTGATCTCGGGCAATAAAAATACCGGGTAGTCGCTGTAATGACTCTGCTGCATTTTGATCTGGAAATTGGCCAATTGAATCAGCACTCACCACCGACTTTAAATTATTTGCATTTTTTTGACGGTTAATCGCCCCCGCTTGCCCAGCACTTTGTCCATAGACAATAATGTTATCAATCGCTTCTTGCTGCTCACCAATAATAATTTGCTGAGTGAAAACTTGTGAATCCACCACCGTTATTTTTTGTTCTACTGATGGTGCGCCAATGTATTCAACTACTAAGGTGTAGTCACCGGCTGGTAGCTTATTAAACGAAAACGAGCCATCGCGGTTACTAACGGTATTTAAGTTTAATTCTTTAACCGATACTTTCGCGCCACCAAAATACACACTTTGGCTGGCATCTGTAATACGTCCTTGCACACGGCCATCGGCGAGGGCTGGGGTCGCATATAAAATGCCACAACACGCTAATGCAATACTCGACTTAATAAAAAGTGACGTCTTAAACGGGTTCATAATTGTTCTCTTGGTTGCTGCTAGTGATTTTAATTATTTGCTTGGCCATACTTGGCTTGCAGCAACACCCTAAGGGGCAATCATGAAAGAAATATGTCAGTCCTTCAGGCAATACTGTTAATTCACTGTTATTAGGCTTTTTTAAGCACTTAAAGAGCTTGAAATGAGCCAATTTGACCCCTAGCCAAACTGTATTTTTCAACTAAAAGACGCGGTGTTTAGCGAAATAAATCACTGAACGTAAAAAATATGTCATCACTGTGAGCTAATCTGACCCTAGTGGCATTAAAGCTGTTTGCTTATTCTGCCAATCAGACATGACCAATTGAGCTCAATATGAATTTATCGTTTTTAAAATTACACCGCTCATTACTACTGATTTTAGTGGTAATGCTGGCCAGCGTATTAACCCTGACATTAAGCTACGGCCAATACAAAGGCCACAGTGAAGTTGATTGGTTTGATGTTGCGGGCGAAGGTGGCATAACTGCCATAACCTTAGTGTGGATATTTTTTATTCTACTAAGCAGGCCGAAGGGACGAGTAACCAATTTATTATTCGCCGGTCTTGCGATTATGAATCTATCTATGACATTAGATTTTATTGATGAGTTTGTCAGTTATAGCGATGAGCAAGCATGGCTCAGCACTATTGAATCAATTCCCGCCCCTTTTGGCATGATTTTAATGACTATTGCGCTTTATCATTGGCACCAAGAACAAATGAGCATAAATCAACAGCTGCGTAATCGGGAACGCTTTTACCGAGAACACCAACTCAGTGATGCCATTAGCGGCCTTGCCAGTGCTGACTATATGAAAAGCCAAATTAATCGGGAGCTAAACTTGTTACACCATAATCTGCATGGTTTTTCATTGCTGATGTTCGATATTGCCCAGTTTGATCGCTTTAATCGCCAATTTGGCGACGCTGAAGGCGATAATCTGCTGCAAGAGTTTGCACAAGTGATCACCCTCAATGTCCGCGAACAAGACTTAGTATGTCGTTACGCCAGTGATTGCTTTATTGTCATGCTACCTAATACAAAACTAGCTGTCGCTGAACAGCTGAGTTTATCTATTGTCGAGGCATTAGAGGCATTTTCATTTAACAGCAGCGATAACACGCTGACCTATAATCAAAAAGTGCATACGAGTTTAGTGACTGCAACAACCTCTGACTCGACGTCAGGTTTGTTAAGTAAGTTGCATCAAGGACTATTAAAAAATAAGCACTTGCACGAATATTCTGATGAGCAAACTGCGTGAATGCTGGTGTGAATGCTAAATCGGGCCAGCTAAGCTATATCGACACGCCGTGCCAAGGCTTGCCGTCGTGGGCGGCACAACTCGTTGATTTAGCAAAGCACCGTGGAGTACACCCAGATAAATTACTCAAAGGCACTAAATTATTTTACCAAGATTTTGCCGCAGGAACGGCTTCGCTCAGTGTTGAGCAATTTTATCGATTACAAGAAAACTGTCGTCAATTTGATAACCAACACCAACTCAGTTTTTTACTCGGGCGTAAGCTACTCAATCACAACCCGTTATACAGCGCATTTTCTCAAGCCGAAAGTTTACGTACACTGCAAAAACTACTCACCCGTACTCCTTTGCATGGCTTTAACTTATTTAATGCCGAACATAAATACCACCAAGGCCGCCATTACTTCATTATTAATCTCAGTTTTGGGGCAATAAATGTAATCGTAGAACAATTTTGCAGCGAATTATTTGCCAGTTTTATAGCCGCAACTTGTAAGTGGCGAATAGGAAATAACAGTGATCTCTGTTTTTCATTTCCTTACCCTGAGCCCAAACACATAGAGCAGTATCACACTAACCTGCAAGCCAGCTGCAAATTTTCACAACAGTTATTTATGATCAGTATTAGTGATGAGCTGTACAACAAACATTTAATTGATAGTTGCCCAAGTTTATTTCAACAATCGTTAACCACCATACAGCAGCTGCCGCTACCTGCTAGCTCTTGGCTGCAATTGGTACGTGATCATATTGCAGCTCATCCACGGCACAGCCTTGAAACCGTTGCCCACTATTTCACCATGAGCCCGGCTACATTTAAGCGAAAACTCAAACAGCATCATACTCGTTTTAGCGCCTTACAAGATTGTATCAACCGTCAAACAGCGGTGTTTAACATTACAACCTTAGCGCAAACTAACGAAACCCTCGCAGGCGAACTTAACTTTAGTGACCTAACCAATTTTCGCCGCGCATTTAAACGCTGGACGGGGACGACCCCCTCACAATTACGAAGCATCATTACAAACAATTAAATTAACAATTATTACCAACCTACGACTCATATGCCATTATAAATGATAAGGTTAATATTTTTTATGTATGGAAACTCCACTTGATGAATTAATTAATAACTGGCAAAGTGGCTGCTCTCAAAGTGCAGATAAACTTAAAGCACGTCTTTATTATCACCTAAAACATGTATGTCATATACATTTATAAAGCTACAGTAAAGAAATTGATTCAACCTATTTGCTAAAGCATTTATCTCAAACGTAGTTGCGGATTTACCCCACATTAGGGCTTCCCCTAGTATGAAATATAACGCGATATAAATCAAAACTACTATCTGGCTCGCACTAACCGCACATGGAAATCGTTGCCCTTATAGTAGTAGTAAACAAAGCCAATACCGACATTGACGCCCAATGCGTAATTGCTATAGTCGGCATAGGGCGACGACGACCAAAAATGATTAGCTGGCGTATCAGGGAAAATAGCCTCATTTATACTCGGGTTATAACAACGCTGCTCTAAAATAGAGGCCAATTCATTTTTATTTGGTACTCGCCAATCACTGTAACCCGCATACGCAGTACCGTTTTGAGCTAAGGCTTGCTGCCAAGTAAAACCACTTGCATCACCGGTACAGCTTTCATCTTCCCATGTTTGCCCAATGCTGCAGCGCATCCACATTAAGCCTGTAGTATTGTGCGTAACCGTGCCGTTATCATGGAGTGTAAAATCACTACTGGGCGTACTATAGGGAATAGCTGTATTTTCATTAGTACAACTGCCATTGGCTATAGCATTACCTAAGAAACACAGGCTAACCAAGCCAGTGGTAAGTTTAAGTATGGTATTCATTATTTCTCCTTACTCATATTATAAGCTTGCCCTTTAAGCTTTTGGCTATCGTGTGTTGCAATGAGGGTTTTATAGCGCTCCATACATCCAACTCTTTAAAGTTCATCCGCACACTCCGTATCTGTCAGGCGTTAACATAAATAACTCGATGATTCATTAAATCAGTGATCATTTTTTTAGGGTCTGGCTCGCACCAACCGCACATGGAAACCGTCGTCCTTAAAGACGTAGCGAACAATACCATGGCCGAAATCGACGCCCCATGCGCCATAGATTATGTCGGCATAGGGCGACGACGACCAAAACAAACTTGACCGAGTTTGCGGGAAGTACTGCGTGTCAATCGCTGGATTTTTAGTGCCATTGTCCACAATGCCCATTAGCTCTAATCGTGTTGGCATACGCCAATCGCTGGCACCACATAAACTTTGTATGTTCACTCGCTCAACATACGCGAAGGTATTGCAGTAACTAGCTTCGTTATTGACATCATAACCGTAGCAAATATCGCCACCGTAATCTTGGTAGCCAGGGCTTCCGCCATTGCTGTTGCTATTAGGGTTATACCAATTATAACGGTCGTTTTTATCATGCAGGCCGCCGTCATCGGTTTTTACTTCCCATATTAGCCCTGTGTGATTATCGCGCACGCACGACCATGTTGTTGCAGATTCTGGTAAGTCATTGCCATTGACATCCAATTTAGTTAAGTCAAACCCAGCATTACCACCACCGACTTTTTCAAGTGTGCCCGCTTTGGCTTTTGCATCACGGCCGTGCTCGGCGTCTTGCCCCCCGTAACCGGTAACCGGGCAGTCAAGGTTGTTGTTACTGTCATCAGCACACCACGTTATGCCGGTGTCATTCAATGGCATGGTAATATTTATTTGTGTTGTGATGGCTAATATATTGCTCACATCTGACTCAGTGCCTGTTATGTGGCTTGTCATTATAATGTAGTACGTTGTATTACTTTGTAAGTTAGTAAGTTCATGCGTAGTAGTTGATGTATCAAACTCTACTTTAACCCCACCGAGGTCGTTGTAGTTATCCGGGGTTATAGCTTCACTTGTTGCATAATAAAGGGTATACCCTGCAATATTGTCTAAGCCATCCCAGCTGACAGTAATACTCTGTACTGAAGCTTGTGCAGTAATTATGGGAGCTTTAGGTATAATTTTAAACTCAGCAGTTACTGAACATTGCGAAGTAATTAATCCTGTAGTAAAAACACTTTCAACCAATCCCCCTTCACAGCCATATACGCGGTCTATCATATAGCCTTCGTCAGTTGTTACACTAACTTGCGCGCTACTGCCATAATTAACACTTTGTGTTGTAGGAGTAACTGCACCACCTTCACCAGCACTGGCGCTTACTGTGTAGCTATTAATACTAAAACTAGCTTGCACTTGGCAATTTGCCGTCACAGCACCTGTGGTGTAAGTGTTTCCATTTAAACTGCCGCTACACCCTGTTACCGCGTCAATGCTGTAACCTTCTTTTGATGTAATTGTAATTTGCGCACTGCTACCATGATTTACGCTTTGTGTGGCAGGGCTAACTGCTCCACCTTCACCTGCACTGGCGCTTACTGTGTAGCTATTAATGCTAAAACTGGCTTGTACTTGGCAATTTGCCGTTACTGCACTTGTGGTGTAAGTGTTGCCACTTAAGCTACCGCTACAGCCTGTAACCCCGTCAATGCTGTAACCTTCGTTTGGTGTTATTGTAATTTGCGCACTACTGCCATGGTTAACGTTTTGCGTGGCAGGGTTAACTGCTCCACCCTCACCTGCACTGGCGCTTACTGTGTAGCTATTAATGCTAAAACTGGCTTGTACTTGGCAATTTGCGGTTACTGCACTTGTGGTGTAAGTGTTGCCACTTAAGCTGCCACTACAGCCAGTAACATTGGCAATGCTGTAGCCTTCATTTGGTGTCACTATAAGGCTTGCTTGCTGCCCAATATTAAGCTCTTGGCTCATGGGTGAAATACTGCCACCAGCACCAGCTTGTGCAGTCACTATAACTGTTTGAGGGTCAAATGTTGCGCGCACCTCACATGCAGCAGTAATAATACCTGTAGTATATATATTACCTGCTAGTGATCCATCACAGCCTTGGACTGACTCGATATTATGATCATCATCCGCTGCAACGGTAAATGTTAGAGTATCTCCATAAGAAGCCAGCTGTTCAAGTGGCGATATTTGCCCGCCCTCGCCCGCTTGAGCTGTAACTAAAAATGACGTAAGTGAGTACTCTGCTGATATTTCACAGTTTTGTGTAATTGCTGCCGTTTGATAATTGGTTCCATTTAATATGCCATTACACCCTGTTACACTTTCAAGGGTATAACCTGCATCAGTTGAAATAGTAAATAATGCTGTATCACCATGAGCCACTGCTAGACTCTCTGGCGTTATATCTCCTCCGGCTGACTGGTTTATAGTGACTGTGTGCATTTTTACTACAGCTGGGCCGCCAGGATCTTTAATAACACCATTTATTACGCCATCACTATCGCCGGCCCCACCATCGGTTAAAGTTAATGTAAGTGTTAATCTGTCCTCACTTACTGCTACGTTTTCTTGGTCTAATGCTTGCCATTGCTGCTCTATTAATTTTTGATAAGTAAATTGTGTAGGTAAGGGGTTTTCATAGGTTATTTGCAGCTCGATGGTTTGCCCTGCTTCGGTTGCAATATCAACGGCAAGTAAATCACGTTCAAACTCAAGTGAGCTATTCAAGGCTGGTAATTTAGGGTTAGATGGTTCAATAACCCCTTTACTTGACGATAGAATACTCCCTTTACCATCTAACACGGTTACATTGACTTGTGCTTCATCTTCACCACTAAATACTTGGCTTGTTGGTAACGTTGTTGCTGTTATTTGACAGTCAACTGTGAGTGCATCAACCTTGTACAAGTCATCATTCAATACACCATTACAACCTGTTATTTCATTTAATAAATAACCTGAACTTAATTCATAACTAATTACTGCTGAGTCACCATAAACATAGTCATTTTTATCAGTATTGAGTGTTATGTAGGCATCACTTTCAAGCGCGACATTAATTGTTTTTGCTTCAAATTTCGCGGTTACTTGGCATGATTGTGTGGCACTTTCTATAGTGTATTTGTTATCACTGTATGTACCGTTACACCCTTCAACGCTGGCAACTTGGTAACCTTGTTCAGGCTGTAGTTCAAATATGCCACTCTCCCCCTGTTTTAAAACAAGGCTTGTAGGTTGTAGCTGCCCTTCACCTTCAACATTGGTAGTTATAGTGTAACTTTGTATGGTTGTTTGATTTGTTGTTTTATTGTCATCACTACCACCACAGGCGGCAAGCAAAGCACACAATACAAATAACGCACTATTTTTCATGTCAGTTCCTTGAGACTCAATGGGTAATTACATTAATTTACGCTAACGCGGATATATTAGTGTGGTGATTAAAACTCCGTGTTTAATAATTCAATTATAAAAGCAAATTAACAACATAGCATTAACTTATTAGAAGCAAAATTTATACAGACGTATTTTATTTAAAATTTTCTCACAATTTTAAAATGTTTTTCTGGTAGCTGCGGGTTTACCCCGCGTCGAAAAATAGACGCGATTTAAAACAAACACGGTGTGAAATTACGCGATATAAAGTCGCTACGGGATTCATTTACGCATCGTGTTCTCTTAAGGGTTTACCTCGTGTCGGATATCGCATAAATATGCGCGATGTTAAACCAACGCGACGTAAAGTCGCTGCTACGACCCATAAGTAATAATCAATTACTTGATAAAGCCCTTGCAATAGTGACAAATTAACAAATAATGGAGCCACTGTTCACGGGATCAGAATGAGGAAAAATGAACACGATACTAACTACGCAATGCGCGGATGATGTAGGCTTAATAGCTAAAATCACCGGACTTTGCCACCAACATAATTTAAATATTACTCGTAATAATGAATTTGTAGATAAAGACGCCCAGCGCTTTTTTATGCGTACCGAATTAACTGGCGTACCAGCGCCTGACTTTTTAAATCAATTACAGGCTTTGCTACCCGATGGCGCGCAATTAGCACTGCATACTGACGAAAAAACCAAAGTCGTGTTGCTTGCCACTAAAGAAGCGCATTGCTTGGGCGGCGTATTACTAAAGCAATTTGAGCAAGCGCTGAATATTGAAGTGCTTGCCGTCATCGCTAATTACCCTGACTTAGCGCCATTGGCGAAGGGCTTTGATGTGCCGTTTCATGTGGTCAGCCATGAAGGGCTATCGCGCGCTGAACACGACCTGCAAGTGGGTGACTTAATTGCTAGTTACAAACCAGACATTATTGGCCTTGCCAAATATATGCGAATCTTAAGCCCTGAGTTTGTTGGTCGTTTTGACGGTAAAATCATTAATATTCACCATTCATTTTTGCCTGCGTTTATTGGTGCAAAACCGTATCATCAAGCATTTGAACGTGGCGTTAAAATTATTGGAGCTACCGCGCATTTTGTTAATAATGAGCTTGATGAAGGGCCAATCATCATGCAAGACGTGACTCATGTAAATCATGCGAATACCGCTGAAATGATGGCTAAAATGGGTAAAGATGTTGAGAAAACGGTATTTTGTAAAGCACTGCAATTGGCGTCTGAGCACAAGCTGTTTATTAATGGTAATCGTACTGTGGTGTTTAGTTAAGCTCTTAGTTTGTGGAAATAGCATGCCAATGAAAATGAAGAGGCTGTTCGCCTCTTTATTTTTGTTATTATTAATGTGTACTTATTGTGCAGGTTCAATCGGTTCTAGTTGTAATTTTGCTGCAATCAATACCGCTTGAGTACGGTTATAAACCCCGAGTTTACGGAATATAGCAGTAATGTGGGCTTTTACTGTCGCTTCTGAAATATGAAGTTCGTAGGCAATTTGCTTATTCAGTAAACCTTCGTGTAGATATTGTAATACTTTGTACTGCTGGGGCGTTAACGACGCAACTTGCGCTGCGATCTCTTTATCTTCGCCTTCAACGGTTGCAACTTTGTCTTTTAGTTCGAGCGGTAACCACACGTCACCATCCAAAATTTGGTTAATTGCACTGGCAATATCATCCGATGATGATGATTTAGGAATAAACCCCATTGCGCCATAACTCATGACTTTTGAAACAATATGTATATCTTCACTGCCTGATACAACTGCAATTGGTAAGCTTGGGTAGTCTTCACGAATGCGAATTAAGCCGTATAAATCGCCGCTTCCTGGCATATGTAGGTCAAGTAGTAAGATGTCTAAATCTTCTTGTTCGCTAAGTACCTGCAAAGTGCTATCAAAACTATCTGATTCAAAAACGTCTAAATCATCAAACTTTGAACTTAATGCTCCTTTTAGTGCTTCACGAAATAACGGGTGGTCATCCGCTATTAAAAACTGACTCATGGTTCACTCCTAATAAATTCGGCTGCTATCTATCAAGTAGACAACAGCCGATATACTACGTTTAGAATCAACTTCTAATCAAGTTTTTAACGCAAATTTAACGATTTAATCGGTTCTCGATTAATTCATCAACAACGCCCGGATCTGCAAGTGTTGAGGTATCACCAAGTTGTTGATGCTCATTTGCAGCGATTTTACGTAAAATACGACGCATAATCTTACCTGAACGCGTTTTAGGTAGACCAGGTGACCATTGAATCATATCTGGCGATGCAATTGGGCTTAGCTCTTTACGCACCCAGTTACGCACCTCTTTGGTCAGTTCATCGCTAACAGTAACGCCTTCGTTTGGCGTAAGATATACATAAATACCTTGGCCTTTAATATCATGCGGGTAACCAACAACAGCAGCCTCTGCGACTGCGGCATGGGCAACTAACGCGCTTTCTATCTCTGCTGTACCTAGGCGATGTCCTGATACATTTAGCACGTCATCAACGCGACCTGTGATCCAGTAGTAACCGTCTTCATCACGACGACAACCGTCACCGGTAAAGTACACACCCGGATACGCTGAGAAATACGTTTGTTCAAAGCGCTCATGGTCGCCATAAACTGTACGAGCCTGTGATGGCCAGCTATCAAGAATAACTAAATTACCATCAGTAGCGCCCTCAAGTGTATTACCTTCGGCATCAAATAATGCTGGGGCGATACCAAAGAATGGACGCGTTGCAGAACCCGGTTTCATGTCAATCGCACCTGGTAATGGTGTGATCATGATGCCGCCGGTTTCAGTTTGCCACCAAGTGTCAACAATCGGACAATTACTCTTACCAATACTTTCGTAATACCATGTCCATGCTTCTGGGTTAATTGGCTCACCAACAGAACCAAGAATACGTAAAGTATCGCGATTTGATGTGGCTGTAGGTTCATCGCCTTTAGCCATCAATGCACGAATTGCCGTAGGTGCAGTATATAAAATTGTTACACCATGCTTATCAACGACTTCACCCATACGGCCAGCTGTTGGGTATGTAGGCACACCTTCAAACAATACTTGCGTACAACCGTTTACTAATGGCCCGTAAGCAATATAGCTATGGCCGGTGATCCAGCCTACATCAGCGCTACACCAAAAAACATCATCTTCTTTTAAATCAAATACGTATTCGTGAGTCATCGATGAATAAACTAAGTAACCACCGGTGGTATGAACCACGCCTTTTGGTTGCCCTGTAGAGCCCGACGTGTAAAGAATAAAGAGCGGGTCTTCTGCGTTCATAGGCTCTGGCGCGCACACTGCTGGTACATCAGCAACTAAGTCATGCCACCAAACATCATGTTCGTTCCACTGCACTTCCCCACCAGTAAGCTGATGCACGACGACGTGCTCGATTGTCGTCACTGATGGTTGTGAAACGGCTTCATCTACGTTTGCTTTAAGCGGTACGGTGTTACCTGCTCGGCGGCCTTCATCAGATGTAATAACTATTTTAGCGCCAGAATCTTTAATGCGATCAGCGATGGCTGAAGGTGAAAAGCCACCAAATACCACTGAATGAATTGCACCTAAGCGCGCACATGCTTGCATTGCGTAAACCGCTTGCGGTGACATTGGCATATATATAGCGATTCGATCGCCTTTTTGTACACCTAATTTTTTTAAGCCATTGGCAAACTTAGCAACTTCATCATGCAGTTGCTGATAAGAAATATGTTCACTTTGTGAAGGGTCATCACCTTCCCAAATGAGTGCTGTTTTATCTGCTTTAGTCGCCAAATGGCGATCTATACAGTTATATGACGCATTTAGTTCGCCATCTTCATACCATTTAATACTGATATGGCCTTTATCAAAAGAAGTATTTTTTACTTTAGTGAAAGGTGTAGACCAATCAAGGCGTTTGCCGTGTTCACCCCAGAAGCTTTCTGGGTCATCAATAGATTGCTTGTAAAGTGTATTATATTTATCGTTATCAACTAATGCTGCATTCTTGATATGTGCAGGAACTGGATAGATACTTTGTGACATAGTCGTCTCCATTTTTAATTACTTGCCATCGGCCTACCCCAAGGATCACCCAGCATCGTAGGTGAAAGTATTAGACCTTAGTTGTAGAGCCTTTTAATTGTTTATATGTACCTAAAAAGATACTAAGCTATCGCACTTTTTACACCATTAATACAGTGTGTTAATAATTTGTACTTTTTATGCTCTGTAATAATGCCACCTTAGTCTAATAGACCAATAGGTAATTGAGTAAAAAGCGTACTTAATCAAAAGTGGTATTACAAAAATGCAACAAGCAGCCTCGAATAGGACATTGACTATGACAACAAAAACAACAGCATTAAAAACCCTCACCGCGACAGCCGTTCTATGCGCACTATCAGCAAGCGCGCATGCTGCAACCATTGGTAATACTGATGTAACTTACGGTGGTTATGTAAAGCTAGATGCTATGTGGAGTGACTACTCATCAGGTGTACAAGCTGGCGGAAGTATTGGTCGTGACTTTTACGTACCAGGCACGACACCTGTGGGTGCTGATGTAGATAGTGATCCAGTATTTGATATGCATGCTCGCCAATCACGCTTTTTCTTTGGTACTGCAACAACGCTAGATGACGGTAAAGAAATAAAAACTAAAATTGAAATCGATTTTATTGCATCAGCTGCCGGCGGAAATGAGCGCGTGAGTAACTCATACGCCCCGCGTGTTCGCCAAGCATTTATTACTTATGATGGTTGGTTATTTGGCCAAACATGGTCAAACTTCCAGAACGTAGGGGCATTACCTGAAACACTCGATTTTGTAGGCCCAGCAGAGGGCACTGTATTTGTTCGTCAAGCTCAAGTTAAATACACAACGGGTAGCTGGTCTTTCTCTATAGAAAACCCTGAAACCACAGTCACAATGCAAGGTGGTTCAAGAGCGTCAATTGATGATGCATCTTTACCTGATTTTACAGCTCGCTATGCGCACAAGGCAAAATGGGGTGAGATTGTGGTTGCGGGGCTTGCACGTCAACTTAGCTACAAACAAAACGGCATTGACGCAGACGAAACATCATTTGGTGTAAGCGCCTCTGGTAAAGTTAATTTTGGTAAAAACAACCTTAAATTTATGCTTACCCAAGGCCAAGGTTTAGGGCGCTATATTGGTTTAAATGTTGCTAATAGTGCGGTACTTAATGGCGATGATCTCGATGCGATTGATTCAACATCTGGTTTTATTGCTTATCAACAGCAATGGAATAACCAATGGCGTTCAACATTCTTATACTCATTCTTCTCAGCCGATAATAACTCAGATTTACTAGCGATAACTGGCGACCCAACAAAAACAAGTCAAAGCTATAGCGCTAATATTCTTTATTCTCCAGTTAAAAAGCTAACATTTGGTGCTGAGTTAAAAGTTGCCGAACGCGAACTAGAAAGCGGCTCTGATGGTGATATGGAACGCTTACAATTTTCTGTTAAATATGCATTTTAATATTATTTATTTCCTGTTACTTCCTTTTAAGCGGCTTTAGCCGCTTTTTTATTGCCAACCATACCACTCTAACTATCCACTTAAACAGAACAAGTATTGCAAATCACTATCATTTAGATTAAATTACTCGCTTCTTTGAACTATTTGGAACTTTACATGTCTGCCCCGCAATTTTTACGTTTATCTAAGTTAGCCGTACTAACCTCTTTAGCCCTCAGCAGTTACAGCCAAGCAGCTGAAAATAAAGGTAATGATGATGAGAATATTGAAAAAATCGCGGTGTATGGACAACACCACAAAAACTATATTACGGAAGATGCACAATCAGCGACCAAACTTGGCTTAACAATAAAAGAAACGCCGCAGTCTATTTCAGTGATCTCGCGCGCACTCATGGATGACTTCTCGCTTGATAATTTAAACGCAGTGTTAGAGAGCACACCAGGCGTAACCGTTGAACAAATAGAGACAGATCGTACGTATTTTAAAGCTCGTGGTTTTGAAATTACAAATTTTCAAATAAATGGTATGGGTTTGCCTCAAGATTTAGGTTCCATTCAAGGTACACTTGATACATCAATTTTTGAAAGTATTGAGGTTGTTCGCGGTGCCAACGGTTTAATGACCGGTGCTGGTAATCCATCAGCAACTGTTAATATGGTGCTTAAAAAGCCGACTTATCAAACTAAAGTTAGCGCTTCAGCTTCTTATGGTTCGTGGAATAACAAACGTTTTGAGCTTGATGCTTCAACAGCCTTAGCGGATGACCATGCAGTACGCGTCGCATTCACTAAGCAAAAAACAGATTCATACCTAGATCGCTATGAACAAGATAAAACTATTTATTACCTAGCCTACGAAGGGCAGCTAACCGATAGTACTCTTTTATCTGTTAACTACGTTAATCAAAAAAAGGATGCTGATAGTCCTCTATGGGGTGCGCTGCCACTTTATTACACTGACGGTACAGCAACAAATTATGACTCATCAACCAGCACTGCCGCTGATTGGTCATACTGGAACAATACCGCTGAACAAATATTTGTATCTATTGAGCAAAGTATTGCTGCTAGTTGGTTTATAAAAGCGAATTATGCCCATATAGAAAATGAGCAAGAGTCGGCTTTATTTTACGTATACGGCACACCAAATAAAGAAACTCAAACAGGTCTATCTGGCTTAGCAAGTAATTATAATTATAAAGATGAGCATGATATTTTTGATTTATATGCCACAGGTAAACTTGATTTATTCTCTCGTGAGCATGATTTATCATTTGGCGTAAACCAAGCCGATATGAAAAAAACCGAATCATCGCTATATGATGCAAACCAGCAGCACCCTAATCCAGCACCTAGCATTGATCACTTAAATACTTGGGACGGATCAGCGCCAGTACCCACTTTAAATGCAGGCTTACGTGGTGGGGATGTAAAAAACAGACAACGCTCGGCTTATATATCAGCACGACTTAGTCTCACCGATTCATTTAACTTCTTAACAGGTATAAGCCAAGTTAACTGGCAAACTGATGGTATTTCTTATGGCGTAAATAAAGCGAAAGATAGTGAGCAAACAGTGCCTTACTTCGGTGCTGTTTATGACTTCAACGAGAGTATTTCTAGTTATGCTAGCTACACCGAAACTTTTGTGCCACAAACACAACGCGACATTAACGGTGACTACTTAGATCCAATTACTGGTAAAAGCAGTGAAGTTGGCCTAAAAGCTCAATTACTTGAAGATAATCTATTTATTACTTTGGCATACTTTGATGCCAAACAAGTAGGACTTGCTGTAGCTATTCCTAATTCATCGCCAGATGATACGCGCTTTTATGGCGCTGACGGCATTAATAGTGATGGGTTTGAAGTAGAGCTCAGCGGTAAATTGACTGACGATCTAAGTGCAAGCTTTAGCTACAGTGGCGTAAATATTGAAGGTGATGACTTAGTTAAAGATTACACCCCTGAGAATCAATTTAAGCTTGCTATTACTCATCAAGTACCAACGATTGAAGGTCTAACCTTTGGTTTAAATTACCGCTGGCAAGATGATACTAAGCGCGTACAAGTGCGTGATGCCAACAATAATGCACTCGTTACAACAAAGCAAGACGCTTATGGGCTACTAGATTTAATGGCCACTTACGAAATTACTGATAACGTAGGGGTCACTTTAAACATTAATAATGTTACCTCTGAAAAATACATTAACAGCCTATACTGGGCGCAAGGCTATTACGGTGCACCACGTAGTTACGCCATCTCTGTAAACTGGCAACTATAATCACTAACACGCTTTTTATTTATTAAAGAGCACTAGGGCGTGTTGACCTTTGTGGTTGATTTTGCAGCAGTATGTTTGGTATTTAGGCAAGGCAGAGCCTGTGTAGTTTGCTCCCCATAAATAGGCGATAACGCAGTATAAATGCCAAACATGCGCTGCCCAAAGGGTTCTTCCTAGGGGCGATTGACTCTTTGTTGCTCGGTTTTTACTTAGCCCGCTAGGTTACAAACCTCGCGCCGCGATTAAATCGCCCCTAGATTGAACAAATTTCAATCCACAAAGGTCAACACGCCCTAGCTCATTACTCAAAAAGTAAAAATAAAAAACCGCTAAATAATTATATTTAGCGGTTTTTTAAAATTAAGCGCGGGTCAAGTCGAGCTTATTGAGTCTGTTTAAAGCTCTGCATCATCAGCTAAAAGAGCCTCTTCATCGTCAGGCTTAATGGTTGCTTTTAATAGCAATAAATCACGCAACTTACCTTCAATCTCATCTGAAATCTCAGGATTCTCTTTCAAAAACTTAATTGAGTTAGATTTACCTTGGCCAACTTTACTGCCATTGTAGCTGTACCATGCACCGGCTTTTTCAACCAATTTATGTTTAACGCCTAAATCAATAAGCTCGCCGTGTTTAGAGATACCTTGGCCGTACATAATAATAAACTCAGCCTGTTTAAATGGCGGTGCAACTTTATTTTTCACCACTTTAACACGGGTTTCGTTACCAACGACTTCATCGCCCTCTTTAACAGAACCAATACGACGAATATCTAAACGAACAGATGCGTAAAACTTAAGTGCATTACCACCTGTTGTTGTTTCAGGGTTGCCAAACATAACACCAATTTTCATACGAATTTGGTTTATGAAGATACATAACGTGTTTGAGCGTTTGATATTACCCGTTAGCTTACGTAATGCTTGTGACATTAAACGTGCTTGAAGACCCATGTGTGAGTCACCCATGTCACCTTCAATCTCAGCTTTTGGTGTTAGTGCAGCAACAGAATCGACAACGACTACATCGACAGCACTTGAGCGTACAAGCATGTCGCAAATTTCAAGTGCTTGCTCACCGGTATCTGGTTGTGAAACTAATAACTCATCAATATTAACGCCTAGTTTCTGTGCGTAAATTGGATCAAGAGCATGCTCAGCATCAACAAAGGCACATGTTTTACCTTCTTTTTGAGCTTCTGCGATAACTTGTAGTGTCAGCGTTGTTTTACCTGATGACTCAGGACCGTATATTTCAACAATACGCCCCATAGGTAAACCACCTATGCCTAACGCGATATCAATGCCTAGTGAGCCTGTTGATATTGCTTCAATGTCTAATGCCTTGTTATCACCCAATTTCATAATTGAGCCTTTACCAAATTGACGCTCAATTTGAGATAAAGCAGCGTCCAATGCTTTTTGTTTGTTATCGTTCATTTTACTCTCCAAATCCGGCTAATGCAGACAAGTATACTGTATGAAATCACAGTATCAAGCTTATTTTATAAATTTATCTTTTCAATAACACTTTTCAATGCATAAACAATAGCTTGCGACCTAACTTCGGCTCTGCCGCCCGCAAATATTTGTTGGCTAGAATACACTTTATTGCCAATTTTAATACAAAACCATACTAAACCGACCGGTTTGTCATTAGTGCCGCCACCTGGGCCTGCGATTCCTGATATAGCGACTGATATATCTGCATGTGCAGCTTTACTTGCACCTTCTGCCATTTGCAAAACAGTCTGCTCACTCACTGCGCCATAACGTGTTAATGTTTGTGTATTAACCCCCAGTAAATCTTGCTTTGCTTTATTGCTGTAAGTTACGAATGCACGGTCAATATACGCAGAGCTTCCGGGGGTATCTGTAAGCGCATAACTCACTCCGCCACCAGTACATGATTCAGCGGTAGTGATCCATAAGCATTTATCCGTTAAAATAGCACCTAATTGCGCAGCAAGTGTTTTAATCTCTTGATGTAATTCCATATTCAGCCTTTGGGTAAATACATGTCGTTTGATCTTTATGCACCACACACTATAAGTCAACAAACTCCGATGATGCAGCAGTATCTAAAAATAAAATCTGAGCATCGCGATATTCTAATGTTTTATCGGATGGGTGATTTTTATGAGCTGTTCTTTGATGACGCCAAACGTGCGGCTCAACTGCTTGATATTTCGCAAACTCATCGCGGTAAAGCTGGCGGTGATCCTATACCTATGGCCGGTGTACCTTACCACGCTGTTGAGAACTACCTTGCGCGATTAGTGCAGATGGGCGAATCGGTCGCTATTTGTGAACAAGTAGGCGATCCAGCCACTAGCAAAGGGCCTGTAGAACGAAAAGTTGTGCGAATAGTTACACCCGGCACTATTTCGGACGAAGCGCTATTACAAGAACGCCAAGATAATTTGCTCGCCAGTGTTTGGCAAAGCAAAAAAGGTGTATACGGTGTTGCTTATTTAGATATTAACTCTGGTGTGTTTAACATTGTTGAAGTAAATACCGACGAAGCATTTAGTTCAACCTTGCAACGTTTGGCGCCTGCAGAACTACTTTATAGTGAAGACTTTGCTAACTTTCATTTAATTGAGCATGTTAAAGGTGTGCGTCGTCGTCCTGAATGGGAATTCGATTTAGATACTGCACAACACTTATTATGCGATCAGTTCGGCACTAAGGATTTAGTTGGCTTTGGAGTTGATAAAGCCAAAGCGGCATTAGTGGCTGCCGGCTGCTTAATGCAATATGTAAAAGATACTCAGCGTATTACTTTACCGCATATTCGCGCCATTACTCTTGAGCATAATGAACACGCTGTTATTTTAGATGCTGCCACACGCAAAAACTTAGAGCTAACTGTTAACCTATCCGGTGGCTTTGAAAATACCCTAGCGCAAGTACTCGATAAAACCGCGACAGCCATGGGCTCACGGTTATTAAAACGTCGTATTCATACACCTATTCGTTCTAAGCTTGAACTGAATGCACGTCTTAATGCGATTAGTGCCATTATCGATGCCCAGCTCTACTGTGAGCTGCATGATTCTTTAAAGCAAATAGGTGACATTGAACGTGTTATTGCGCGCCTTGCTTTATGTACTGCCCGCCCACGCGATTTAACGCGCCTACGCAGCGCTCTACAAGCCCTTGTACCACTGCATGAGTTATTAACGGATGCCAGCGACCCGCGCATCACTCAAATCATCATGCAGTCACCTGAGTTACCAGATTTACAACATTTGCTTGAGCAAGCCGTGATTGATAATCCACCGGTACTTATTCGTGATGGTGGCGTTATTGCCCCCGGTTATAATAGTGAGTTAGACGAGTGGCGCGCGTTAAGCCAAGGCGCAACCGATGTACTTGAACAACTGGAACTGCGTGAGCGTGAACGCACAGGGATCAGCACTCTTAAAATAGGCTATAACCGTGTTCATGGTTTCTTTATCGAAGTGAGCCGCGCCAACGCCCACCTAGTACCTGCTGATTATATTCGTCGCCAAACACTTAAAAATAATGAACGTTACATCATTCCAGAGCTTAAAGAGCACGAAGACAAAGTGCTAGGTAGCCAATCAAAAGCGCTCGCACTTGAAAAACAACTTTATGAACAATTATTTGAATTTATAGCTCCCCACATAGAACAGCTGCAAATGATGGCCGCCGCATTAGCTGATTTAGACGTGCTAAATAACCTCGCAGAGCGTGCTGTTACACTTAACTACGCCAAACCCGTACTATGCGACAATGACGATATAAGTATCAAGCAAGGCCGCCACCCTGTCGTAGAGCAAGTTATGAAAGACCCGTTTATAGCCAATCCTGTTGAACTCAATGCACAACGTAAAATGTTGATCATTACAGGGCCAAACATGGGTGGTAAATCAACTTACATGCGCCAAACTGCACTCATTGTTTTAATGGCACACATTGGTAGTTTCGTCCCCGCTGACAGCGCACATATTGGTCATATTGATCGTATTTTCACACGTATTGGTGCCAGCGATGACCTTGCATCAGGACGCTCAACGTTTATGGTCGAAATGACCGAAACGGCGACTATTTTAAATAATGCAACAGCGCAATCATTGGTCTTAATGGACGAGATTGGACGAGGCACAAGTACCTACGATGGCTTATCTTTAGCGTATGCAACGGCTGATCATTTAGCATCAAAAATATCAGCCAAAACCTTATTTGCAACGCATTACTTTGAGTTAACCGAATTAGCTGAGCAACAAGCTGGGCTCGTAAATGTTCACTTAGATGCGATTGAGCACAATGATACTATCGCGTTTATGCATACCGTGCTTGATGGCGCTGCCAGCAAAAGCTTTGGCTTACAAGTTGCTGCATTAGCTGGCGTACCGAAAGCTGTGATTAAGCAAGCTAAACAAAAGCTAAAGATGCTTGAGAATCATCAACCCGTTACCGCTGATCTTAATGTTCAGCAGGCATCGTTATTTGAAAGCGAGCCGAGTGAGGTAGAAACTCAGCTGGCTGAAATCGATTTAGATAACCTAAGCCCACGCCAAGCCCAAGACTTACTTTATAAGTTAAAAGCACTGCTTTAATATTCTGAAAGCAAAAAAAGCTGAAGAGTGACACCCTTCAGCTTTTTTAATTATATTTACGTATGTAATAAAGCAGATTAATTGAATTGGTCAAATAAACTATCTGTACTTAAACCTTCATGCTGTAAAATATCTTTTAAACGGCGCAGCGCTTCAACTTGAATTTGTCTTACACGCTCACGAGTTAAACCAATCTCACGACCTACATCTTCAAGGGTTGATGGTTCATAACCTAACAGGCCAAAACGACGAGCAAGTACTTCGCGTTGCTTAGGGTTTAACTCACCAAGCCAATCTACAATATGCTTATTAATATCGTTATTCTGTACTTCGCCTTCTGGACCAAAGCCTTTCTCATCAGCAATAATATCCAGTAAAGCAGTATCGTTCTCACCACCAATCGGGGTGTCTACTGAGGTGATTTTTTCATTTAAACGCAGCATTTTTGTTACGTCTTCAACAGGTCTATCTAAGCACTCAGCGATTTCTTCCGCTGTTGGCTCATGATCTAGCTTTTGCGTTAATTCACGTGCGGTGCGTAAATATACATTAAGTTCTTTAACAACATGGATAGGCAAACGGATGGTACGAGTTTGATTCATAATAGCGCGTTCAATCGTTTGACGGATCCACCACGTTGCGTAAGTTGAAAATCTAAATCCACGTTCAGGATCAAATTTCTCTACCGCGCGGATTAAACCTAAATTACCTTCTTCAATAAGGTCAAGTAACGCAAGACCACGATTATTATAACGGCGGGCAATTTTAACAACTAAACGTAGATTACTTTCGATCATACGTTTACGAGAAGCTTCACAGCCTTTTAACGCTTTACGGGCAAAAAACACTTCTTCTTCAGCACTCAGTAAAGGTGAAAAACCTATCTCGCCTAAATATAGTTGGGTTGCATCTAAGTTTTTAGTTACTTCCTCTTTAGCAAATATTTCATCTTCGCTATCAACTTCTTCCAATAATGCTTTGTTTGGTTCTTCAACCGCTACATCATCGAATTTATCATCAATTACGTCTTTTGATTTTTCTACTTTTGCTGTGTTACCCATGAGCGTACCCTCAAGCAAATAAGTGATTTATTGACCACTTATATATATTCCCGATAGCTAAGGCAGGTACTTTGCAGGGTTGACTGCTTGACCCCGAAAACGAATCTCAAAACGTAGAGCCGTTACTTCTGAGTCAGAGTTACCGACTTCTGCAATTTTCTGTCCTGCTTTCACATCCTGTTTTTCTTTAACTAGCAGTTTTGAATTATGTGCATAAGCACTTAGATAATCATCATTGTGTTTCAATATGATTAAATTACCGTAACCTCTTAGCGCATTCCCCGCATAAACAACCGTTCCTTTGGCTGCGGCTAAAACAGGCGAACCTTTTTTATTAGCAATTTGTAACCCTTTAAAACCATTTTCCTTAGTAGAAAAACGCTGAGTTACTTTTCCTTTAGCTGGCCAAGACCAATGTACCCTTTTATCGTACATGCTATTGGAATTGCTAACTTTTTTACTAGTCTGTTTTTGAACATACTCTCGTTGTTTTGGCTGATCAAGCTCTTTCTTTAATTTTTTGTTATTTTTTTGTATTTCTTTTGTAGACTTTTTGCTCGAACTCGTATATTTTTTCTGCTTTTTCTTTTTTGTTGATGGTTTTTTAAACGTTATTATTTGCCCCGGTTGAATAATGTAAGGGGCTGGAATACGGTTGTTTTTCGCTAGGGTTCTAAAATCTTGTTTGGCACTAAACGCGATTGAATATAATGTATCGCCTTTTTCGACTGTATAGCGATCACCTGTGATATTAACCTTGCTTGTATAAGGTTTTACATTTGTATTTAAACTGCTTACAGGGGCTGGCGCTTGGCGGGATGAGCAAGCACTGAGCAAAACACTTGTAAATAAAGTAACATAGAGAATTTGTCGTTTATTCATAGTGTTTTGCCCTTAATTACCAAAAAGTGATTTTTTAATGCTTAGCGTAGTAAAATGTACGCTATCGCAACTAAAACCACGAGTCCCCAGCCAAGTACTTCAACATATTGACGTAATTTCTGCTCCATTTTAACTCCACCCCATTTCATTAAAGCAGAAACTAAAAAGAAGCGTGCGCCACGACCTACCGCAGACGCCAATAAAAATGGCAAAAACGCCATATGCAATAAACCAGCGCCAATAGTAAACACTTTATAGGGGATAGGAGAAAACCCAGCTAAAAATACAACCCAAACTCCGTAATTTTTAAACCACTCTAAAGCAACGTTAAATTTATCTTGCCATCCCATTTGCGCAATAAGCGGTTCAACAACAGGCTCAAATAACCAAAAACCAAGTAAATAGCCAAATACCCCACCAATAACTGAAGCTATAGTAGTCAGTGTAGCAAAACGCCACGCTTTGCTTGGTTGAGCAAGCGACATAGGCGCAAGCATTACATCAGGCGGTATAGGAAAAATAACTGATTCAGCAAAACTCATCCCTGCTAAATAACGCTCTGCGTGGCGATGTTTTGCCCACACTAATGCCATATCGTATAACTTAGTAAACAATTTCAAAGTAGCTTCCTATTCAATATCGCCAGGTATAAGAGGTACAAACCTCACTGGCGCAATTACATGTTGAGTAAATTTTTCGCCTTCACGCACAACCATCACTAGTTGCTGATCTTCATTACCAATAGGGGCAATCATCACACCGCCATCAGCAAGTTGATCCAATAGTGCTTGTGGCACGTGTGACGCTGCCGCAGTCACAATTATCCCTGCAAAAGGTGCTTGCGACTCCCATCCTTGCCAACCATCACCATGTTTCATGGTAACGTTATATAAATCAAGGTTCTGTAAGCGACGCTTGGCTTGCCATTGCAGCGCTTTTATACGTTCTACTGAAAATACCTTAGTAAAGGTTTTAGCCAGTATTGCTGTTTGATAACCAGAACCCGTACCTATTTCAAGAACTTTATCACGCACACCGGCTAAACGCAGCAATTCTGTCATACGTGCAACGATATAAGGCTGTGAAATTGTTTGCCCCTGACCTATAGGCAATGCTGTATTTTGATAGGCTTTATGCTTGAGTACATCGTCAATAAATACGTGACGTGGAACATCTGCAATAGCGGCCAATACGTCTTTATCTTCAACACCTTCGCGCTGTAATAACTCAGCGAGCCCATGTGCACTGCGTGTATAATTAGCTAGCACCGTTGATCTCCATTGTTTTGAGCCAATCACCTACCGCTGCTAAACTATCTTTTGCGGTCATATCTACACTTAAAGGTGTGACTGATGCGTAACCATTATTGATAGCAAAAAAGTCGGTGCCAACTCCAGCATCACTTTCGGCCCCTAACACACCATACCAATAGATATCGCGTCCCCAAGGGTCTTGTTGCTTGGTCATAGTTTCAGCTTTGTGGCGTGCGCCTAAGCGCGTTACCTGCACACCTTTTAGTTCACTTAATGGAATATCGGGCACATTAATATTAATGATCTGATCTTTAGGAAGGGGGTGCGATGCAAGCTCTTTAATTATACTGACCGTAACTGCCGCTGCCGTTTCAAAATGATTGCCCTCTTTAGAGCATAATGAGACTGCCACCGCAGGCAAACCTAAATGACGCCCTTCAGTTGCCGCCGCAACAGTGCCTGAATACAAGGTATCGTCGCCTAAATTAGCACCATGGTTTATACCTGCAACAACCAAATCAGGTTTTTCATCAAGTAGTTCATTAACCCCTAAATGCACACAGTCGGTAGGAGTTCCATTGACAGAAATAAACCCATTTTCTAGTGCTGTTGCACGTAATGGGTTCATCAACGTTAATGAGTTACTTGCTCCACTGCAATTACGGTCAGGCGCAACAAGTGTCACATCGGCAATTTGTGACAGCGCATGATAAAGCACCGTAATCCCTTTAGCATTTACGCCATCATCATTACTTAGCAGAATTTTCATTGGAAGCGTCCTTCTCTTTATGTACGCGTGGACTGGCGTCTGTGTAATCCACCAGCTCACGTAATAATGCCGTTGCAAAAGTCCCTTTTGGTAAACCAAAGCTCAATTTAATGGTGGTTTCATCAACCGTTTCAACCGCTAAATCTTGTGGTATCAAACGCAGCATTCTGCGTTCGTTTTTAAGCCCTAATTCACCTAGCCCTTCGCACCATTCTTTATATGGTTCTAGCCATATTTTTTCTTGTTCAGTAAGGCCTTTTTCGCTAGTGCCTACCAGAGGCGCTGACATCATAATATCGCCTGAGGCGAGCCTTGCTATGTTTTCATCACTGATTGCATCTTCAAAAAAAGCATTGCTACCACTGAGCATAAATACTTCGCGATGCATGGTTTTAGCCAAACCATGTTCAGCGACTCGCAGGTTCACTATTTGATTAAACACATACGAGCGCGCTGCAGAGATTATTAAACCACGCAGTTTTTTGTCACGGATACGCTCACCGGCAAACATTTTTTTAGCCATCACTAGGTTATGACCGTCGTGACCAAAACGTTGTTCACCGAAGTAATTGGGCACACCAGCACGTACTGCATTTATTCGACAAAGAATATCAAGCGGCTGAGTCACATTACGCAAGGTTATAGTAAATTTGTTACCTTTGTGACAACCAGTGCGAAGTTTACGGTTATGGCGTTGCTGAGAAATAATAAACAGTGATTCACTATTGAGCTCTGTAAAATCAATGTCTTTTTTAATAGGCACTGGCACGCTAAACCATTGGCTACAAACACCATGGCGATCTTTCATACCTGCGTAACTTACATCGCGCGGTGAAATACCGGCTTTTTGAGCAAGCAATTTGGCAACATATTGGGTGTTTTCGCCTTTTTTAACCACTTGCAAACACACATGCTCACCGCTACCCGTAAACTCTATACCTAAGTCTTCATCAACCATAAAGTCTTCAGCAGTGGTTTTAAAATCAGCTTTTGATAATGGCGCGCCATATAGATAATTTAATTCACTCATAACGACTCTTTGCTCATGATCACGACGGCGTGACTCGATATACCTTCTTTACGCCCTTCAAAACCTAGCTTTTCCGTGGTCGTTGCTTTTACGTTTACTTGACTAAGCTCTGCGTTTAAATCTGTGGCTAAGTTTGTTCGCATAGCTTGAATATGCGGCAACATTTTTGGTGCTTGCGCAACAATGGTTACGTCTGCATTACCAAGTACATAACCTTGCTGCTTAGCTAAGTCGACAACATGGCGCAGTAAAATACGGCTATCGATATTTTCATATTCACTGGCTGTATCCGGAAAGTGCTTACCGATATCGCCCATCGCCAACGATCCTAAAATAGCATCGCACAATGCATGGATCGCAACATCACCATCGGAATGAGCAAGAAAACCCTGTGGATACTCTATCTTTTCACCACAAATTGTTAACGGGCCTTCGCCACCAAACTTATGGACATCAAAGCCATGGCCAATTCTAATCATGATGCTTTCTCACTGTGTTGTTTTTGGAGTAAAAAATGGGCTAAATCTAAATCTTCAGGCGTGGTAATTTTAATGTTATCGCTTCGTCCAGCGATAAGTTTGACAGGCTTATTGGCCCATTCAATAGCTGATGCTTCATCGGTGATAGTTACACCTTGTTGTAATGCGCCCTCTAATGCCGCTTTTAGTTCGTGATATTTAAAAAGTTGAGGAGTCAATGCTTGCCATAAATCATCGCGCGGAACAGTCTGTTCACTGTGAGTATTACCGCGCTTAATGGTGTCTTTTACTTTACTGGCTAAAATCCCGCCTTCATTTGCATGCGTACATTGCGCGATGAGATTTTCAATGTCATCAATCGCAACGAGTGGCCTTGCGGCATCATGCACCAATACCCAGTCTGGGGGGTTATCTGACAAAGCCAATAAACCATTGAGCACTGAATCAGCGCGCTCTTTACCGCCCACAGTCCTAATAATTTTGACATCAATAAACCCTATATTTTGATAAAAAGGGTCATTATCACTCACCGCAACGACTATCTTACTTAACTGCGTAAGCTGCGCTAATTTCGTCAGTGTGTGCTCTAAAATCGTTTTCCCTGCCAAAATAATGTATTGCTTTGGCATACTATGCTGCATACGACTTCCCACCCCTGCGGCAGGAACAATGGCAGCGATTGTTTGATTATTTTTCATTATATTGCTGGCTCGGTAAAACACGTATAAATGTCTCTGCGGGTTTAATCATCCCAAGTTCATTACGGGCGCGTTCTTCAACCCCTTCTTGACCAAGCTTTAAATCTTCAATATCAGCTTTGAGCACTTTATTACGTTTAATAAGCTTGGCATTAGTATCTTGGTGAGAAATTACCGCATTTTTTAAGCGACTATAATCTTGTAAGCCATTATGACCAAACCATAAACGATACTGCACAAACAGTGCTAAACACAGCAAAGTAAATTGAAATAGTCGCATTAAACACTCCTTGATTATCTTTACCAGTACAAATTTAATGCGATTGAGGCAACTGGTATTATATTTTTTTAACGTGAACATACGGGCGTTTTAAATTACGCCAATTGATATTGCCAGCAAGCAGCATTTCTCTCAGTGATAGAGTTCGCGGTGTACAACGTTTAGCAAAATGCCATTGGTGACCACAACATGCAGCAGCCATTGTGGCTTTGCTGGGCTTAAGTAACACAACAGCTAACCCATCAAGTGAGCGCCCTGCGCAATCAAACCAACCGTGCTCATTACAATGCAGTTTATTGTCGCTTACTTGGTCGATGCTGTCTATTGCAACACGAGTATGATTATCGTTATTAACCAATAACGGCACTATTAAACCCGTTTTTTTATCTGTTTGATAAAAAGTACCATTCTTTTTTTCGTCGGGCGGGTGCGCTGTTTGTTTCTCAAGCCAGCAGCCATTTTGTGGATCTAATTGAAAAGGCACTTGGCCATTTACGATATGTGTCGCTGCGCATTCAACATAATAAGGCAGGCTTTTTAGTGTTTTTCGTAAGCGCGATTCATTGAGCTCATGCGTAAGCCGATTTATTTCTCGCGCATAAAAAGCGTTACACAGCTGTGCATAAAGCACACGTTGCGCATCTGATTGCCAAATATCACCTTGTTGATGGGGATCACTTGCAGCCAACACTTATACTCAAAAACGTTTAGTTAACTATTTTATAGCACAGTACTGACCGCATTTTAAGCTATTTACTTCGCTTGTGGCTTTGCGCCTAGTTTAGCGTCACCCGTTTCTAAAAACTGAACAACCTCGTCGCGCTTTTTGCCTAATAGCAAACTACCATCAGCTAAAAACATAAAGTTTTGCCAATTGCGCTTAAATACATCAAAACTGGTTTCGATAATATTATCGCGGGCAATACAAAAATACACCGTGGTATTTGCTTGCCAGCCTAAGTGATCAAGAATGTCTTGAGGGAGTTGATCTGCGCCTTCTTCCCATGCAGCTTCCCAATGGATAGTTTGCGTAAAGTTTTCTTCGTTGCCACACCAATCTGTTTTTTCAAAAAAATCGGGATGATCATGCTCGCGACTCACCATTGTACTCCATAAAACCGCAGCGCGCTCATGGCTCATTGGTTTTATTAAAGCAAGATCTTGCTCATTAACAGGGGCATCTTTATGGCGAAAAACCCACGCTTTTTTGTAATCATCTAACGGTATATAGTTCATAATAGTAGCAAATTAGTTAGCATTAAAAGTGCAAGCGCAAATTATACAAGAGATCAAAACATGACTACAGCAATAAAACCACATTCCCTCAAATCAGGCATATACCAACACTACAAAGGCCCTAAATACAAAGTATTTTATGTTGCCACTCATAGCGAAACGCACGAGCAGCTTGTTATTTATCAAGCCCTTTACGGCGAGTTTGGCATGTGGGCACGCCCACTGAGTATGTTTTTAGAGACCGTAGAAAAAGACGGCCAAACCATCCCCCGCTTTGCTTACCTTGGCGAGACCACTTAGATATGGCATCATGGCTAACATTATTACTGCTCAGACCAGATAGGTATTACCGTGCAATTTCATTCTACAGATAACTACATAGCAAGTAATTCGTTAAAACAAGCTGTTAATGCGGCTATTTTGCTTGAAAAGCCACTACTTATAAAAGGCGAACCCGGTACAGGTAAAACCATGCTGGCTGAAGAACTCGCTAAAAGTTTAGATACCACGCTTATTCAATGGCATATCAAATCGACCACCAAAGCACAACAAGGTCTGTATGAGTATGATGCGGTATCGCGCCTACGCGACAGTCAATTAGGCGATGAGCGCGTTCATGATATTGGTAACTACATTGTTAAAGGTAAATTGTGGCAGGCATTTACTTATGGTGAAGAACATAACAAACGCTCGGTATTATTAATTGATGAAATAGATAAAGCCGATATCGAGTTCCCTAACGACTTATTATTAGAGCTCGATAAAATGGAGTTTCATGTTTATGAAACCGGTGAACGTGTAGTCGCTAAGCTACGCCCTATTGTGATCATCACATCAAATAACGAAAAAGAACTACCGGATGCTTTCCTTCGAAGATGTTTTTTCCACTACATTGATTTTCCATCGAGCGATGAAATGCAGCAGATTGTTGATGTACACCACCCGCACGTTAAGCAAGATTTAGTACGCCAAGCACTGGAAGTATTTTTTGGCCTGCGTGACGTTAATGGCATTAAGAAAAAGCCATCAACCAGTGAACTACTTGATTGGCTTAAACTTTTAATGGCCGAAGACATCGACGCAAAAACGCTGCACGACAAAAGCCAAAAAGGCGGCTTAATGCCAATGTTTGGTGCGCTTTTAAAAAATGAACAAGATATTAGCTTAATTGAAAAACTTGCTTTTATGAGTCGCCGCTAAGATGTTGATTGCGTTTTTCTTCAAACTGCGTGAATACCGCTTACCTGTTAGCATGCGTGAGCTACTTGATTTAATCAACGCGCTAAAAAAAGGCGCGGTATTTGCCGATATTGACGGTTTTTATTATTTAGCCCGCACTATTATGGTTAAAGACGAAACCCATTTTGATCGCTTTGATAAAGCCTTTAGCGATTATTTTACTGGTATTGCCGATCTCGATTTATTAGAAAGTCTAAAGCAGCAACATGACTTACCTAATGATTGGCTGCGTAAAGAGTTTGAAAAACACCTGACGGATGAAGAAAAAGCGCAACTCAAAGCCATGGGCGGCCTTGATGAGCTAATGAAAACCCTCAAAGAGCGCCTAGAAGAACAACAAAAACGCCATGCTGGCGGGAGTAAATGGGTTGGCACGGGTGGTACATCACCCTTTGGCGCTTATGGTTATAACCCTGAGGGCGTGCGCATAGGCCAAGACGGCAACCGTAACCGCCGCGCTGTAAAAGTGTGGGATAAACGCGAATACCGCAATCTGGATTCAGATCGTGAAATAGGCTCGCGTACCATTAAACTCGCCCTTAAAAAACTACGTAAATTTGCTCGCACAGGCGCAAGTGATACGCTTGATTTAAATGAGACCATTCGCGCCACAGCTAAGCAAGGCGGCATGCTTGATGTAAAAATGGCTCCAGAGCGCCATAACGCGGTAAAAGTATTGATGCTGTTTGATATTGGCGGCTCAATGGATGATTACATTCATACCTGCGAAGAGCTGTTTAGCGCCGCCCACAGCGAGTTTAAACACTTAGAGTTTTACTACTTTCATAACTGCTTATACGAACACGTTTGGCAGGATAACCAACGCCGCCATTCAAACGTTATCGATACCATGACGCTAATCAACAAGTTCACCAGCGACTATAAAGTGATTTTTGTGGGGGATGCCACTATGGGCCCGTATGAAATAGCCTACCCCGGCGGCTCTGTAGAGCACTACAACGAAGAACCCGGCAGTGCCTGGTTAAACCGTATCACCAACCACTTTGATAAAATCGCCTGGCTCAACCCACAACCCGTTGAACACTGGCGTTACTATCAATCAATTGATTTTATAAAACAGCTAATGAATAACCGCATGTACCCGCTGAGTTTAGATGGGATAAGTAATGCGATAAGGGAGTTGAGTTAAACGCTTTAAGTGCTCTTTGCGAGGAAGGTATACAAGTTTTATTTTCATTAGCAGCAAAGTATCAAGCGTTAAATTAGCCACTTTTTATAAAAGTAAGAAGCAAGCAATAATTGAGACAGCTATTTTAGGCATAGCCACTGGACAGTGCTTGCTATTTATATACGGCGTTATCCCCTATTTATGGGGAATAACTCCACTATATAAGCTCTGCTTTGCCTAACAACCAAACATACGCAACCTCGAAAGAGAAATAACGCGGCATTAAGATGTTGTTACTTCTACAACAAAAATTAATAAGCCTTCCACAGCACTTTCCCAAAAGCTCATGTTAGCTCTTTGTTTTTTATAATGCTCGTCAAGGCATTCTTGGTATAATTCATCCGCAGATTTTTGCCCATTATTATCTGCTGTATTCGCTATCTCAATACAATGACTTGTATCAACTGGCTCCGTTGTTTCACAACCAGAAATAAAAAGGCTGATCACCAATACTAAAATAAATTTTTTCACTTAAATCCTTTTGCTATTCGAAAATAAAAATTACCGAACACTTCATTACTAGGCTAAAAATTGTCGGTTAAAATAAGCGAAGAAGGAACAAAAAACAACTGCCTTTGTCCCTATTTAAATGTTTTTATCTTCGCTAATAATTAAATGATGTTAATCATTCAACTTTAAACACACACGCCTAGAAGTTTAAGCTTTAGCATTACGGTTAAAACAGTTTCCAAACCACAAAGGCAACTGCAAAGCTCACCAAATAAATTAAGCCAACCCAGCTCAGCACTCTGACTAAAATTGAGTGTTCAATACTTGACTCTGATCGCACTAAACTAAAGTTTAGCCACGCAAATACCGGGGTGGTGATAAACGCGAGTGTCATGGCAAAGGTAAGCATGGGGCCGAGGGCTGATTTAAAAAATAAGATCACCGCCATGCCAGCGAGAGCTTGTATTATCAGCCATATTTTTAAGCTATGCTTGCTTTGCTTGAAGCCAAGTAGCTTGTGAGATTCGTTCAACGTACGTGCGTAGCCGTCTAGCACTGTTAGTGTCGTGCCAAACATACATAAAAAGGCAATAACCGATACAAGCGGACGCGCCCATTCGCCGATAGTAAGCGCGTACATATCAATAAGCTGTTTTGCAAATGCCACACCACCTAGCTCTATATTCGCGCTTTGACCATATTGCACTAATACGCCCAATGAGAAAAACACCAGCGCAAGCCCAGCGGTTAGCCAATAACCTACATTAAAATCAAACAAGCCCTGTGTTCGTGTTACCGTTTGTTGATTTTGCTTTTCTTTAAGCCAAAGTGAGCTTAGTGCTGAAATTTCAATCGGTGCTGGCATCCAGCCCATTAACGCAACCATAAAACCAAGCATGGCAAGTTCATAAGGCGATGGCCCTACATAATCAACAGGTGCTACTATTCCATGGTTCATAGCGCCATTACTAAACGCGATAACTAATGCACTCACCGTTGCCAATGTTAGCAGCGCCATAATCGCTTTAGCTGCGTTATCTAACGCTTTAAAATGACCAAGTAATAATATAATTAAGCAAACAGCTAAAATTAACCAACATAGTAATGTTACCGATACACTTACAGGCAACGCATAATGCAGTAAGCTTGCGGTTAACAGTAAAACCCCAGCAGTATTAACCACCGCAGCAATAATATTTAAGCCGATAAAACTATAAAAAAACCATGGGCCTTTACTTTTATACCCTTCAACGAGGCTTTTTTTAGTTGCTAGAGTGTACTCAATACCAAAACGAAAAAATGGATACTTAAGCACATTTACAACAACAATTAGCCAAAATAGCTGCCAGCCAAAAATAGCGCCAGCTTGGGTTGATGCAACAAGGTGAGAGCCACCAATAGCGGCCGTGGCCATTAAAATACCGGGGCCTAAAGCACTTAAACGAACTTTCCAATTTGTGCGGGTTGATTGCATTGATATGCTTAATATTTATTATTAGTAATAAATAAGTTACAGCGTTTTATTTAAAAATGGAAGGTGCACAAGTGGCGATAAAAATGCAGAAATAAAAAAAGAGCCCTTAGGCTCTTTTTGTAACTGTACTTACGTTTAATATTTAACGTAGGTCCATTTCTTGAATAATTTCGTGTGCAATTTCAGGTGTCGTGCTCACTGGTTTTTCATGTAAGTTGGCTTTGATTTGCCCTTTTCGATGTTTTAGTGCCGCATCGAGTTTTTTAGCTGCGTTTGAAATAGCTGGGTAAAGAACTTCGTTCTCACCTTTAACCGATAAACGCGCGCCTTCATAAATTGTGCTAATTTCAGCTTGAAGCTTATGGTGCTCTTTTGAAAGAATTATATCTAGTGCGATCAGAGATGGAAAATGACTCGCAATTTTTGAAAATTTTTCGTTGATGTGCTCTCTAATAGAGTCAGTAACGTCAACATGGTGACCAGAAAGATTAATTTTCATAGGGTATCCTTTTTTATGTTACCTCATAACTAGTATTGGGGGCTATTTAGATTAACACAAGGCAGAAAACCACAAATATGACATTTATTTGTTATTCATTGTGATTAAGCTTAATTACTGCACATTAAGTATGCAAAAACCCACGCAACGTGGGCTTTTGGGCTTAATCATTAATATTGAAGATTAAGTATATGAGCAACAGTAATCGGCAAAATCGGTTACTTTTACTTGAAATGTAACGTCGGCATCAACGTTAAATGATTCACCTGCTTGCATAGTTTGCCATTCGCTCTCGCCTGGCAGTAGAACACTCCATTGCCCACCATTGAGTTCCATAAGCTCTTTTTTACTGGTCGCAAATTCAAATTCACCCGCTTGCATAAAGCCTAATGTTTTAGTGCTACCATCAGCAAAAACCACCGTACGGCTTGAAACTTTACCATCAAAATACACATTGGCTTTTTTGATCACACTTACATTATCAAACTGAGACATCCTCACTCCTGTTTTATTTATAATATTTAATTACATTCACAGTGCCTGATACCCTATGTGCTTGCAAGTGTAGTGATGTGAAAAATACTCATGGGCTTCAGGCTTACATTGTAGGTCGTGCTTTAGCGCGTCAAGTAGTTAAGGGTTTAATAAATGATTTAATCACCGATTATGCACCATTGGTAGATAGTCGCAACACCTCAAACACCAGCAGCGTTTACAATGACCGAGTGCTTTGATTTGTTTGACTTATTTGCTCCATAAGCGGTAATTTAATAAACGAAAGTGTCTTGTAACAAAATTTATATACCACGCCTTCTTTCTCGACAAAAGAGGAACCCTTTTCAGTAAACTCAATTAATGCAGACAAGCCAAATAATTTAATAAAGCATACGTTATGAAAAAAAAAATCCAATGATGTTCATCATCGAAGAATACATTGTAAGATTGCTTTTCAGCTGGAAATTGCCAATATATTGTTTTATCAGGTTCTTGATTTTTTATAACCAAGCGAAGTTTATTTGCGATTGGATCATTGATATATTTTTCGTCGAAGTGGTATATCGCAAGTTCGTACGCAATTTTTGTGTAAAGCATTACCTGAGAAATAAAATCTAGAGAGATCTTACCTGCTATTTGAGGACTTTCTTTTTTCTTATGTCCTTTCTCTGCATTTTCGATTAGTTCACTTACTAGCTTAGATAACTTTTCTTTGTTTACTTCTTTTCCCTCAGTTTTAAAATGTCTCGATAACTTCTTTTCTAAATATTTTTCGGCTTTAGTCAGGTCGGATTTGTCAATTGACATTAATATTTCGACGCCACTTCCAGTGTTATTAATTTTGATATCTGGAATGAGATACAGGTCTCCTGTTTGGAATAATCTGAAATTTCCCAATATCAACATCCTCATAGACTCCAGAAAATGGTGTTGATAAATTCCCCTATTTACCTTCGATATTATGAAGAAAACGAGGAAGTTTATAGAAAAGGCTGTTAGCTAATTTCCCTTCAAACCCCGCTCCCATTTTACTATTACAAACTTTACAAACATTCTTTACTTTGAGTGAACCACCAATGAATTCTGGAACGATATGTTCATCTGTTAATGAATTCAGTTCTGATATTGGGTTTTCACCCTTGCAAATTATGCATGTTGTCATTTGATATTCCTTGAGCCTAACATTTTTATAGTACGATCACCGCGCATATTCCTGCTGGCTTAACGCTCATTTTTCTAATTTATATACTTTTAACAAATTACCTAAGGTATTACTATCAAAAAGCTTTTATTCTGCTTAGGTCAAGATCCTGAGTTTCGATCCGCTCTACCAGACCTACGCGCTACAAAAACAGCGTGCAAAACAAGTTTCACGCTAACAAGAATTAAAAAATAAACGAGAATATAGTGTAAAGAATAACAGGGGGCTGAAGCGTCAATATAATCGGGGCTAAAGCACCCTCCTACGGCTTTTCATTGGCACTGTGCCTCGGATTATTTTTATCTGACGGCTGGCGGCTGAAAGCTAACAGCTCCATACAAAAAAGCCCGCGCTGCGTAAACACAGTGCGGGCTTTTAAATTTTAGCCGTAAAAATTAAAACAATTCGTTTGCTTTGCTTACGATGTTTTCTACCGTGAAGCCAAAGTGCTCAAACAGCTCGTTAGCTGGGGCTGATTCACCAAAGGTGGTCATACCCACTACTGCGCCATTTAGGCCTACGTACTTGTACCAGTAATCAGCAATACCCGCCTCTACTGCTACGCGGCGTGAAACTGCAGCCGGTAATACGCTTTCTTTATAAGCGGCGTCTTGTGCATCAAACACGTCAGTCGATGGCATTGATACAACGCGTACTTTTTTACCTTGCTTACGTAATTCAGCCGCTGAGTCTTGTGCTAATTGCACTTCAGAACCAGTCGCGATAAAGATAAGCTCAGGCTCGCCATCACAGCTAAGTACATAACCACCTTTTTTCACGTCACTTAATTGCTGCGCTGAGCGTGTTTGCTGAGCAAGGCCTTGGCGAGTAAAAATAAGTGAGGTTGGACCGTCTTTACGTTCAATCGCTTGTTGCCATGCAATTGCAGATTCAACTTGGTCACATGGGCGCCAGTTAACTAGGTTAGGCGTTAAACGCATACTCGCAATTTGCTCAACTGGTTGGTGAGTTGGACCATCTTCACCTAAACCGATTGAATCGTGCGTGTATACAAATATGCTTGGCACTTTCATCAGCGCGGCCATACGTACTGCGTTACGTGCGTATTCCATAAACATTAAGAAAGTAGCACCGTAAGGAATAAAACCTTTATGTAGTGCAATACCATTCATAATGGCTGACATACCAAATTCACGTACACCGTAGTAAATGTAGTTACCACTGGCGTCATTGGCTTCAAGGCCTTTAGAGCCTTTCCAAATTGTTAGGTTTGAACCTGCCAAGTCAGCAGAGCCGCCCATAAATTCTGGTAATAGAGGACCAAATGCATTGAGTGCATCTTGCGACGCTTTACGTGATGCAGGATTTGCTGGGTTTGCATCAAGCTGTTCAATGTAGGCTTGTGACTTTTCAGCCCAATCAGCTGGCAGTTCACTACGAGTACGACGTTTAAACTCAGCAGCAAGCTCTGGGTGTGCGCTTGCATACGCTGCAAATTTTTCATCCCAGCTTGCTTCTAGTTGCTTGCCTTTTTCTTTGCCATCCCACTCACTGTAAATATCAGCTGGGATTTCAAATGCTTCACCAGTCCAACCAAGGAACTCGCGCGCGGCTTTGATCTCGTCTTCACCTAGTGGTGCGCCGTGACAATCATGGCTACCTGATTTATTAGGTGAACCGTAACCAATCACTGTTTTACAACAAATCAGTGTTGGTTTATCAGTGATGCTACGCGCTTCTTCGATTGCTGCGCGAATAGCATCTGAGTCATGGCCATCAACGCCGCTCACGACATGCCAGCCGTAGGCTTTAAAGCGTGCTGGGGTGTCGTCGCTAAACCAACCTTCAACTTCGCCATCAATTGAAATACCGTTGTCATCCCAAAATGCTACTAACTTACCAAGGCCTAATGTACCAGCAAGTGAACATGCTTCATGAGAAATACCTTCCATTAAGCAGCCATCGCCTAGGAATGTATAGGTATGGTGATCAACAATATCGTGACCTTCGCGGTTAAATTGGGCAGCGAGTGCTTTTTCTGCAATCGCCATACCTACCGCGTTTGTGATCCCTTGACCAAGTGGGCCCGTAGTGGTTTCGATACCTGGCGCATAACCGTATTCTGGATGCCCTGGTGTTTTAGAATGCATTTGACGGAAGTTTTTAATTTCGTCAATTGGTAAATCATAACCACTTAAATGCAATAGAGAATAAATAAGCATTGAACCGTGGCCATTGGAAAGTATAAATCGATCTCTGTCTACCCACTCTGGATTTGTTGGATTGTGGTTTAGATAATCGCGCCATAGTACTTCTGCGATATCAGCCATGCCCATAGGGGCTCCAGGGTGACCAGATTTGGCCTGTTGTACTGCGTCCATTGATAAGACGCGAATAGCATTTGCAAGTTCTTTGCGAGACGGCATGAATTCTCCTACCTTTACTGTATTTGCGCTGATTTGTGTGTATGTAACTTTGAACGCCCATTCTTACTTATTCTGGGTGCTGTGTGCAATTAAAAATCCCTATAAATTATAGGTACAAAGGAGTTTTATTCAGAACTAAAAGTTATTAGTAATTTTTTTTAGACGTCTAGGCGTAAAAATACTATGCAACTATCGTTGTTTTAGATAAAATACGCCCCTTAATTTTTTAGCGCTCTTACCGACGTTTGTGAAGCGCAATATTTGTGAGCACAAAGACAATGGCAAAACATTTATTTACTTCTGAATCAGTTTCTGAAGGTCATCCGGATAAAATTGCGGATCAAATCTCTGACGCGGTACTTGATGCCATCTTAGAGCAAGATTCTCATGCACGTGTTGCGTGTGAAACTTACGTAAAGACTGGTATGGTTATGGTTGGTGGTGAAATCACTACTAGCGCATGGGTTGATATTGAAGAAATCACCCGTAAAACTGTACGTGAAATTGGCTACACTCATTCTGATATGGGTTTTGACGCTGATTCGTGTGCAATTTTAAACACTATCGGTAAGCAATCTCCTGATATCAACCAAGGTGTTGACCGTACAAGCCCTGAAGAACAAGGCGCTGGCGACCAAGGCCTAATGTTTGGTTACGCATGTAACGAAACAGAAGTACTTATGCCTGCACCAATCACTTACTCACACCGTTTAGTACAGCGCCAAGCGCAAGTACGTAAAAGCGGCGAGCTTAACTGGTTACGTCCAGATGCAAAATCTCAAGTTACTTTTGCATACGAAAATGGCAAACCTGTAGGCATTGATGCCGTTGTTCTTTCTACTCAGCACAGTGAAGATATTTCACAAAAAGATTTAGTAGAAGCGGTGATGGAAACTATCATCAAGCCAGTACTACCTGCTGAACTAATTACAAGTGCAACTAAGTTCTTTATCAACCCTACTGGCCGTTTTGTTATCGGTGGACCAATGGGCGACTGTGGTCTTACAGGCCGTAAAATCATCGTTGACACCTACGGCGGCATGGCTCGTCACGGCGGCGGTGCATTTTCTGGTAAAGATCCATCAAAAGTTGACCGTAGCGCGGCATACGCTGCACGCTACGTTGCTAAAAACATTGTTGCTGCTGGTCTTGCTGACAAGTGTGAGCTACAAGTGTCTTACGCAATTGGTGTTGCAGAGCCTACGTCTATCAGTGTTGAAACGTTTGGTACAAGTAAGCTTGAAGAGTCACGTTTAATCGAACTTATTCGTGAACATTTTGACCTACGCCCTTACGGCTTAATTCAAATGCTTGATCTTGAGCGCCCTATTTATCTACCAACAGCGGCTTACGGCCACTTTGGTCGTGATGAATTCCCATGGGAACGCACAGATAAAGCAGACGCACTTCGCGCAGCAGCTGGCCTATAATTTCAGCCTCTGTATGAATAAAAAAAGCGCCTTCTGGCGCTTTTTTTATACTCGTAAACTCTATCCATTTGTACTTAATGACTTTGACTATAATTTCATGGTAATAAAATTAATCTGATAAATAATTTAAATTTTTTATGCTGCTTTGGCGGTGCACTCACCGATTTTGCTAACGGTGTTATTGGTCTGAAAATCTTTGCTTAATAACTTTTTCTCTAGCGTGAGCATAGTTAAAAGAGCACTTTTAAGGCCAACCTTATTACTTATCCAATGCGGTATAGCGCCACCGGGATCTGCATATATTTCATGAACAATCGTTAATTGTGGCAACCCTTGAACTACTTTTTCGCTTAAAAGCCAACTACCTTCTATTTCAGTAATGCGGATCATATTAGGCTGTTCATCAAAGTAATCCGGATATGCCGAAATTTTCAGCTCAGTGTCCGTATTGTTTAATCGCTTATAACAAGAATAACTCACCATATCGCGATCTGAGACAGGCCATGGTGAGTCTAATTGAGTGTACACGACAGTTTCTGAGGGGCTTAATCTTGCTAAAATTTTGACACTCTTAACATTTTCAATCCATTGCGGCGCATTCTCTGCATCACTAAGTAACGCCATAAAATCACCAGCATTCGTGTTACTAACAGTCACTGTACCGCGTACTTCAAAAATACCATTATCATGTTTTTTGTAGTGAATGCTAACACCATTCTGATGCTTCCATAATTGCCATGATTTTACTTCGGCCACTGCACTCTCACTGCAAAACAGCGCAATAAATAATAATTTTTGCCACATACACTATCCCTATGCACTCGCTAAATATGGTTATAACCAATAAGGTGAAATTTTATATGAAGCTAATCGACTTTGTTCCATTGCGCTTACTAGATATTCCGATTTTTTCTCAAGCCAGTTTTGAATTTTTGCAAGTTCGTCATCATCTTGCCCTGCACATAACTGCTTTAAATACTCAAGCGTACTGAGTTCATACATACCATGAGAAATATCAAGCCAAGGAATGCGGAACTCATTGCGATCGTCTTTTTCAAACAAAGAGCCAAGGCAATTACCACTGAGCAAACTGTTTTCTAAGCGAGTGCGTAAATTTAAATAATCTTTAAAAGTCAGTGTTTTTTGTTCTGGCAGTAATTGGTGTAGGTCTTTCCAATCTTTATCAAATAATCGAGGCGCAATATCAGCAACGGGCTGCTCTGCGGCTTGAAATTGTGTTTGCCCCCAACTCTTTCGCCATTGCTTATCAACCAACCATGTTGTTAGTGATAACAATAAGCGGTTGTAGCGTGCACTGTGAAACAGTCGATTAATATCTTCAATGCTAGGTTGCAGCTCTTTTAAGTCATTTATGACTTGTGTTAGTTCTGGCGCGCTGTTAATTTTTTTATAATAGGCATGACGTTTAGAGGTATATGTTTTTAATTGAATTGCATTCTCTACCCACGCTAACTCACTTAGGAGCCATTTAAGCTCTGTTCGTAATCGTTCCGTGGTGTTTTTATCTACAATATCATCAAATAACCAGAAGGTATGACGTATCAAGCTAATGCCGTCAGTCACACGTTTGAGGGTTTTTAAACTTGGTTTGTCAAAATAGCATTGCTCATGCTTTTGTACAAAACGAATGCCAAAACTTATAGCCTCAATGAGAGCTTGCTCTTGTGTTGCATTATTAGGCAAAGAAACAAAACCAATTGATTTACTCGGCTTAAGTGGTTTTTCATCCGCAAGGCGATAGCCCCGTGCCGCTTTTGAGTATAACCCTAAACGAATATTACTTTGTCCAACTAGTATATCGGCTAAAGTAAACAATTCATTGCGGCTTCCTTCTACAAGCTCTATCTCAAGCTCACAGATCGGTTCTACCTTCGCAGATGCTGCTACTTCGCCTTTATCTAGGACGACCTCAATTTTAGCGCCACTGTTTGTTTCTATTAACCACGTGCGGCGAATAAAGTTAGTACTAAAAATAGGATAAAGGTTTTGTGCAATTACATTTACTTGCATACCATGCGGCCAAATATTAGCATCGAATGCACTTAAATCTGGACGAGAACCGTCCAAAGGTAAATTGTACTCTGGACGTTGATGCAAACCGCCCATAACTTCACCTGCGAGCTTAATTGTCTGCTCACATTGATTGTCAGCACAACGTGTTCGAAAGCCTATATCTAATGCCCTAAGCTCACGGCTCGGCGTGTCAAAGTAAGCATTTTGCAAACTACGAGATGGCTTATTGGTAACGGTTTTAGCAAATTGAGTAATTAACGCGGGGATCAGTGGAATAACGGCATCTGACACCAAAAACTTCAGTTCTATCTCAGTATCCATTAGGCTTGAGGATTACCTTTAAAATAAATAAGAGCTCAAAATAAACAAAGCAGCCCAACATTGCAAATATTTTAGCTGATTGAGCCTTTATGCTCACATACACGATTACAATATCAGCCTTGCTATTAGAGCGTTAAATCCATACTATCTCACTACTTAACTATGAAAAACACTATTGCCGTAGCAGTCACGGTTACATTAACAAGGTAGATTGATGTTAAAACATTCTTTATTAGCGTTGCTGCTTGCAACTGCTACATTTATGAGCCACGCAGAGCAGGCCGATGAAAAAACCGCTTATATAGTTGATAACCTTTATACATTTATGCATTCAGGTTCGAGTAAAAATTACCGTATTATTGGCTCTGTTGATGCTGGTACTAAGCTAACTCTTACTTCATCTGAAGAAAATGGTTTTTTTAAAGTAATCGATGATAAAGAACGTGAAGGTTGGGTTGAAGCCAAATTCATTTCTCAAACAGCTGGTATCCATCAACAATATCGTACTTTGAGCTCTGAAATGACATCAATGCAAGAGCAACTTCGTCAAGCTCAAATTGAATTACCTCAGCTTCAAGAACAAAACCAAACGCTGACAGACCAAAATAATGTTCTTTCTGAGCAAATAATTAAACTTAAAAGCACCTTAGAAGCTGAGCGCACCCAAAAACAGCAAGCAGGCGCGAAAGAAAAACGTCAGCTACTAACTTACGGCGGTGCAATTGCATTCATCGGTTTATTTTTAGGCATTATTCTTACTATCGTATTATCGCGTCGTAAGCGCTATGACGGCTGGGCGTAAGCGTTAAATAATATATTAGATATAAAAAAAGCACCCTTGGGTGCTTTTTTTATGTGCGATGTAATTAATATTACGCGGGATAACCCCCCGCCTACATGTTGGTAGCAGCGAGTTAACCTCACGATAATCACTTTATCTTTACGCTGGCAAGCAACGCCCCTTCAAGTGATGTAAGCACCGCGCTCCTGTAGGTCGCTATTTATAGCGACAATAATTATTTTACCGCCAAGAGCACAAAGGCGCTTTGCGCTGCACAGAGTAAATCCTGACTAACATTAATTTCTTTTTGGTGAGCTTATGTTGGGAATTAAACATGCACGGGGTAAACCCCCGCCTACATGTTGGTAGCAGTGAGTTAAATTTAAGTGTCGAGTCTAAGTCCGGTGTCTTGTTTGATTTTCTCTATCACCATATAAGTGTGATGTGTACCAACCCCAGGGATATCAACTAAATCACCTAATACTTGGCGGTACTCATCCATATCTGATACGCGGATTTTCAGTAAATAATCATAGCCACCAGCGACCATATCGCACTCAACAACTTGATTAATTTTTAAAATATGCTCACGGAATACTTTAAACACCGCAGTGTTAGAGGTCACTAAAGATACTTGCACATGCGCAAGCAAACTTTGGTTTAGCTTGGCTTCGCTCAATTTAGCAAAGTAGCCTTCTATGTAGCCCTCTTGTTCGAGTCGTTTTACTCTATCTAGACAAGGGCTAGGGCTTAAGTTAACCTGCTTTGCGAGGTTAACATTAGATATTCTGCCATTTTTTTGCAGTACATCTAATATTGCTAAATCGATACGATCAAGCAGGCGTAATCTATTCGAACTTGTCATAACAGAATTTTATGCGGATAAGTTAAAGGTATGCCCTGTAAATTATCGTAAAACGCCAAATTTAACCAGCATATTCTGCTGGAATTTAATTAGAATGCACGCATTACGCAACATGATAATCGAGCAGCATACTTTTTTAGCTGCAAGACTCCACACACCAGAGGTTACTTATGTTATTCAACGGCGATTTGACAACAACGTGTCCAATTCGACAAAAGATCCGTGACTTTTACCGCATTGACGAAAATGCTGTAATTGATCACATTTTACCCCTTGCCGAAGTAGGCGTTAAAGCCCGTAGCCGCGCATGGGAACGTGCTCGTCAGATAGTTCACAATATTCGTCGTGATCAAGATGGTCAAAGCGGTGTTGATGCACTATTAAATGAATTCTCACTTTCGAGTGAAGAAGGTGTGGTATTAATGTGTTTAGCAGAAGCCCTGCTACGTGTGCCAGATAAAGCAACTCAAGATACCTTGATCCGCGATAAGCTTGCAAAAGGCGACTGGAGCTCTCACTTAGGTAGCAGTGATTCGTTATTTGTAAACGCATCATCTTGGGGTCTATTAGTTACCGGTAAAATGGTTAACTACACTGATAAAACCAAAGAACAGCAGTTTGGTGTATTGAAGAAAACGATTGGTCGCTTAGGCGAGCCGGTTATTCGCAAATCAGTAAATTTTGCCATGAAAATCATGGGTAAGCAGTTCGTTATGGGGCGTACGATTGACGAAGCTATCGAACGTGCTGCTGAAAAAGAACAAAAAGGCTATGTATACTCATACGATATGCTAGGTGAAGGCGCGCGCACCATGAAAGATGCGGATCGCTACTTCAATAGCTATATGAATGCGATTCATGCCATAGGTAAAGCCGCTAATGGCCGTGGTCCAGTAAAAAGTCCAGGCATATCTGTAAAGCTTTCTGCAATTCATCCTCGTTATGAATTCACGCATAAAGAACGCGTGATGAACGAGATCGTGCCTAAGCTCAAAGAGCTAGCAATGGTTGCTAAAAGCTATGACATTGGCTTTACCGTTGATGCTGAAGAAGCTGACCGTCTTGATATCTCGCTTGATGTCATCGAAGCTGTATTTAGCGATGATGACCTAGCTGATTGGAATGGTTTTGGCTTAGCAGTACAAGCGTACCAAAAACGCGCAATTTTTGTGATTGAATGGTTAACTGAACTTGCCAGCCGCGTTGGCCGTAAGATGATGGTACGTTTAGTTAAAGGCGCATACTGGGATACCGAAATCAAAACCACACAACAAGATGGTTTAGATCACTTTCCTGTATTTACACGTAAAGCAACCACTGATGTTTCTTACAAAGCCTGTGCAATTAAATTACTTGAAGCACGTGATGTGCTTTATCCACAGTTTGCAACACACAATGCTTACACTGCAGCGACTATTTTAGAAGTTGCAAAAGGTGATAACCTAGGCTTTGAATTTCAACGTTTACACGGTATGGGCGAATCATTATTTGATCAAATCGTTACTGAAGAAAAAATCCAGTGTCGTGTGTATGCTCCAGTAGGCCAACACGAAGATCTACTTGCTTATTTGGTTCGTCGTTTACTTGAAAACGGTGCAAACTCTTCATTCGTAAATGCGATTGTTGATACTACTAAACCTGTTGAATCGTTACTGCCGGATCCGGTTGAAACACTCCAAGGCTTACGTAACAAGTACAATACACAAATCAAAATGCCAATTGATTTATATGGCGAAGAACGTGCAAACTCAAAAGGCATGGACTTAACTGATATCAATATCATTACGCCATTCAAAGAAAATCTTGATACTTGGTTTACAGAGCACCGTATTGCAGCAACGGATGTACCTGAAGGTTCATTAGCCGTTAAAAACCCTGCAAATCATCAAGAAATCATTGGTCACGTCAAACTACACTCTAGTGATGACATGCTGACCTTGCTAAGCAATGCTGAAACAGCGTTTGAATCATGGTCACAAACACCTGTAAAAGACCGTGCTAATTTACTGCGCCGCATTGCTGATATTTTAGAGCGTCATCACGATGAGCTAGTGGCTATTTGTATCAAAGAAGCTGGTAAAATAGCGCAAGACGGTATTGATGAAGTACGTGAAGCCGTTGATTTTTGTCGCTACTACGCAGCACGCGCTGAAGAGCTAAGTGAAGATGAGCGTTTTGAAGCCCGTGGCGTGATCTTATGTATCAGCCCATGGAACTTCCCACTGGCAATCTTTTTAGGTCAAGTTGCCGCTGCAATCGTAACGGGTAACACCGTAATTGCAAAACCAGCTGAGCAAACAAGTTATATTGCACTACGTACTATCGAACTTATGTTATCTGTTGGCTTACCTGAGTTTGTTGTACAGGCTGTCGTAGCTCGCGGTAGCGATGTGGGTAAAACGATTGTTCCTGATGAACGTATTCAAGCTGTTATGTTTACTGGTTCAACTGAAACCGGCACAATCATTTCGCAAACTCTTGCTGCTCGTAACGATATTCAAGTACCGTTAATTGCCGAAACCGGTGGCCAAAACTGTATGATCGTCGATTCTACAGCGCTACCTGAGCAAGTGGTTGATGATGTGATCAGTTCTGGTTTCCAAAGTGCTGGCCAACGTTGTTCTGCACTGCGAGTATTGTTCATTCAAGAAGATATCGCAGATGGCGTAATTGATATGATCAAAGGCGCGCTTAAAGAGTTACACGTAGGCGACCCTTCATTGCTATCAACCGATATTGGTCCTGTCATCGATGAAAAAGCGCTTAAGAACTTAAACGATCATGTGGAGTACCTAAAAGGTAACGCAACACTGCATTATCAATGTGATATTCCAGATAATAGCGAAAATGGCGCGTATTTCTTTGCTCCTCGTTTATACGAAATCAAAGATTTGTCAGTGCTTAAACGTGAAGTATTTGGCCCATGTGTTCACATCATTCGCTTTAAAGGTTCAGACCTTGATAACGTAATTGATCAAATTAACAACACTGGGTTTGGCCTAACAATGGGTATTCATTCACGCATAGAAGAGCGTTGTGAATACTTAGCGAAAATGTCGCGTGCGGGCAATGTTTACGTTAACCGTAACATGATTGGTGCAATCGTTGGTGTGCAACCATTTGGTGGCCGTGGCCTTTCTGGCACAGGTCCTAAAGCAGGTGGCCCTAACTACCTACAACGTTTAGTGAAAGAAAAAGCATCGCCAGATAACGTACAAATGACTAACCTAACGCCTGACGAGCTTGATTTACACCACTACTCGGGTGCAAATGAGCAAGTTGAAAAGTTAATGGCCAACTCAATGCGTGACGAAAAAATCTGGCGCGCAACACCTCTTAATGACCGCGTTTCTGCGGTACGTCAACTACTGGCTAAAATAGCAACTGTTGACATTATTGACGAGCTTGCGGACGATTTAGCCCTTACACTAGCCGATGCACGTGCACAGCTTAACCGTCTTGAAAAACACATGCGCAAACATACAACGTTGCCTGGGCCAACGGGTGAATCAAATACCCTACACCTTGAAGCGCGTGGTTGTGTAGTGTGTTATGCGGATAAGAGCACGTCATTTAATTTCTGGGCAATTTCAATTATCACAGCACTCGCTGCCGGTAATACTGTAATCACTGTAGCCTCTGAAATATTCTATGACGAAGCGGTTGCCTTTAAAGATAAATTTATCTCTACCGGCGTTGCTGAAGGTGTTTTACAAGTAGCTAAACCTAACCAGTTGCAAGCGCTTTTAGCACACCCTCATTTAGCCGGCGCAGTAGTTGCAGCTCGTTCTTCTCGCTTAGGTTACTTTAGCCAACAGCTTGCAGGACGCAAAGGTGCAATATTGCCAGTGATAAGCTCAGAATACTACGACACGCTAATCAAGCGCTTAGTCACAGAAAAGACTATAAGTATTGATACAACAGCCTCTGGCGGTAATACATCGCTAATGACGTTAGTAGAAGACGACGAATAAATACGTAATAAGTACTAAAGGGCGCTAAATAGCGCCCTTTTTCATGTCTATAACTACAGTTATAAGCAAAAGTTTGCTAGGTTTAAAGAACAACCACTTTAACGAAGTAAATAATTTGAAGACCATCCCTATTAATCAACTTCTCCCTGGTATGTTTGTTCAGAACGTGACGAAACAAACTGGAAAAATTAAGATCAAAAACCAAGGTTGGGTTAAAACGCAAACAGGGATCGATAAACTTATTAAAGCCGGTATATTAGAGGTTGAAATTGATCCTGATAAAACCATCGTAGATCCGAGTACAGAGCATACCTGTGATGAAATTATTGACGATACCCCCAAGCAACGTGATCCTTGGCTAACAGCTAATAGTGTCGAACAAGAAATGCATAAAGCCAATAGGCTTTATACAGAAGCAAAACAACTGCAAAGCAAAGCATTTACCGATATTAAAGCAGGTAATACAATTGATATTGCACCATTTAAAGAATTAGCGAACGGCTTTATAGATTCTGTATTTCGCAATCAAGATGCGCTTGCATGTATCACTCGTATGCGTGAAAAAGACACCTACCTATTAGAGCATTCAATCAATGTTTCTATTTTAATAAGTATTTTTGCCAAACACTTAGGCTTTGAAAAAGATCTCATCGAAGAGCTCGCTACAGGCGCTCTCCTACATGATATTGGAAAAATTCAGATCCCCGATGAAATTTTAAATAAGCCAGGTAAGCTAACCGAACAAGAATATAAAGTTATTCAAGATCATGCACTCTTTAGTAAGCAAATTTTAGAAAAAGCAGGACTAACCGGGATCGCTGTCGATATTGCAGGTTTTCATCATGAGCGTTTAGATGGCAGCGGTTACCCATTTGGTAAACCTGCGAATGAAATAAGCCAATACGTGCGTATGGCCTCTATTGTTGATGTATATGATGCACTTACAGCTGAGCGCGTGTACAAAGCAGGTATGGAGCCAATAAAAGCCTTTAAAATATTAAAAGACGGTTGCCCTGACAGTTTTGATGGCGAGTTACTCACTAAGTTTATTCAATGCATAGGTATTCATCCTGTTGGCACCTTAGTTAAACTATCGAGTCAAAAAGTGGGGTTGGTTACTAAAAGTAACCCTGCAAGCCCACTCAAACCTCAAGTAAAAACGTTTTATCATGCCAAACACGCACGCTATACTGAAGTGCAAGATATTGATCTTGCTCACAGTCGTAACCAAGATGCGTTAGAAGGTGCAGTCAAACCCGCAGATTTTAATATTGATTTAATTCGCTTTTTTAAACATTCAATTTTGCCTTAAATTTTTTACTTAAAAATTCCTAAAACTAGCCCTTCGTTCGTTTATTCATTTACAAGCCAATAATCCGTCAAGCTTGTCTATAACAACAACGAAGGGAATACGATGAACAACAACTATTTTACAGCTCCAAAACACCTTATTGCATTGGCAATCACCAGCGCACTTGTCAGTGCAAACTTTGCGCACGCACAAGAAAACGCCCAACCTAAAAAGCTACTCGATCTTGAACGTATTGTCGTCACTGGCAGCGGTGGCCGAGGCCAAACCAAACTGGAGTCATCTGTATCAATTACCACATTAGATGCCGATCAATTAGCCCGAGAAGCACCATTAGGCACTGCTGATTTACTTGAGGCAGTACCTGGTTTTTGGGTTGAAGATTCGGGCGGCGAAACCAATAATAATGTAGCACCTCGTGGTTTACGTGGTGGTGAAGGTTTTCGTTATATAGGTGTTGAAGAAGACGGTTTACCGGTCGTTTATGATGGTGTATGGGTTGATTTTTACCAACGTCAAGATATTACAATAGAACATATGGAAGCTGTACGTGGTGGTACTTCAGGCCTACTTACTACCAATGGTCCCGCAGCATTAGTTAACTTTATTACGCGTAAACCTGATGATGTAGAAGAAGCGACAATTCGTCTCACAACGGCCGATTATGGAATGTATCGCAGTGAGTTTTTTTACGGTACACCAATTAGCGATGATTGGAAAATGTCAGTTGGTGGCTTTTATCGTCGATCCAATGGTGTAAGAGACACAGAGTTTACAGCCGATCACGGAGGTCAGTTACGTCTAAATCTAGTACGTGAATTTGATAAAGGTCAGCTTACCTTATCTGCTAAACATTTAAATGATCACACCACCTTTTTTGTACCAATCCCACTGCAAGATCAGAAAAGCCCTAAAGGCATTCCCGGCGTTGATCCAAAACACGGTACGTTAATCGGTAATGGCCAGCGACTATTAAATTACCTACAAGAAGATGGCAGTTATAAAACTCGCGACCTCAAAGATGGTCAACACACAAAGTTTAGCACCCTAGGCTACAACCTTGATTGGGAGCTAAATGATCGCTGGTTACTTAATACCGCAGGACGTTATTCAAGCTTTGAAAACGACATGTATATTTTACTTAACTTTGATAACTCCACCTTAGTTAACGCCAATGATCGTCTTGGTCAACAAGATGTTTTATCGATGATAGATCAATTTGCTGGTGATGGCGCTGTAGCAGCACGCTACCGCTATGTTGATAGTGGTGAAATGCTCACTGATGTAAGTAACTTAAATGGCAACGGTTTAGTTACTACCAGTTATCCACTGTACTCCCGCTATGACGCTGATCAATTTGTAAATAAGCTTAATTTCACTTATGAAGGCGATCAACATACGATCACTATGGGTTGGTTATTTGCGTATGTGGATGCTGATTCTTTACCTGTCGATAAGTGGGAATCGCAATTTTTAACCGAAGTAAAAGACAATGCTCGCTTACTTGATATTGTCGCTGTTGATAACAATCAACAAGTCGTTGGTCAACTCACAAATAATGGCTCAACTGGCTATGCCCCAGGCTGGGGTCAAGCAACCGCGTTTGGTACGAGCACTTCAAATTCATTGTTCATAAATGAGCAATTCCAAGCAACTGATAACCTACGTCTTGATGGTGGTATTCGTATTGAATGGCTAGAACTAAATAGCACAGCTTCAGGTACTGAATTTGCAAAACCCGTTGCTGGCGCTTTTGATGAAAATGGCAATGATGTAGATAATAATCTGGCTAATAATTATGTAGATACAACTTCAAAAAAATATTTATCTAAAAAACGCAGTGAAACAGAAACTGCATGGACGATTGGTTTTAACTACACCTTTAGCGACGATGTTTCTGTTTTTGGCCGCTACGCCGATGCATTTGAAATGCCACGTTTGATGAGTCATGGGCAAAATATTCATGCTGGTATTACTGCCGATTTTAATAACAGCGTTAACCTTACTTTTACTGAACTGGGCGCACGTTACTCTGGTGATACATTAGGTGCTTCAGCAACATTATTTAGAACCAAGTTTAACGACTTGGTAGAGCGTAATTTTACTGGTAGCAATGGTGATGTAGCCAATCAGACTATAGATACGATTACTGATGGTCTTGAGTTTGAAGCCGTTTGGCAAGCACTTGATTCATTACAATTGGAACTAACCGGTGTAGTACAAAAGCCTAAAATGGAAGGCTTTACTGGTGCTTTTGCACACTGGGAAGGTAAGCAAGTTAAACGAACACCCAAAGTACAATTACGTTTAACCCCGACTTACTATTTTGATGACGGTGATGTGTATTTTACAGTCCATCATTTAGGCGAGCGTTATTCTGACGGTGAAAATAAATTTGAATTACCAGCCTATACCACTATCGATATGGGCGTAAATTATCGCTTCAACGATACTGCAGCACTGCACATAAAAGCCAGCAACCTGAGCGATGAGTTAGGGTTAACTGAAGGCAACCCACGTGCGATTAACGATGTGCAAGCAGGCTATGATTATTACTACGCGAGACCTATTTTAGGACGCACAATCAGTGCTTCTCTCACTCTTAATTTTTAAAGTCCCCTTACTAATTTTCGCTATGCCCAGTGTTAATTAGTTTACCAAGCTCGCCATTGCGGGCTTTTCCAGGAAGTTACAATGAACCGAACACCTTTTTGTAAATACCTCAAAAACAGCTTTTTGCTACTCTCATTGCTGTTAATGCCTTACTTTGCAACGGCATATATCACTCCAAAGCCAAGCAGCACTGAATTTAGGCAAGGCCATTTTAGTCTAACTAGCGCCAGTAAAGTGACCTATAACCATTTAGATGCAAAGCTTGTTGCTGAACAATTCTCAGCATTTTTGCGTCCGCCTACGGGTTATCAATTAGCTGTATCACAAGCTGATAAAACAGTTAAAAGCAGTATAAATTTCAAAATAGTCGATCTACCTCTTGGCGATGAAGGTTACCAATTATTAGTCAAAAAAGACATTATAGAAGTCACAGCACCAACTGCTAAAGGGCTTTTTTGGGCAATGCAGTCACTGCGTCAATTACTGCCTACAGAGATAGAATCACGCATGCCGATTAATCGCCAAAGCTGGCAGATCCCGCAAGTAATGATTAGCGACGAACCCCGCTTCGCTTATCGTGGTATGCATTTGGACGTAAGCAGGCATTTTTTTGATGTCGCCTTTGTTAAACGTTATATCGACTGGCTCGCAATGCATAAATTCAATGTTTTCCAATGGCATTTAACGGACGATCAGGGCTGGCGAGTTGCGATAGACGCCTACCCAAAACTAACCACTATTGGTGCTACTCGCCCTAATACCATTGTTGGTCACACATACGACTATAAGCCTCTGTTTGATAATCAACCGGTATCTGGCTTTTACACTAAAGCACAAATTAAAGAAGTGATTGAATACGCTAAAGCGCGCCATATTGAAGTGATCCCAGAGATTGATATTCCTGGCCACAGCACCGCTATTCTTGCCGCTTATCCTGAGCTATCATGTCATCAACAAGCTGTGAGTGTACAAGCACAATTTGGTATTTTTGAAGATGTACTGTGCCCACGAGAAGATGTATTTGAGTTTTTAGCTGTCATTTATAAAGAAGTAGCCACGCTATTTCCCAGTCAATACATACACATCGGCGGCGATGAAGTTATTAAAAAGCAATGGCTGGCAAGCCCTGTGGTAAAAAAACTAATGCAACAACATAACTTAACCACCCCAGAGCAAGTACAAAGTTACTTTATTAAGCGGGTTGCTAAGATTGTTCAAGCACTAGATAAAAAAGTAATCGGTTGGGATGAAATACTCGAAGGCGGCGTTGCCGACGATGCGGTCATCATGTCGTGGCGAGGCACTGAAGGAGGCATTCAAGCAGCAAAAATGGGTCACCAAGTGATCATGAGCCCATATCAATACATTTATTTAGATGCATATCAGTCACGTAACCTAGACGAACCTAAAGCCATTCATGGCTTGTCTGGCTTAAAACATGTCTATCAATATAATCCTCAACCAAACCACCTAACCTCAGAGCAACAAGCCTATATAATTGGTGCTCAAGGTGCATTATGGACTGAATACATTAAAACGCCGCGCCACGCAGAATATATGCTGTTTCCTCGCTTAAGTGCGCTGGCCGAAACACTGTGGTCTAGCACAGACAATAAATCGTGGCCGGACTATAGTCAAAATCGCCTACCTGAGCTATTAAAACGCTATCAGCAAATGCATATTTATACAGCTAAAAGTGCGTATAAACCAATCATTAGTAGCACCATTAAAGGCACTCGACTATTAGCTGAAATCACCACTGAAGTCGCTAATACAAGCATTTACTACACGCTAGATGGCAGCGAACCAACACTTTCGTCATCCCTATATCAACAACCACTGTCGATCACTGAATACACACAGCTGCGCGCTAAAAGCTATGTGATCTCGCTTGGGCGGCTTGTTGGCGATGCGCGATTAACACTATTGCCGCACTTAGCAATCGGTAAAAAAATAACTTTAGCCTACCCCGCAACTGGGGATTCAGCCCTAAAATTGCAAGATGGTCAATTTGCTTATGATCAATTCTATAGTGCAGATGATTACGCTATTTTTTACGACAGCGATCTTAATGCGATCATAGATTTTGAGGATACCATTTTAGTTAAGCAAGTCAGCTTGGGCTATAACAGCGGCCGTCATCGACAGCTGCACCCACCAACTAAAATCAAAGTATTTGGATCGAATGATCAACAAAACTGGCAACCCCTGATCAATGTAACTGATCCTCAAGGGCCAATGTCTGTATTTAGTTTTCCACCAACAAAAGTCCGTTATTTAAAAGTCATTGCCATTAATAGCAAGCAATCTAACGATAGCCAGATCCCTAAACTCCCTCTGTATATTGATGAGATCGCCGTACAATAGTCCCATTTAGCCCTAATACTAAAAGTGTATTTAGGGCTTTTTTAAAATCAATTACTCTCAAATAGCACCTTTCGTTCGTTTAGATAACAAGGGTTAGCTTCAACAAGGATTTTCAATGAGTAATTTGCTACCAATGTGGGGAAAAGCAAAGCACCATCCAAATACGATAAAAAGCCATGCCGATGAGTTAACAGTACGTCGTCAGCAGGTTGAAAAACTATTTTTAGAGCAACAACAAAAGTTGGTGCGCCATATAATGAGCAAAGGGTTAGACCAACGTGAAGCCGAAGATATAGCTCAAGAAGCATTTGTTAAACTATTAGGGTTAGAACAAGCTGAAATAAGCAGTTACATTGCAGCTTATTTATATAAAATAGCAACTAACCTAACAATTGATAAATTACGTCGTAGATCACGTAGCCCTTTTGATGACTTTACTTGTGATAGCGATCAAATACCACAGCCTCATACAAGTGCCAATCCAGAAAAGAGTCTTCATAATCAAGAGTTACTTAAAGAAATGGAAAAGTCTCTCGCCAGCTTACCTGATAAATGCAGACTGGCTTTTTTATTGTATAAAATTCGAGGTCAAAGCTATGAAGAGATAGCTTTGACCTTACAAATATCACCCAGTATGGTACGAAAATATGTATTGCGCGCAGTTCGTCATTGCTATCAACAATTACAACATGAGCTTTAATCATGAATTTTAAGGATATTAGCATGACCCCATCACCTGACGATTTATCGATTATTGAAGAGCAAGCTGCTGACTGGTTGTTGTTGCTAGAAGAGAAAAACAGCACTGAATACCCTAAAGCTCTTAACGACTGGCTTGCACAGAGCAAGCTGCACAGTGATATTTTTTATAAAATGCAGCAACTCTGGCAACTATCTGCGCAGCTAGACACAACTTATGTCACCGAACAGTTGGCCGATATAGAGTCTATTTCGATTGTAACTCCGTCAGAAAAAAAGCAACCTCTTACACGGTACTTTGCTATTGCTGCCGCATTTTGCTTGCTCAGCTTTACTATTTTTATAAATACGGATCGACCTGTAAGGCAAAGCATAGCCGTAACAACTAAGACCTCACCTGCCATTAATATACAGAATGAGTTTTTTCAAACTGCAATTAATGAACACAAGAGTATCACCTTAGCTGATAACAGCCGTGTTAATTTAGGCGCTAACAGTCAATTAGCAGTACGTTACAGTGACACGTTTCGAGAGCTCACGTTGTACCAAGGCGAAGCGCTGTTTAGTGTTAGTAAAGATAAACGACGTCCATTTATAGTACGCCACCAGCAGAGCCAGGTTGAAGCGTTAGGTACTGTGTTTAATGTACGCGCTAACCCATCCTCTATTCGTGTTGATGTATTAGAGGGCGTAGTGTCTGTAGCGCAACAACACATAATCAAATTAACCCAAGGGCAAGCCGCTGAAGTAACTAAAACGGGTGCGGTTATCCACAGTAGAGCTCTGGGTGATAATTTGATGATGGACTGGCAACAGGGTCGCTTGGTATATCAAAATGCCCGCTTAGGTGATGTACTCAATGATGTCGCCCGCTACAGTGATCTACAAATAACACTGGATAATCAAGAGCTCGCTCAACTTACTTATAACGGTACATTATTGACGAGCGAAATTGACTCGTGGGTAAATAGTTTAGATAAGATCTATCCGATCACAATCTCGCAGCAAGGATCATTGTTTGTATTAACAGCAAATTAGCTCAAAATGGCATGGCGCAACAGCGCTAAAAATGGTACAAAGTTTGAACAGCGATGAAAACGATGAGCCAAGTAATGTTATTAAAGTTATTAACCAAGCTACTGCTTTGGTTAATGCTATTTAGTAGTTATGTCCATGCTACCTCTGAGCACCTTTTTAATTTACCACCTGCCAACTTACAGCAGCGTTTACTTGATATCGCTGATCAAAGTGGCTGGCAACTTAGTGCTGCCGCATTATCTGAAGAAGTCGTCCTAACCCATTTAGACGGGACTTTCACGCTCGACGAAGTACTGATTAAAACCCTAACCAATAGTCACTATCAATACAGTTTGGTGCATTCGCAACAGCGTATCTTCATTACCGCTTCTGAGTCGCACGAAGTGAAGGAACATGATTTTGAACGGATCATCGTCACTGGGGTGAGTGGGAAAAACCGCAGCATTATAAATTCATCCATCGCGATAACTCAATTATCAACTCAACAGCTGACTAAACACACCCCCTACTCCAGTGCTGAAATTCTCAAAGGTGTTACAGGTTTCTGGGTTGAAGACTCTGGCGGTGAAACAAATAACAACGTCTCTCCGCGTGGACTCAGAGGAGGGGAAGGCTTTCGTTTTATTAGCCTAATGGAAGACGGCTTGCCCATTACGTATGATGGTATTTGGAGTGACTTTTTTTTACGTCCAGACTTAACTCACCAAACAATTGAAGCTGTGCGTGGCGGCAGCAGTGGTATTTTTACTCTCAATGGTCCCGCTGCTATGGTCAATTACATTGGTAGGCGTGGTACTGAGACGCCTTTTAATTTAGTCAAACTGAGTCAAGCAATTAACTATGGTTATACCCGCCTAGATGGCGTACTTAGCGGGCCGATCAATGATAATTTTTTTTATACAGTCGGTGGTTTTTATAGAGCCTCTAACGGCATTCGCGAATCGGGCTTTAATAGCGATTTAGGTGGCCAATTTAGCACTCGACTTAGCTGGTTAAATGATGATTTCGAGCTCGATTTTAGCTACAAACATTTAAACGATAAAACCAGTTTTTATGCGCCTTTAGTAATGCAAAATTATGGGGCTATTAATGAGCTATCGAGCTTACCTTATGACTACGGCACATTGCTTAGTAATGATTTGCGCTGGTTAGAGTTCCACACACCTGAAGGTATAACAAAGCATGATTTAGAAGACGCACAACACACCTTAATGAATAGCTATACCATGGAATTTAAATCGTCGCTATCTGAGCACGTATCCATTAATAATAATGCGCGCTATTCAAGCCTAAGTAATCGTTTTTATACTTTAATGAATTTAGGGAACGACACTATTTTAGATGCAAAAAGTAGGCTGCAACATAAAGATATTAGCGACTTTAAAAATAGCTTTAGCGATACAAGATTACAGGCAAAATACCTGCGTCATCATGATAAAATGCTTATTTCAGATCCAGAGAAACTTAACGGTAATGGCCTTATCACTTCAAGTTACCCACTCCATTCTAACTATAAACAACAGCAATTTATTAATCACTTTAATACGGATTACCAGCAGACACACTGGTCTCTCAGCTTAGGTCATATTTATGCTCACAGCGATTTTAGCTCATTACCTTTAGATTTGTGGCTTGGGCAAATATTGACAGATGTAAAGCATCAACCTGAACGCCTTGATATCGTACTGGTGGATGAACAAGATAATGTAGTAGCCAACTTTACCGAGCAAGGATTTTTATCCTATGCAGGTCCCGTATATTTAAAAGGCCAAGGCCGCTCTCGATCTCATTCATTTTATGCAAGCGTTGATTGGCAAGTAACAGATCACCTGAGAGTTGATTTAGCCCTGCGTAATGAGCATCTCAATTTAACAAGCACAACTTTTCAAGGGAAAACATCGCAAACTAACACCTCAAAACGCTATTACTCACACTACTCACCAGCAAGTACACTCAGTGATTCATTTAGCCAAAATGCATTAACTCTAGGCGCTAATTACCAAATTAGTGAACAATTAGCTATTTTTACTCGTTATGCCAACGCTTTTGAAATGCCTCGATTAATTAATTATGGCAACGGTCGAGGTTGGGCAAAAACAGCTGCACAACAAGAACAACAAAACTTTGGTCAGCCAATCAGTTTAACGTTAAGTGAAGTTGGCCTGCGCTATCAAGCACCGCAATGGCAATTTAGCGGTACTGTGTTTGATACTAACTTTGACCCTTTACCCTTTACTGTTTATCGCGGCGCGGCAAGCTCACAACAGGCTATTTTAATCAATACCCAAACCCAAGGCTTGGAGTTTGAATATTACTATCAACATGGTAAAACGTGGCAATTCAGTGCCCTTGGTATTTGGCAAGACGCAGGGTTTTATGGCATACCAAAACAACTACCACAGAGCCAGTACAACGGAAATCAAATAACCCGCACCCCTGAGTTGCAATTGCGATTAACACCGCAATACCAAGCAGGGCCAGCCACTGTCGCTCTTACTTGGTCTTATATTGGCGAACGCTACTCTGATATAGCGAACCAATTTTCGCTACCGGCTTATCAGACATGGGACTTATTTGCAGAATTGACGATTTCTGAGCAACTAAGTGCTCAATTTGAAGTGAAAAATATGACCAACACATTGGGGTTAACAGAGGGAAATCCCAGGGATGATTTAAGCCACCAAGAGCCATTGTTTTATGGTCGGCCAATTTTTGGGCGTACAATTAAAGTGGCGCTCAGCTATCAGTTTTAAACGAGGGGCTATTTAATCGCGGCGTGAGATTTGTAATCGTGTGGGCTAAGCAAAACTAGAGCAAAGCTTCCATGTCCTGCTCACGCCTATACATTCGAGTAGCTACATCCATGTAGATACTCGGGAGTTAATCCCCCTACTGTGGCCAATCTTGCAGCGCCTTTAAGCTAAACTCATAATCATCAAAGCTCAATACGGTTTGCTCGGGAGTGATCTCTAAAATTCTAAAGTCGCCCATTCTATCGCCTTCATATAACTCACGGTTATTAAGTTTCACCCAACGTTTATCCGGTGATGATGAGTAGATATGCGCTTGATACTTAATCTGTGGTATTAAAGCCAATAAAGCATCGGGTAACAACTCTATCGGTTCTGCATAAGATGAATTTTTAGTCCCTTGCGTTATTTGGTGAGTCTGCGTATTTTGCGTATCTTCAATGGCACGTGCAAATGCATTTTTAAGGGCTGTAGGTACAATCTCTAACTCTTCTTCGGTCACAGTGGCTACTGGTTTAGGTTTGGCCGGTGCTTGTTCGCCTAACGGCTTACCTAATACTTTGTATTTGCTCATATCGATACTGCTAGCGCTGGTATTTGATGCTTGTTGTACTTGCTGTACTTGCATTACATTCGGGTTATATTGTTGCTGAGGTGGCGCGGTATAAACTTGCTGATAGCCATTCGGTGTTTGTACTAGCATTGGTTGACTTTGCGAATAAGTCGGCACTGTATTTACAGGTACTTGCACCCACTGGTATTGACCCGAGTTTTGTTGAGGTATTTGCTGATTAATTGGCTGAACTATCTGTGGTTGTGGCTGTGCTACAATTTGCGGCACAACCGCACTAACTGTTGGTTGTGCCGTAGTGTTATTAACGGGCACTTGATTCGTTACTTGTGGGACCGCATCGTTTTTCTTTTCTTCTTCTACGCCAACAGCAATAATTTTATCTGACGCTACAAGTGCATCACCTTGACTGTTCTGCAACCATTTACCAATTGAAAAGCCAGCCATGAGTGTCAATATAAAGCCGACTAGTAAACCCAATGAGATAGCAATGAAACGATAACGCTGTAACTCTTTTTGCTGTTTTTCTTGCTCAGCAGTGCGATCATGCGCTGCAGCTTCATCATGTTGTTGCGATTGTTTTAATGCATCTAATAAATACGACATAAATTACCACTACTAAAAAATAAACGACAAGCCAATACCCATACTAAGCACGACTAAAAAAGCCACAGGGAAAAGCCAATGGTAAGATGTTTTATCAGTCTTTAGTTCACTGCTTAACGTTGTTGGCGGCAAAGCCTCTTGTGCTGAACGCATCACGATATCGCTATCTATCATCATGAGTTGCTTAGAAAATGCGCCTACTAAACATCGCTCACACAATAAGTTAACTAACCGTGGAACGCCCATGGTCAGCAAGTATAATGCCTTTAATGCATCTTGAGTGAAAATTGTACGATCACAACCTGCAACGTAAAGTCGGTGTTTTACATAGGCAAATGTTTGCCCTTGCGTTAATGGCAGTAAATGATAGCGAGCCGTGATCCGCTGTGCCAATTGACGCAACTCATTACGTTTAAGTAAATCGTTTAATTCAGGCTGACCAATTAATACTATTTGTAATAATTTTTTATGATTCGTTTCTATATTCGTTAACAAACGTAGCTGTTCTAATACATCGGGCGATAGCAGCTGTGCCTCATCAATGATTAAAATTGTATGGCCACCACTAGCATGATTTGCTTCTAAGTGTTTTTTAATTGCATCTGTTAACGTTTTTAGAGTCGCATTTTGCTCATCATAACCAATACTAAATCCATCACAAATACTGGCTAATAACTCTAATTCAGAAAGTGCGGGATTATAAATTAATGCCACTTGGGTATTTTCAGGCAACTGATCTTGCAAGCTTCGCGTTAGCGTAGTTTTACCCGTACCCACTTCGCCAGTTAATAAAACGAACCCTCCCGCTTCGCCTAACCCATAGGTCAAATGCGCTAAAGCTTCTTTATGGCGTTCACTTAAAAATAAGTACTGTGGATTCGGCGCGATTGAAAACGGTTTTTCTGACAAGCCAAAATAGCTTAAATACACCCTAAATATCCTTGCTTAGTAAATCAGCGTCTATAATGGCAAAAAAATGCGCTAAGTGAAAACCTTGTTAGCATTTTATTCGTGAAATAACGTAAAATAACCTGCACAGTTAATACTTAGGGTGAAATATGCAAGTTTATTTGGTCGGTGGAGCAGTTCGTGATGAACTATTAGGGCGGGTCATCAAGGAACGTGACTATGTAATCGTCGGTGCAACTTCGGAGCAACTACTCAAGCAAGGCTATCAACAGGTCGGTAAAGATTTTCCTGTTTTTTTGCACCCACAAACCAAAGACGAATACGCGCTCGCCCGCACAGAGCGTAAACAAGGAAAAGGGTACACAGGTTTTGTATGTGAGTTTTCTCCCGATGTAACCCTTGAAGATGACTTGCGCCGTAGAGATTTAACTGTAAATGCAATTGCAAAAGCAGAAGATGGTAGCTTAATAGACCCTTATCACGGAAAACGAGATTTAGATGCTCGTATTTTACGTCATGTTTCACAAGCATTTAGTGAAGATCCGCTACGTATACTTCGCATCGCTCGCTTTGCTGCGCGTTATCATTACCTTGGTTTTACAATTGCAAAAGAGACACAAAGCTTATTAAAGGCAATGGTCGAACGCGGTGAATTAAATACTCTAACACCTGAACGCATTTGGCTAGAATGCGAAAAGTCATTGACCGATGGTGCTTTTGATCATTTTTTAAATACGCTGGCACATCTCAACGCGCTTAGTGTGATTAGCCCCGCTTTAGCAAATATATGGAATGATCAGCTATTCCAAAAGCTGCAAGCACGCTTTAAGTATGCTAAAAAATATAATATTACCGACAATGCGCTGCTATTTAGCCAAATCACGAGCAAACTCAATAGCGATGAAATAAGCGCAATCGCTAAAGCAATTAGGTTACCTAATGATGTGCGTGATCTTGCCCTGCATGCCTCGCAGCATCAAGATGTTTTAACAAGCGCTACAATACACCCTGAACAGCTTTTATTTAGCTGTAATAAGCTTGATTTATGGCGACGTCCTGAACGCTTTAGTGCCGTACTTAAGGCCATAGAGATAGCTAATTGTTCAGTAATTAAAAATCAGCAATTACTGCTTCAAGCCAGCAAAGAAGCAAGAGCAATCAACCCAAAGCAATTTATTGACCAAGGCATTAAAGGCGCAGATATAAAAACCGCGCTAGAACATGCGCGGTTAGAAGTATTTAAACGTTACTTTCGTTAAAGATATTTATTTTTCATAACGAACAAAGCGCAAATAAACATTAGAAGTTTTTGCATGTAGGCTGTTAAGCCCTTTATCAAATTGATACACCCATGCAAATGTTTTATCAGCTATCCCCGACGTATTAGTCCAGTAGTTTTCACTTTTATTGCCTTTGAAAACGCTCTCATTAATACTAGGGGTAACGCAGCGGTGCTCTAATATACTAGCGAGTTCTTTAATACTTGGTACTTGCCAATTGCTATAATTACCGGTGCGATCATTTACAGCCCCCCGTAATGCTTCTTGCCAAGTAATTTTTAGTGCATTATTCTCACATAAACCACTATCACTATTATAAGTTTGTCCATAACTACAGCTTTGCCACATTAATCCTGTAACGCTGTCACTTATCGTACCATCCGTATTAACTGTAAAACGCTCTGTGGGTGTTGTTTCTGGGATACCATCATAACAAGATTGCGCAACGGCCATTACAGGGCTCAAGAGTAAAAGACTGATTAAGGCTATTTTCATTGTGATTCTCCTGCTGTTCTTACTAAGCGGACAAATGCAGTATTATTTTTTGGATACGCCAAGTCATTACCATCATTCATATCAATAATATAAGCCTGCGATAAACTGGTGCCATCAGCAGCTGTTTGCGCACTCCAATAGCGTAAATGAGTGAGTAAACTGACACTTGGTGTATTAGGGAAAAAATCACTATCAATAAGCACAGATTGCCCCTGTTTTGAGTAATCTAACAAACTCAATAACTCCGGGTAAGTTGGTACACGCCAGTTTGTTCCGCCACAGTAATCTAGGCTATTAACGGCATCAACATAAGCTTGTAGGCCACAATGAGATATTGTTGAACACGTATCTGAAGAGCCCGCCACACTACCCTGCTGTATGCCATTACTGCTTGTTAAATACCACGTGTAGTGATTTTGCCCTTCTCGAAGTTGTGTACTACTTGGCAGTGTGCCTGTGTTAGGGCTTTTCACTTCCCAAATTAAGCCACTAACATTATCGCGAATACAGCTAAAGTCCGCTGCATCGTCAGCAATTTCATCGGCGAATTCATTGAGTTTGGTGAAATCAAATGCCAGCTCGCCTTTGCCAACTTTATCTATATGCGTACCCACAACGCTATCGCGTCCTAACGCGGCGTCTTGGCGTGGAAAGTCAGGACTAGTACATGCTATTTCTTGGGTATTATTAAAGCATTTTGCCATACCAGTATCATTGATCAAGCCCAGTGGTTTTGAGTTCACAACAACATCAACGGTATCACTATCCGAACGTCCTTGACTGTCTGTAACCGTCACTTCAAATGTCATGGTATTAACTGCATCGGTTGTCGGGGCTATAAACGAAGTTATACATTGATCTTGGTTATCTAATGAAACGCTTCCAACGGTTTGCTCCCACTGACAATTAAATGTTGTGGTCACTACTTCGCTATTCGTTGCATTTAACGTTACTTTTTCAAGCTCAATAACACTTTGATCTTCACCCGCTTTAGCTATCACCACATTATTTGTTTTATTAAGTATATGAGTATGCTGCGTACTTGCCTCACCGCCTTCATCATCAACAACGGTCAACTGCCATATTACCGTGGTGTTTTTATCCAACAACGGATGAGTAAAGCTAATAGTTTGGCTTTTATAATCACTGATTTCGAGTGTTGGACCTGCAATTTTTTGCCAGTTGTAGCTACTAATACTGCCATTTTCATCTGGATCGATTGATGTAGCTGCACTTAAAGTAATTGTATCTTGATAAACTGACGGCAGTATTGTGGGTGCAGTTTGGGTTACGACTGCTTGAGGAAGTTGGTTATTCGACTGAATACTAATCAGCACATCATCGCTGACTAACTTACCATCTGGACTTTGATAGTTAACACGCAGCACAAGCTCACTGTCGGCTTTAATGTCAGGTGCAAGTACGGTTTGAGAAGCGCCTTCTAAAGGAAAACCTTCAACTATTGGACCACTCACTCTTTGCCACGTGTATGTACCGTCAACAGGAGAGCCTTTCGCTTCGATTGTAAATTCGCTTTTTTCGATAATTTGTTGATCAACACCTGCATTCACTGATGCAGCAATAACGGGGTTATCATTACCTCCACCGCCTCCACCACACGCTGTCAATAAACCTAAAAGTGAACAAACCATTAAAGGGGATTTCATACACTGCGTCCTCATCTTAACCAAATAAATTCCGTAGTATTAAAATCTACGCTAATTTATATATTAAGCAACTACAGTGCCAGTAAGAAGTAAATACTATAAATAACTATCTTGATGAATACGAACAAACAGTTTAGTACCGATTTTACTATAATCTACTTTGTATTCACGCCCATCCAATGCCTGAATGAACAATAAACGTTTTTCTTCACCAAACACATCAGCACTGCCAATATAAACCATATCTAAGTAACGCTCTTTTGCCTCACGGCGATTTTTTGGCAGATCTTCTTTAAATGGCTCTAAACCGTTTTGAGTAACTTTTATTTTAGGGTGAGTTTCAGAGTTCACGATAACTAAATCGAGTTTTTTCTCTTTGTGGATTATTGTATTTCGGCCACTTTTAATAAAAGATCTATCTTGACTCATCGCTTCATCCTACTAACATCTATTTTGGCTTTTCGCCTTTAATTGGGACTCAATAAATACCCTAGGGTTTCTTTTCCAGGTATTTAAACTTTGGCAGAAATCCCAGATATTTCTGTCCAATACACTCGCGGGCAACAATAAATCATACCCTGTAAGTTGCTGTAAATGTCGCATTCTATTTGCGAACATTGCGATTAATCCATTAAAGTTGCGACCATTGGTAGAGGTATAAAAATTATCTTCACTTAACCATTCTGATGGGCAATTGCCATTTTTGCAATGTTTTTGGACTGCCTGCATAAAAAGATGGCGCTGCTCAATTAATAATTTACCAGCAATTCTTGGTGATAGCTGCAATAAAAATTCATCTGTATCGTTAAGTTTAATACCTACAGCATTTAACTCAAGTTTTTCCAATGTTTGGTCGGTTTTAGGTATACCCGCATGATTAAAATTAGCATGCGTTAAAGCCCAATACCCGTATTTATGTTCATACCTAAGATACTGTTCTGCAATTATTAAACTATAAAAAGGTTCTTGGGTTTTCAAAAAACCAACAAACACAGCGGCAATCGACATACTTATTAAAAATATTTCAACAATACTAATCTCACCTGGGCGCAGTAAGTTAAAAAGCATAATAAATATTACACCAAAAGCACCAACCAGCAAAATTTCTATGCCATGACAAGCACCTTGAGCCCTTAGCTTTAAAACCCCAGGGTCAGACTTAAGCTTAGCCATAACGATAAAAAACCATGTAAAAAACAAACATAATAATTGCCCAAAGTACTATTTTTCGCATTTTCAAGCAACGACGACAGGTAGTAGAAAACTTCATAACTCTCTCTTTTAAAATAAAAAACAGGTACAAATAGGTAATTAATTTTATTTTTACGCCTAATGCACAAATTTACGAGATACGTGACAGCTCTTTGTCGCCGTTATTTCGTACACTACATACAATTAATTTTTTGGTATTACTAAGATGTACTCAAAGCAATCAGGCAAGGCGCTATTTCCATTTATTATTACCCTACTTATTGGGTTATCGGTTTATCTTTATTTACCCAGCAGCCAAGGTAAGCAATCTGGGTTTACAAGCTCGGCAACACAAGTAACGGCTCACGCAGTCGCAAGTGAAGAAAATGCGATTCTTATTGAGGCTATCGGCAGTGCACGCGCTAATCAAGCAATTTATATAAAAAGCGCACAAAATGATTACATTACTCACATCTACTTTAAAGATGGTGATCTAGTTAATAAAGGCCAAAAGCTCGCTCAGTTACAATCACAACAAGAAGAGCTAACGGTTAAAGAGCTAGCTATTAATCTACGAGAAGAAAAACGCCAACTCCAACGTTTAACGGAACTTTCCCGCTCACAAGCTACGGCAAAATCACTGTTAGAAGAACAGTTATCACGCGTTGATGCTACCGAAGCGAAATTAGATAATGCCAAAACAAAATTAGCAGAAATGACAATTACAGCCCCGTTTGCTGGTGTGTTAGGTAAACGTCAAATATCTGTCGGTGCATACGTTAATAACAGTACCGCCATCACCACCTTAGATGATATCAGCATCATTAAAGTTGATTTCAAAGTACCAGAAAAATACTTAGCTCAATTACAGCTTGGTATGAAAGTTATGACACAGAATGACGCTTACCCAGGCACAACCTTTACAGGAAAAGTAACGCATGTAAGCTCTCGTATCGATGCCGTAACTCGCAGTGTTGAAGTAACAGCCAGTTTTGCCAATAACAATACTTTATTACGCCCTGGTATGCTGCTTAATACCGCACTAGAGCTTAGTTCAAATCAAGCAATAATGGTGCCCGAAAAAGCGATTATTCCGCAACAAGACAAACATTATGTTTTTCAGATAACGGATGGTGTCGCAACTAAAGTTGAGGTGCATGTAACAGGTCGTCATAATGGCTGGGTTGCAATTGATGAAGGAATTAGTGCAGGCCAGCTTGTTGTGACTGAAGGAATTATTAAAATTCGTTCAGGCAGTAAAGTTACAGTGAAGGGGTGATCTGTGAAAATTACTGATACAAGTGTTAAACGCCCTGTCTTCGCGATTGTTATCAACTTATTGTTACTCACATTTGGTTTAGTGGCATTTTCGATGCTGCCACTGCGTGAATACCCTGATATTGAATCACCTATTGTTAGCGTAAGCACACAATATTCTGGTGCATCGGCTGAGATCATCGAGACCAAAATAACGCAAGTACTTGAAAATCGTATTTCAGGTATTGAAGGCATTAAAAGTATTAACTCTTCAAGTCGTAATGGGCGCTCAAATATTACTATTGAGTTTAATATTGACCGCGATATTGATGCCGCATCAAACGACGTACGTGAGCGAGTAGCACGTGCACTTGATAGTCTTCCAGAGCAAGTGCGCCCACCTGAAGTGTCTAAATCTAACAGTGATGAAAGCCCTATTGCTTGGTTTGTACTTAATAGTACCACTATGGATTCATTGCAGCTTTCTGACTACGCCCAGCGCTTTATTGTTGACCGTTTAGCCGTCGTTGATGGCGTGTCTAATGTACGTGTTGGCGGCGAGCGTAAATATGCGATGAAGGTATGGCTTAATCGTCAAGCCATGGCAGCACGTGGTATTACCAGCGTTGATATTGAAAATACGCTACGTACTGAAAATGTTGAATTGCCTGCGGGTGAAATTGAATCCATTGACCGTGACTTTACTGTGCGAACGGCTCGCAGCTATAAAGATCAGCGCGACTTTCAAAACCTTGTCATAAAACGCGGTGAGGACGGTTACCTTGTGCGTTTAGGTGAAGTCGCTGATGTGCACCTAGAAGCTGCTGACGATGAAAGTTTATTTCGCGGTAATGGCCGCAACATGATTGGTCTTGGTATTGTAAAACAAGCTAAAGCAAATACACTGACCGTTGTTGATAATGCCCGTGCCGAACTTGAAAAAATCAAACGCAACCTCCCTGAAGGTACAACAATTGAAGACAGTTACGACTCATCTATTTTCATCAATGAATCGATTAACGAAGTATACAGTACGCTCGCTATTTCAATGGGCTTAGTCGTATTAGTGATCTACATCTTTTTAGGTAATATTCGTGCAACACTTATTCCTGCCGTAACAGTACCGGTGGCATTAGTGGGTAGTTTTATGTTTTTACTGGCGATGGGCTACTCTATCAACTTATTAACTCTACTCGCATTAGTGCTGGCCATTGGCTTGGTGGTTGATGATGCGATTGTGATGCTTGAAAATATTCACCGCCGTATCGAGCTAGGTGAACCACCGTTATTAGCCTCTTATCGTGGCGCGCGTGAAGTTGGCTTTGCCATAATCGCAACCACATTAGTGCTTATATCGGTATTTGTGCCACTGGTGTTTATGGATGGCCGTATTGGCGCGCTGTTTACTGAATTTGCTATGGCTGTCAGTGCTGCGGTGTTTTTCTCTAGCGTAACAGCCTTAACACTCTCCCCTGCATTATGCTCTAAAATATTAAAGCACTCCGAAAAACAAAGTAAATTTAGCCAAGGCATGGATCGCCTATTTAGCAAAATAGAACGCAGCTATCAAAACGCTTTACGCTCTAATATGACTCGCTCTGGCGGGTTAGCATTAACTTTATTACTTGCCGGTTTTGTTAGTTATTCATTATTCCAACAGATCCCATCTGAGCTAACACCAAAAGAAGATCGCGGAACTTTCTTTATCATGATGAGTGGCCCTGAAGGCGCAAGCTACGAAAATAATGCGGCCAACATGGCAAAAATTGAAGAACGCTTAATGCCTTACTCAGAGTCAGGCGAGTTAAGTCGTGTGCTTGTCCGTGTTCCTGGTTGGGGTGGTAGTGGCGGTGTTGCCATCATCGGCATGGCTGACTGGGATGAACGAAAACGCTCAACGTGGGAAGTCATGGATGAGATAAGCGGCAAAATGCGCGAGGTCACTGACGTGCGCGCTTTTGCAATTATGCGCCGCGGTATTGGCGGAGGTGGCTCATCACGCCCTATTGAGTTTGTACTCCAAGGCAATGATTATGATCAACTGGCCGATTGGCGTGATCGCATTATTAAACGCGCTGAGGAAAACCCAGGCTTAGTAAGAATCGATCATGACTACAAAGAAACGTTCCCACAATTTTTAGTTAGCATTGATAAAAATAAAGCGGCTGATTTAGGTGTGTCGGTCTCTGATGTGGGCCGTACGCTTGAGACTATGTTGGGGCAGCGTCGCGTAACCACGTTTATTGACCGTGGTGAAGAATACGATGTGATTTTAAAAGGAACTAAAGCAGACTTTAAAGATCCTACCGACATAGCCAATATTTACTTAAAATCACGCAGTGGTGAACTGGTCCCGCTTGATAGCTTAATAAGCCTTAAAGAAGAAGCCACCGCGTCGCGTTTAAATCGCTTTAATCGTATGCGTGCCATCACGCTCAGTGCCAACCTCGCGGATGGCTACACACTAGAAGAAGCACTTAACTTTCTAAACAAAGTGGCGATGGAAGAAAATGACATTGATGGTGCCGTTGATTACAAAGGCGAGTCGCAGCTTTATTACGAAGGCGCATCAGCAATGACCTATGTTTTCATTCTAGCGCTGACTGTAACCTTTTTGGTATTAGCAGCTCAGTTTGAAAGTTTTATGCATCCTTTTGTTATTATGCTAACCGTACCTTTAGGATTAATGGGCGCGATGTTTGGTTTATGGGCAACAGGGCTTACTTTAAATATTTACAGCCAAATAGGCATTGTAATGTTGATTGGCCTCAGTGCTAAAAATGGTATTTTGATTGTTGAGTTTACGAACCAGCTACGTGACAAAGGCGTAGAATTTAGTGAAGCAATTATCCAAGCTGCCAGCCAACGTTTACGCCCTATAATTATGACCTCACTAACGACCGTTATGAGTGCCGTACCACTAGTGCTTGCATCAGGCCCCGGCGCAGAAAGTCGTATGGTTATTGGTGTTGTTGTATTTACGGGAGTTATAGTCGCGACAATACTCACGCTATTCGTCGTTCCTGCGGCCTATTATGCACTGGCTCGTAACACGCAATCACCAGAGTTTTTACAACAAAAAATCAATCAACAAGCCGCTGAAAAGCCTCTTAAAGAGCTTTAATATTAAAATAGCGTTGCGTCTGCTAGTCGCAACGCTATTTTTGCGTCACAGATTCGATGAAATAAAAGCCTAGTTTACTCGTTCTTCTGATACGCTAGATAACCTGCGTCAGTTAATAATTTTGAGGAGCAAATAATGAGTACAACAAATCAAACCGCAACATTTGGTGGTGGCTGTTTTTGGTGTATCGATGCTGCATTTAGACGAGTTCAAGGCGTTTTAAATGTAAGCTCAGGCTACACGGGGGGCGATACGACGGATCCTAGCTACAAACAAATATGCACGGGATTGAGCGGTCATGCTGAAGTCGTACAGATTGAATTTGATAGCACTGTTGTAAGCTTTGAAACCTTATTAGCAATGTTTTTTACGTTACATGATGCAACTCAACTAAATCGCCAAGGTAACGATATAGGCACGCAGTACCGCAGTGTTGTGTATTATCATGATAGTGAGCAGCAAGCGCAGACAAATGCATACATTGCAAAATTGCAAAGCCAAATACGTGAGGACATAGTGACAGAAGTAAGCCCTGCTGTTACTTATTACCCTGCAGAGCAGTATCACCAAGATTACTACAGCGAAAATCCAGAGCAACGCTATTGCAGCTTGCTTATTGCACCTAAACTGAAAAAGTTTGAGCAAGACTATAAAAAATACCTAGGGCGTGTTGACCTTTCGTGATTAATTTTGCAGCAGTATGTTTGGTATTTAGGCAAGGCAGAGCCTATGTCGTGTGGTTGCTCCACATTAATAGGCGATAACGCAGTATAAATGCCAAACATGCGCTGCCTAAAGGGTTCTTCCTAGGGGCGATTAACTCTTTGTTGCTCGATTTTTACTTAGCCCACTAGGCTACAAACCTCGCGTCGCGATTAAATCGCCCCTAGATTGAACAAATTTCAATCCACAAAGGTCAACACGCCCTAGCTAGTTAACCGCATTTTTAGACACAAAAAAAAGCCCGACACAGTAACGTATCGGGCTTGTATATTTATACTTCAAACTTGATTAAAACTGGTAACTTGCACCAATAAAGAATTGTCGCCCTGCGCTGTTATAACCTAATAGTTGACCGTTTTCAGCAGTACCGGTTCCTGCAGTAAAATACGCTTTGTCTGTTATATTCTCAATGCGAACTTGGAAAGATAACTCATCCGACAATTGATAGTTTGCCGATAAATTAAACACAGTATAAGCAGCTAACTCCGTATTATAATAAGCGATTGATGGGCGAGAAGATCGATATTGCATAGCAATATTTGCATCAAAATCCCCCCAATTTTTACTTAACGTATAATTAAATGTTTCCGAAGGTCTACGCGGTAAATCTTTATTAGTTGTTTCGTCTTTCGCATCTAAAAAGCTCAAGTTAACGTTATGTTGAAAACCTAACCCTTCAAAATCAGCAGATAACTCAACCCCCTGCATAGATACTTTGTCAATATTGGTTGCTACATATTTCCCAGTATCAGCATCGAATTTATTATCTATTAAGTTATCAATATTATTGTCGAAAATGGCGATATCGTAACGACCCCACTTGGTTTCTAACGTAACTCCAAGCTCATTATTGACGGCTTCTTCAGGTTTAATGTTTTTATTAGGTACGTACCATTGGCTCTCGGTTACAAATGCGTTGATTAATGACGGTGCTCTAAATGCAGTGCCGTGATTAAAACGAACGGTTACAGACTTATTTGCTCTGTAGCCAATACCTGTAGTGTAGGTATTAGCACGTCCATGAAAATCATAATCATCGGTTCTAACTACAGCATTACCTAGCCATGTATCATTGTCGTAAAATACACCCACAAACAACGCTCCATTATCGCGTTTTTCTTTAGATGATGTAGCTGACGATTCCGATAAATCTTCATTTAAGTAGTTAAAACCACCCGTCACATCTAACTCTTCAGTTACGGTGTAGAGTCCACTGTATTCAAATTCAATACGTTCAGTGCTATAAATTTGCTGAACATCTGTGCCCGTTTGGATATTTTCTTCTTGCGATAAGCTCACAGATGCACTTTGCGTGTAGGTAGCTGAACTTTTTTTCCAACCTAATTTAGCTATATAGTTTTCAAAATCGTATGCATCATTTCCCCGCGCGCTATCATATTCCCCTTGGCCTTCGCTATATTGGCTAAGTGCACTAAATTCACCTACATTATCGGTTTTATATGCTAGGTTAAAGCCAATGTTTTTATTCGTGTAACCGTCATCATCATGGTCTTTAGTGGCGGGCTTTGATGGGTCTTTACCCGTTACATCGTAACCATCCGTATCTTCATAACCTAAGTTATAATTAAAAGTGATAGCATCTTTTACAAGCCCACCCGCCACTTGATAGTTAGAGTAACTATCACTACCTAATGTCGCTGATACGGTATTATTGCTTGCTTGGCGAGTAATAATATTAATTACACCAGCCATTGCATCAGAGCCATAAATTGCAGCCCTTGCGCCTTTTACAATCTCAACTCGCTCGATACTATTAACGGGTATATTCGTTAATGATACGCTGCCTGAGCTGCCGTCACTAATTCGTACACCATTGACTAAAATCAAAGCATGCTTTGCACTTGCACCACGTACAAACACATCCGCTTTTTGGCCAAAACCACCATTACGAACAACATCTAATCCAGCAATTGTGTTTAATATTGATGGTAAATCTCTGTAGTTAGCTTGCTCTATATCACTTCGTTCGATAACGGCAACGCTTGCTAGTACATCAGTGATTGATTGCTCAAATTTATTCGCTGTAACGGTAATGCGTTCGATTGATTGTTCTGCTGAGGCAGAAAAAGATAATGCAGCAGCAATTGCTACACCTAAAGTAGATTTGATTAACATGACATCCCCTGACCTGCGCCCGCCGCACAAGTTATTTTAAGTTTACTTCAAGGCCGGTCTCCGGACTCTGTGCTGTGCACATTACCGTTGCGGGGGCAGTGTTGGGATTGTGATCATCATGAACACGCACCAACTTCCCGATTATCTTGCTGTTAGTTTCAATTCTTTGAAATATCTACTGAGAGGGTAAGCAAGCACCTTGAAAATAGGCCGCTATTGTGATTATTTTAGAGATGAAAGTCAATGGACGTCTATATAGCTAAACTGGCTTTATCAAGGCCTGCATGTGCAACTTACAGCCAAAGACTGAGAAAGCCTGAAAAATTTCATCCTACCTATTGGGTATTAAAAAAGGTAAATTAATCAAGTAACCTCATTCAAAGCTGATAATTTTATTTATCATTGTGATAGTACATATCCGAAAATAACTAAGCCATTGTTTAAGTTGACAAATTAAAGTTGGAGTAAATAAAAGTGGAACAAATTAAACAAGTTATCATTGTTGGCGGCGGCACTGCAGGTTGGCTAACTGCTAATCACCTCGCTAAAACGCTTAACTGCACCAACCCATTAAGCGTACAAATTACACTTATTGAGTCAAAAAATATTCCAACCATTGGTGTAGGTGAAGGAACAGTGCCTGTTATGTGCCAAACATTAGCGCATTTTGGCATCAGCGAAACAGATTTTATCCGTCAGTGTGATGCGACCTTCAAACACAGCATTAAGTTTATTGATTGGCTAGATAACCCTACCGATAACAAAAAAGAAAATTACTTTCACCATTTATTCAACTACCCAAATATTGAAGAGCTCGATCTGACTCCGTATTGGCTGCTTAATAAAAATAATACCAGCTATGCCAATAGCGTATCAACTCAAGGCTATATGTGCGATCAAGGGCTTGGTCCTAAAAATATGACTCACCGTGAATTTGAAGGGATGGCAAGTTATGCGTATCACCTTGATGCGGCTAAGTTTTCAGCGCTACTCACTGACAACGCTGTCAACAAGCTAGGCGTTAAACATATTCTAACCGATGTATTAGATGCAACACTCAATGTTGCAGGTGATATTGAAAGTTTACAAACAAAGTGTGCTGGCACGGTCTCTGGCGATATTTTTATTGATTGCACAGGCTTTGCCGCTAAATTGCTTGGCGATAAACTTAAAGTCCCTTTTATTGACCAGAGCCATATTTTATTTGCCGATACAGCCCTTGCAATTCAAGTACCTTATCAAAATCCAGATGCTCCTATTAACCCCTACACTAACGCCACGGCAAAAGAGGCTGGATGGATTTGGGATATTGGCTTATCTAGCCGCCGCGGTATTGGCCATGTTTATTCAAGCAATCACACCAGTGATGACCAAGCAGAGCAAACATTACGTGACTATATCGGCCCACAGGCAGATGATTTAACCGCCCGTAAAATTGCCATGCAAGTAGGCTATCGTAAAACTCCATGGAAAAATAATTGTATCGCCATTGGTTTATCACAAGGTTTTGTTGAGCCATTAGAAGCAACAGGGTTATTAGTGTTTGATATTACGGCGCGGATGCTGGCGCAGAATTTCCCAGCAACGCGTAAAGCAATTCCCGCGATAAGCGAGCGCTTTAATGACAATATTACTGGGCTTTGGCAAAAAGTAATTGATTTTATTAAGCTGCATTATTGTATTTCACGTCGTGACGACAGCCAGTTTTGGCTAGATAACCGAGCATCAAGCTCAATTAGCGATTCGCTGCAAAGTAATTTAGCCTTATGGCGTGACACTGTGCCAAACAAATATAACTTCACCAGCGCATTAGAAGGCTTTAACTTAGAAAATTACTTGTATGTGTTGTACGGTATGGAGTTTCCCACCAACTTACAACCCATAGCCACACGTTTTGAAGCGCACCAACAGGCGGCATTCACCATGGAGCAAATAGCGCAAGCCGCTAATTACTGTCAGCAACAGCTTATCCCGCACAGAGAGTTAATTGAAAAAATAAAGCGCTATGGTTTAACAAAGATATAGCTAAACCGTAAACCAAACTAAAAGCCAAACAACATCAATGTTATTTGGCTTTTTAAATACGCTCTAGGGCGTGTTGACCTTTGTGGATTGAAATTTGCTCAATATAGGGGCGATTTAATCGCGGCGCGAGGTTTGTAACCGAGTGGGCTAAGTAAAAATCGAGCAACAAAGAGTTAATCGCCCCTAGAAAGAACCCTTTGGGCAGCGCATGTTTGGCATTTATACTACGTTATCGCCTATTTATGGGGAACAACCACACGACATAGGCTCTGCCTTGCCTAAATACCAAACATACTGCTGCAAAATCAATCACGAAAGATCAACACGCCCTAGGCTTTTAATCGCGAAAGTTTTTAAACTGGAACGGTTGACCAAGATCGGCAGCACGAACTACTTGCATTGCTTCTTGTAGGTCATCACGCTTTTTACCCGTAACGCGTACTTCTTCACCTTGAATAGCAGCTTGTACTTTTACTTTTGAGTCTTTAATCGCTTTAACTACTTTTTTAGCCATATCTTTTTCAATGCCTTGCTTAAGCGCAACATTACGAAATACATTTTTACCCGCACGGCTAATATCTTGTAGCTCTAGGCTTGAAACGTCCATGCCACGCTTTGAAATTTTATTAGCTAAAATATCAAACAACTGCATTACTTGTGAGTCGGCTTCAGCTTTTAGTTTGATTGTTTTATCATTAAGCTCAATAGACGCATCTACGCCTCTAAAGTCAAAGCGTGTTTCTAATTCGCGGTTAGCGTTATCAACGGCGTTTTTTGCTTCGTTCATTTCTACTTCAGAAACGATATCAAATGAAGGCATGTGTCTCTCCTAACAAAATGTTTTTAATTTAAATTTGGATTTGACGACAATTATACCGTCTATTTCATAAATCTTTACATTTTTCTGCGCTTTGTTCAGGTGCGATACTAAATATGTTTGATATACTGCGGCTCTATTTTTAAGCTATTTTAGGATTAACTGTGACTCGGCGTGTATACCAAGCCCTATTTTTAATCAGTATAGTGGCCTTTACATTTTTATTTGCTAAAGAAGTTAAAGGTGCTGCTAATCTATTTCCACATGTTGATAAAGTGGCTCATTTTGGCATTTTTTTCATACTCGCAGTTGTCATGGATAAAGCTTTTAAAATTCCTTTGCTCTTACAAATATTTTTACTTGCTGGGTATGGCGCAGCTATTGAAGTTATGCAAGGAATGCTACCTTATCGCCAAGCTTCAGTTGCCGACTTTATTGCCGACTTTGCAGGCGCAGCAAGTTATTTTGCGATTAAATTGATATTCCACATTGGTAAAAAACCCAACCATGGCTAATATCGTAATTATCGGTGATGGCGCTATAGGGCTGTTATATAGCCACTTTTTAAGTGCAAATAATCAGATCACATTAATAACGAGAAGTGGGGATTGCAAAAGCAATTACTACTACCAATATAATGAGCAGCAACAGGTAATTTCGGCAACGGTATTAAATACAACACAGTTAAATCGATTAAAAACCAAGGCGCTCGACACGGTTATATTTGCAGTAAAAGCATACCAAGTAAATGACGCTTTCTCACTTGTAAAACCTTACTTAAGCGATAACTGCAATATTGTGTTATCACATAATGGGCTCAGTGATTTAGACCCTTTATTGTGCCAATTACAAAGCCAACAAGGCTTATACTTTTTAACCACGCGTTTGGCGGGTTTTAAAGTAACACCAATAAAGGTTGCGCACACGGGTTACGGGGAGAGTATTTTAGGCAGCTGTAATGCAATTGCAGCAACTCGCTATAAAGCGGTATTATCACAATTAAATAATTTACCTAATATTCGTTTTAGTGAGCATATCAACCAACTTCGTTGGCAAAAGTTATTAATAAATATTGCCATCAATCCGCTTTCCGCACTTTATAACGTAAAAAATGGTGCCCTTAGAGCCCCCATATTTAGCCGTAAAATCTTAAATACAGTAAATGAAGCATGTCACGTTGCCAAAAAAATGGGCGTTAATGTAACTCTTGCTGACGTGCTTGCAACGGCTTATCAAGTGATGAGTGATACACAAAATAACTTTTCATCAATGCAGCAGGATGTTGCCCATAGTCGAGTAACTGAAATCGATGCTATGTGTGGCTATATTTGCCAGCAGGCTAAAATACTCGATATAAACACCCCACATAATCAATCTCTTCTTGATGCCATCAGGCATAAAAAAAGCGCGATTTAAATCGCGCCTTTTCAATCAGATAGGCCTTACTTAAGGGCGATATACTTTTACATTGGCAAAACCATTATCATGTAAAATAAGTGCCTGTAGTTGGCTCATTACGCCCTTCGCACAATATAAGTAATAGTCTTTATCTTGCGGTAAATCGCCAAACTTTGTTGCTAAGCGAAAGAAGGGTAAATGCACTACTTCAATCCCATCAATTTCAAGTGGTTTAGCGTCTTCTTCTTCTGGAGAACGAATATCAACAACCACTGCATCGCTAGGTAAGTCAGAAACTGACTCAGCCTCTTTAAGCTCTTGCTTGGCTTCAAGGTCAATATCACGCACATCCATAACACGTGCATTTTCAATAACAGTATTAAGTACATCAAAGTCAAACTTTTGCTCTTCTGCTTTTACAACCTCAATTTTTGCTTTAACTGTTGGTTTTTTAGAGATAACCCCACAATATTCAGGCATGGTCTCTGCCATCTCGGCAGTACCAATTTTACGGGCAATATCGATAATTTCTTGCTTATCATGCTGAATTAACGGGCGTAAAATAAGTGTTTCTGTAACACGATCAATGACGCTGAGATTTGCCAGTGTTTGGCTTGAAACCTGACCTAAACTTTCACCAGTAACTAGTGCTTGTATACCTAGTTTTTCAGCAATTTGGCTACCTGCACGCATCATCATACGTTTGAGGATTACGCCCATTTGACTGTTTTCAACATTTTCTAATATTTCAGCGACAACTGGCTCAAAATCGACACTAATAAATTTAACTTTATGCGTTGAGCTAAACTGCTTCCAGATATAATAGCTTGCTTGCTTAACACCAATTTCGTGTGCTGCGCCGCCTAGATTAAAGAACAAAAAGTGAGTACGAGCCCCCTTACGGATCATTTGATAACTTGCAACACCTGAGTCAAAACCACCTGACATAAGTGACAATACATCTTCCTGAGTTGGTAGTGGGAAACCTGACATACCATAATGAGTTTGCGTTACTATATATGCTTTATCATCTTTTATTTCTAGGCGTATTGTTACTTCTGGATTTTTAAGCCTTACACTCGCCCCTTCAACATGCTGATTTAAGCCACCACCAACATAACGTTCAACATCTGTTGATGTAAAGTCATGCTTGCCCTGACGCTTACAGCGTACGCAGAATGCTTTATTAACAACAGTGTGGCCAATCAGATCGAGTGCTTTCTCATAAATGTCGTGAAGGTTTTCGAAGTTTGTCTCAGTTACTTCAATAAATTGCACAATACCAGGGATGCGCTGCAGACCATCAATAAAATCAATGCGCATTTGTGCGTCATCAGACTTAGTGACAACTGATATATTGTCCCAGTTGTTCTGAACTTGTACTTTTTCGTCAAGCTTACGTAATACAATTTTAATGTTGTTCTCTAACAACTTTGTAAAACGTTTACGCACGGAGCGGCTTTTAATGGCTATTTCAGGATGGAGTTTGACGATAAATTTAAGCATAGTTCACTCGTTAGACAATTTTAAGAATTCACGCACCCACGTGTTGGGCGCGCGATTATAGCAAAAAATATAACGTCTAGGAAATAAACAAACCTCAAATCCCCATCAGGCAGGTTCGGCTTCTTGCGCTAATTCACTATACTTTTCACGTAACAAGTTAATTTTTGGGATACTTTGCTCAGTCCCATATGCTTTAACGAGCAATAATATTTTTAAAATTCCATTATAAATATCTTGCTGCATAAGCTCACCACTTAAACGACGAGCTTTGATGTAGGGCGTCCAAAAGCTCACCGTAATCTTCAACATATGAGCAAGCTCAACCGCATCTTCGTCATCAATTGTAATAACCCCGCCTTCACGCAGGCCTATTATAATTTCTCTAACTTGGCCAAGCAAAGCGGCTTGAAAATCAATGTAATCTTTTTTCAACACTTCATCTCGAGATAAAATATCCCCTAAATTGTCATAGAAAAAATGAAAACGCCACATCAATTCAAATAATGCATCCAAATAGCCAGACAAATGCGAAAGTGCTTCATCGCCTTTGACTATAGGAAGAAACTGGGTATGTAAATGCTCACTGTAAAGTGAAAAAATATGACGAATAATGTCCTCTTTATTCTTAAAGTGATAATAAAGGTTCCCAGGGCTTATCCCCATGTGAGAAGAGATATGGTTGGTAGTAATCGCACGTTCCCCGTGCTCATTAAATAGCTTAATGCTAGTCTGAATTATTTTATCCTTGGTACTCATATCCTGCTACTCTAGGTTGTTTTTAAAGCAAATGCTCAAAGTTTACTCAAATATAATTAGCCGCGCAGTATAAACAATAAATAAACAATTAAATACCATCATGAAAATTTCTAACCCATAATTCGTATTGTTTACGTCATATTGAAATAAACTAATTTACATACGTGTCACTTATCCCTCAATTGGAAAGGCTGATTTGGATTACAAACGCTGTTAATATAGCCGCAAACATAACATTAAGCCGATACTTATGAAAGTCACTGCAATTTACCCAGGAACCTTTGATCCATTAACGAATGGGCACACAGATTTAATTCAACGGGCAGCTAAGATGTTTGATACTGTCATTGTTGCCATTGCTCATAACCCCAGTAAAAAACCATGTTTTAGCTTAGATGAGCGGGTAGCCCTAGCAAACAGTTTATTAACTCATATTGATAATGTAAGCGTGATTGGTTTCTCAGGATTACTTGCTGATCTTGCCCGTGATCATAATGCCAATGTATTGATCCGAGGGATTCGGGCGGTGTCTGATTTTGATTATGAGTTTCAGCTCGCCAATATGAATAGGCGATTAAACCCCGATTTAGAAAGTGTATTTCTCACACCCGCTGAGAAAAATTCATTTATCTCTTCAACCTTAGTTAAAGAAGTAGCGCGTCACAAAGGAGATGTAAGCGAGTTTGTAAGTCCTTTAGTAGTCAAGGCATTACAAGATAAGCTACATGGCTAAAACAGCCTTTGAACAATAATGAGTTTCCGCAGCCATCTTTGGGCCAAGGAAGCTCAGCAGTTTATTTTTAAAAAGTAAATAATGATGAGCTTGTGGCAACATAGCCATGGGCTATTAAATGCAGCGCGATTGGGACAGTGTTTTGTTCTTTAAAATCCATTTAAAGCACTTAGCAAAACCAAGAAAGTCCTTATTCAGCACAAGAGCAATAATCATCATGATGTCGGATAAGTTAACTCCAATACTATAGATGTGCCAAAACCACCATGCTCCAATATATTTACCATACTGTAGATCAACATACATACCGAGAAAAAGAAAAATATTAACGCTAAAACCAATAATGATGTAAATTTTAGCTGGTAGGTTTTCGACTGTTTTTTTTGCAGAAATAAAGGCAATAAATAGTAGCGTTACAACATCGTAAGCTGCCCATATAGCATAAATAGTGGTGGAGTTTAAAATATCATAGCCAATGCTTTGGTGTAGTAATGGATCGCCGACTAAATAGGATAAGAAAATAGTAAACGCAACCCACATTGCTGTACTGTCACTTCCTGGTGAGGCTGATTTCTGTACGAGATTGTACAGAAAAGCCATCAGAAAGCCCCATACGATTAATGAGGATAGATATAAATTAAAAGGTTCTTGAAATAACGCCACAATTTTTTAATTAGTTACGTTAACAATTTTTTAGGCTATTAATTTGTTTTTTATTATTTTTTTTTGTAAAAAGCTTTCCAATATGTAACCAATCTTTTCCGAAGATAAGTGTGACAACCATAAAGAAATCTACAACCGTAATACCTATAGAATAAAAACTCCAAAACCACCAGTACTCTTTATTCTCTAGTAGAACTATATCAATGTGTATCCCTAAGAAAATTAAGGTATTAACAGTAAGTCCAGCAAGTATATATTTCAACGTTGCAGTGTACGGAAGCTTTAAAAGTTTATGCGAGACCAAAAGGGCAGTAATAGTTAAAAAGTCATATTTTACCCAGATAAGATAAACGTACATTCCAGCATTAAGGTCAACAAACTCATAGCTTAAGCCATAAGAAAGCAACATTATAAAAGAAACAACGAGAGGTGAAATACTTCGGTCTTCAACAGCAAACTTTAGTAACAAATTATACAAGCAAGCCATTAATAATCCCCAAATGATAATAGTATCAAAGTGGATCCCTAAAGACGTTAAATCAAAATACATACACCATCTCGTTTTTGCTAAACCTTATTAACAAGTTACGATGGGCGACGACGATCAGGGTCAATTGATAAACCACCACCACCACGCTGAATCTCAGCTTCACCACCTGCCGCTAATAAGGCTTCATTAGATATAGACACTGTATCAGATTGTAGGGTTTTATTGCTAGCGCTTTGTTCTAAAGCGGGCTTTGATTGTTGCATAGAGCTGTATGCTTGCATTTGTAATTGGCTATTACCTGTAACTTGCATGAGACTATTCCTTTCATTTAATGTTAATAGTGACCTAAGCAGTTTTAAGTCGCTGTTGATAACGCTCTGTTAAATTTTTGGCGTTTTTGTAAAGATGAATCAATTTTCATCCATCTCATGTACCTAATAGCAATTTACGATCCAACTTTTTATAAAATTGATCTTTTTTGATCTAGTAAATTTAAATAGTCGATTTGCAACTTGAAAACTCAGAGGTGAGGTCATACCAGTTTGTGTCAAATATAAAAAAACGCACAGGGATAACCGTACGTCTTTTATATCCAGGGATTTTAAGCCACGTTTTTACACGGGATCTCCGCACTATTACTTAGCTTCAAAATAAATTCCATTGCGACTTCATCGCAATTATCTTTACGTAAACACAGTTCACAATCTTTCATTACCTTCTCTGGTAAGCTGTCTTTAGTACAGAATGTGAAGCCTTGTTTTTCAAAAAAATCAGGGACTCGCGTCAAAACGATAATACGATTAAGCGCCAACTTTTTGGCTTTAGTTAGTAAATGCTCCACCAGCTGCCGCCCTTGTCCAGTTACGCCTGTATCAGGGTCAATACCCAAGGAGCGTATTTCAGCAAGGCCGGTATCATAAATATACAATGACGCACAGCCTGCAACTTTCCCGTTCACTTGTGTCACAGCAAATTCATTAATAGAATGCACCATATCGCTTTTAGCACGTGGTAAATTTTCACCTACGGTAGCCCAGTGTTGTATTAGCTTCGCAATACCTTCAACATCATCAAGGTTGGCGTCGCGTACCGTTATTTGCTGTTTTTTTTTGGCATCTTTAACTGCAATGGTAACTTGCTCTAACGATGTGCCACCCAATGCTTGACGTGCTTTTATACATGCGTCTATTTCTAATACAGCATATACATCTTGTTCAAAAATACTATGCACTGATTGGAACTGTTCTAAACTTAAATCCTCTAAGTTATTCCCTTGTGCGATAGCCATTTGCACAAGCACACCCACAATATGATGCCCCTCTCTAAAGGGTATACCTTTAGCTACCAAGTAGTCTGCAAGTTCGGTTGCATTTGAGTGCCCACCCTTAGCTGCTGCTAAAGTTCGTTCGCCGTTAACTTTAACCCCCTTGAGACACGCCTGAGCCATATGAATACACGCAAGCCATGTAGGCATTGCATCAAATAAGCCTTCTTTGTCTTCTTGCATATCTTTATTATAAGCAAGTGGCAGGGCTTTTAAGGTCATCATCATGGCACTAAAGGCACCAAATACACGGCCTGTTTTACCACGAATAAGCTCCAGTGCATCGGGGTTTTTCTTTTGCGGCATCAATGATGAGCCTGAAGTGACATTATCTGCCAACTCTATAAACCCGGCTTCACCCGAGTTGTAGAAGATCAAATCTTCTGACATACGCGATAAATGGATCATGGAGATTGACGCACAGCTTAATAACTCAACAACAAAGTCCCGGTCTGACACAGCATCTAAACTATTTTTTGTCGCAGCGGTAAAACCTAGCCCTGCGGCAAGAGTTTGCCTATCTATTGGGTACGCCGTACCGGCAAGTGCGCCACTGCCTAATGGGCAAAAATTCATACGGGCTTTAGCATCAGCTAAACGACTTTCATCACGCTCAAGCATTTCAACATACGCCATACACCAATGACTAAATAGCAATGGTTGAGCACGTTGTAAATGGGTGTAACCCGGTAAAATAGTTCCTAGCTCACGCTCAGCTAAAGCAATAAATTCACCTTTTAACTGCGCTAGCGCTTCAAGTAAATGATCGGCGGTATCACGACACCATAGACGAAAATCTGTAGCAACTTGGTCGTTACGGCTACGTCCAGTGTGTAGTTTTTTAGCTAAATCGCCCACTTTTTCGATTAAAGCAGCTTCAACATGAGAATGAATATCCTCAGCGCCCGAAGTTGCCACTGCTTGTGGATCAGCTTTTACTTCGTCGAGTAATTCATTTAATGCTGCTACTAGCGATTGATGCTCGCTACTGCTTAATACATCAACTTGCTTTAAGGCACCAGCCCATGCAACAGAGCCAACAATGTCCTGCTCTGCGAGTTGATAATCGAAGGGAAGTGAGTCGTTAAATTCTTTAAACGCCTCATCTGGACCCGTAGAAAAACGTCCGCCCCATAATGCCATGAAATATCTCCAAACCCTGAAATTGCCCCGATTTATGTACGGGGCTTTTGTAAAATTACTTCTTCGCGAGTGCTGAAATTCTGCTTGAAAGCGAGAATAAACGAATAAAACCTTCAGCATGCGATTGGTCGTACACATCATCTGCACCAAATGTTGCAAAGTCTTCGCTGTATAAGCTATTTGGTGATTTTTTCTGAACCGCAGTTACTTGGCCTTTATAAAGCTTAAGAATAACTTCGCCAGTAGCAACAGTTGATAATGCTTCTGCGCCCGCTAATATTGAGTCTTTAAGTGGTGTAAACCAACGACCGTCATAGACTAAGTGTGAGAACTCGCCGCCCAATACTTCTTTCCATTTACGACTTGCTTTATCAAGTACTAGCTCATCAATCGCTTGTAATGCCGCCATGATCACTGTCCCACCTGGTGTTTCATAACAACCACGTGATTTCATGCCCACTAAGCGGTTTTCAACGATATCAACACGACCAACGCCATGCGGGGATGCAATATCATTAAGCTTAACTAAGCAGTCATACGGTTTAAGTTGCTCGCCATTTACCGCAACTACTTCACCTTCAACTACCTTTAAGGTAACAAACTCAGGCTCATTTGGCGCTTGCTCTGGTGAATTAGTCCATGTCCAAACTTGCTCACTTGGTTGGCACCACGGATCTTCAAGCTCACCACCTTCGTGCGAAATATGCCACGCGTTTGCATCACGACTGTAGATTTTAGTTGCAGACGCTGAACATGGAATATCACGCTCTGCTAAGTAATCAAGTAATGACTCACGGCTTGATAAATCCCACTCACGCCATGGCGCAATCACTTGAAGATCTGGAGCAAGCGCGGCAAAACACGATTCAAAACGTACTTGGTCATTACCTTTACCAGTACAACCATGAGAAAGTGCATCAGCACCTACTTTGCGAGCAATTTCAACCTGCGCTTTTGCAATAATAGGACGTGCCATTGACGTACCTAATAAATAAGTACCTTCGTAGATTGAACCTGTTTTAAGCGTTGGATAAATATAGTCACTTACCATCTCATCTTTTAGGTCAACGACATAACACTCAGATGCACCTGATGCGATCGCTTTTGCTTCAACACCTTCAAGCTCTTCTGCGCCTTGACCTACATCGGCCACAAAAGCAATGACTTCACAGCCGTAGTTCTCTTTTAACCATGGCACAATGGCCGACGTATCTAAACCACCAGAATAGGCTAATACAACTTTTTTAATAGAACGCATTGGTGATACCTTACACAAAATTTGGATTTAATAATGAAACAAGCAACGCGTTTTGCGCATGCATACGGTTTTCTGCTTGTTGTATAATTTTTGACGCCGGACCATCCATTACTTCTGAAGTAATTTCAAACTCACGGTGTGCAGGCTGGCAATGCAGTACAGTGTCAGCCCCTGTTAGTTCAAGTAACGCCTTGTTTAATTGATACGGCATGTACTTTTCTTTTACTTGATCAAGTGGCGTTTCATCACCCATTGATACCCATGTATCTGCATACACAGCGTTAGCACCTACAGCCGCTTCAACACGGTCGCTGACCATCACTGATGCGCCATTCATTGCTGCAATTTGTTCTGCTTGCTTTAAAATTTGCGAATCCGGTGAGCTGCCTTTAGGGCATACAGCAACGAAATCAGTACCTAAAGTAGCTGCAAGCAACATTAGTGAATGAGTTACGTTGTTACCTTCACCTAAATAAGCCAGTTTTAGTTGGCTTACATCACCATACACTTCTTGCAGTGTTAAAAAGTCAGCAAGTGCTTGGCATGGGTGATATAAATCACACAAGCTATTAACCACAGGAACGCTCGAGAACTCAGCAAGTGTAGTTAACGTTTTATGTTGATATACCCGTGCCACGATGCCGTCTGCCCAACTGGCGATATTCAAAGCAAAATCTTTCACTGATTCACGTGCGCCCATGGCACCATTTTGCGAATCAAGATACACCGCATGACCACCTAACTTATTAATACCAATATCAAATGATAAACGCGTACGTAAGCTCGGCTTTTCAAATAAAGTAACCACGGATTTACCCGCTAGGGCTTGACTAAAATCAGCAGGATTCGCTTTAATTTTTTGCGCAAGATTAAGTAACTTAATTGCGCCTTGTTGGTCTAGTTCAAGACCCGATAAAAAATGATTAAACATATAAAAACCTATGGTGTAATTTTTGTTCCGACGTGCTCACCGGCAAGTAGAGCGACTAAATTTTCTGGCTTTTGCCAGCTCGAAATATACACTCCGCGTCGTAAGTGCTGGGCAGCAAGAAGGCTGGTCTTTACTTTGACCTCCATCCCACCCAAAATTACTCCATCTGTAATCAGAGTATTGATCTGATTTGTGTCAAGTTGATGTAACGGCTGTTTATTTGCATCAAGCACTGCCTCTACATCAGTCATAAAAATAATTTCTGCATTAAGTTCTTTTGCAATTGCCGCAGCAGCTTCATCGGCATTTACGTTATACCAAAGGCCATCATCACCAAAGCCAATAGAGCTCACCAGCGGTAAGCGTCCGAGCTTTAACAACTCAGGGAGCACGCTTTGCTCACCACTTTCACAATTACCCACTTGACCAAGCGCTTTTAATTTTTGTGACGAAATAATGCCCGCTTCGTATAAACTAAGTCCGACCGGTTTATGACCTGCAATAATTGCTTGGCTCATTAATTGTTTATTCGCACAGCCTGCCAATGCCCCTACAATATAAGGCATTTGCTCTTTCGGACTGATGCGTAAGCCTTGATGTTTCGCACTGGCAAACCCCGCCTCGCTCAACCAATTATCTACCAGTGAGCCACCGCCATGAACGATGACAAATTGCGCTTGAGTTTGCGATGCCAGCGCCTCAAATAACGCTTTTGCCGCGTCTTCTGTATTGAGTACTGCACCACCGAGTTTAATGACCCATGTTTGCATTACTAATTACCCTTTTAAACCAGTGCTATGAGGTATCCCCATCGCTAAATTAATACATTGTAGTGCTTGCCCAGCAGCACCTTTTAATAAGTTATCAATGGCTGCCATTACAATCAGTTGGCACCCTTGTTGTTGCCAAGCAATATCCACAAACGGCTGCTTAGCCACCCCTTTAATTGATGGTATTTTACGACCCAGTAATCGGATCAGTGGCTCATCAACAAGCACTTGGTAGGCTTGCGTAACTTGCTCTGGCGTTACATCTGCTTTTAGTTGTACATAAATGGTTTCTAAAATACCGCGTGGAAAATTACCTAAATGCGGTGTAAATAACACTTTATGACCTAAATGTTGTTCAATTTCAGGGCTGTGCCTGTGATTAAATAATCCGTATGGCGCTAGTGACACTTCACAAAAATGCGTGCCCACACTGGCTTTACGCCCTGCACCTGTAACACCTGATACGGCATTAATAATAATAGTTTGATCAGCCAATAAACCGGCTTGTTGTAATGGCTTTAACGCGTTTAATGCAGCTGTTGGATAACAACCCGCCACAGCCACAAGCTTTGCTTTTGCAATTGCTTCGCTATTCCACTCAACTAATCCGTATGCCGCTTCACTCAATAACTCTGTATGCTGATGTTCAAAGCCATAATAGGTTTGATAATCTTCATTGCTGCTTAAACGATAGCCACCTGATAAATCAAATACTTTTTTGCCCATGCTTAAAAAGCGTGGCGCTAAATCAACACTCACTTTATGATCAGTACATAAACAAACAAAGTCAGCCGTATTGTCAATATCGCTAAACGCACTTTCGCTCAGCGGTAATAAAGGAGAATCTAGTAAACCTAGATGCTCAGGGTACAAGTCACTTAATAATTTACCTTTATCTAAGCTTTGCTCAGATACATAGCAACCAGCTAAGGTTAATTGTGGGTGTTTTGCGACTAAACTGGCTAATTCTGCGCCGCTATAACCACTTGCGCCAATAATCACTACTTTCATTCGTTACTCTTTTTGGTTTTTATTACTACATTTATGTTCAAATCGGGTTTAACAGTGCATAAACACACTATTTTAGGAATGAAACTGGGTTATCGTCGTTTTATATTCATTGCGTCGCTTTAATATATTTATGCTTAAAAAGTGAATTGATATTCATCATAAATACTTTTATATTGTTATGCAATTAGATTGAATACTTATTTTGGATTTTTTTATGTCATTACCGTCTTTTTTATCTATGTATCAGCAATTGATCGCTGCGCCTTCAATTAGTGCTATGGATGAGTCATTGTCTATGAGTAATAAAGGGGTGATTGATTTATTAGCCACTTGGTGTACAAGCCTTGGATTTGAATGTGAAATAACAGAATTGTCGGGCGCTAAAGGTCGTTTTAATTTACTCGCAAAACGAGGCCAAGGGGATGGCGGTTTAATGCTTGCTGGTCATACTGATACCGTGCCATTTGATGATAGCCGCTGGAACTACAATCCGTTTAAATTAAGTGAGCACGATAATAAATTATATGGATTAGGAAGCATTGATATGAAAGGTTTTTTTGCTTTTGTATTGCACGCTATCAATGAACTAGATAAAGGCGCACAAACACAGCCAATTTTGATTTTAGCCACCGCCGATGAAGAAACGACCATGGCCGGCGCGCAACAAATTTGTAAGCACTCAAATTTAAAGCCCGCCCGCTGTATTATTGGTGAACCTACTGATATGACGCCTGTTTTCACGCATAAAGGGCATATGAGCAGTGCTATTAGAGTAGTGGGTCGTTCAGGTCACAGTTCTGATCCTGAGCGCGGCTTAAACGCCATTGAAGTAATGCATAAAGTGATTGCAAAATTATTAGTTTTAAAAGAAGAATTAAAGAATAAGTATGCAGTTGAGCATTTTGTTATTCCTTACCCTACTTTAAACTTAGGCCATATCCACGGTGGCGATAATGCAAACCGTATCTGTGGCTGCTGCGAAATGCACATTGATATGCGCCCATTGCCGGGTTTAAGCGTACAAGAATTGCAAATGATGCTGCTAAAAATGGCCGCTGAAATAAACAATCAATACCCAGATTCAGTGAGTGTGGTCGATATGCACGAGCCAATTCCCGCTTTCACCGGCAGCACTGATTCGGCATTGGTTAAACTGGCAGAAAAAATATCTGGCGAGAAAGCGGTCGCAGTTAATTACTGTACTGAAGCACCGTTTATTCAGCAATTAGGCTGTGAAACCATTGTTATGGGGCCTGGCTCTATTAATCAAGCTCACCAGCCGGATGAGTTTTTAGCGATGGAAAAAATAAAACCATCGCAAATTATTATTAGTGAAATGATTAAAGCGAGTTGCTTTAGCTAATGTACAAAGCATTAATGGTGTTAATTACATAACTAACACCATTAATTATTACTTCATATACTTAGATAAGTATTTTTTAAAGACAGGATCTGTTTTAGCCAGTTCTTTTTGCTCAGCCAAAATATCTTTTAAGATACTCTGTGATGTAAGTGGGTTAGCAAGTACCACTCTAAATACCACGGTAGGTTGATGATCATACTGAGCTGGTGTTAAACGTGTACGCGAAACGAATGAGCGCCCTGCTTCTCGTTGACGTTTTTGCATACTGGCGGTAAAACGATTTAGTGAGGCAAAAATATCTAGCCGTGTTTGCTCGTCTGCTTCTGCTATTTTTTGCTTAATTTTCTTTGGTACATAACGGTATGTTAGCAAACATAATTCAGGCTCTGAGATCAGCTCAAAATCGTCATCCGCTTTAACTAATTCAGCAAAATACTGTGCTTTTTCTATGCCTTTATCAATCAATATTTCATAGCCTTTACGGCCAATTACTCGTAAGCAAGCATGCACTAACATCGCCATACCTGGGCGACTGCCTTCGAGCGTATGGCTACCTAAGTCTTTTGAGCCTTTACGCAGTATATATTCAGCATGATGCTCAATAGCATCCGTCGCTGTGGGGTCTTTGAATAACACTAGCCCCGCCCCCATTGGCACATACATTTGTTTATGTGCATCAATAGTGATTGAATCTGCTCGCTCAATGCCTTTTAAAAGTGGTCGGTGAGTTTGCGATAATAAAGTTGCCCCGCCCCAAGCAGCATCTACATGAAAATGGCAATTAAGCTCTGCACTTAAATCAGCCATGGCATCAAGTGGATCAATATTGCCGGTTTCAGTAGTTCCCGCTACGCCTACTATGGCCATCACTTTTATGCCCTGCGCTTCTAACTCATGTGCTTTCGCGCGCATTGCATCAACATCGACCTTATTGTTATCAGCCGTTTTAATGGCTATAAAGTTATCACGACCAATACCTAATAAATCAGCTGATTTACCCAATGAATAATGACCACGCTCAGAAATCAATACCGCTAAGCCTTTATAACCATAATGCAGCATGGCACTGATCAAGCCCTGCGCGCCAATCCCTTTAAATTCCCCATCCGCTTTAAGCAAACGGTTACGGGCAATCCACAACGCGGTAATATTTGCAATTGTGCCACCAGAGCAAAATGCACCGAGTGATGTTTTAGCACTGTGCATCCATTTACTATAAAAACCGTCATCTTGCCCGTATGCTAAATGATGCATCATGCCAAGTACTTGGCGTTCAAGGGGAGTAAATGCTTTGGAGGTTTCAATTTTTACCAGGTTTTGATTAAGGCCCACCATCAACTTAGATAGTGGCAGCACAAAATGCGGTAGCGCTGAAGTCATATGGCCAATAAAGCTTGGCGCGGCTGTATGCACTGAATGAGCAACAAGTTGCTCCATAATGTCCTGCGCATAAGCTGAAACAAAAGTTGGATCTTCTGGGATCACCGCTGATTGAAAATCTTTTTCAATTTCATGCAATGGCTTTTCAATTGCCGCAATGTTCTCATTTAAAAAACCTGCTAAGTTGCTCGAAATCTCAAGTTCGATTTTACTCAAAGTTGAGTCAGGTGCTTCAGGCACGGTAAATATACGCATCAGAGTTTCTTTAGAGGCGACGGCACAACGCTTTTGATCCATCTTTATACCCAGTAAATGTAGCTTTCTTTTATCCAAAGACCCAATTAAAGGCCCTTAGCATAAACAACACCAGCTACAATGATTCTACGAAATGCGTTAACTTTACTGCAATAGAGTAGTAATGTCTCGTATAAAGCCATAAAAGCAGTCAATTGCATGACAAATTAATGATAAATTGATTAATATTTGCTGCTAAAATGCGCCGTAATTTATTTATAGCTGAGACAGCCATTTTTTGTATAATGGTGTAGCGACCACAAAAGAGGCACACATGATAAAAGGAAGTATACGAACCAAATGGATAATGGCCGGTTTTGTCGTTTTTGTTATCAGCTTACTTGCTTACGTTTACTACACATACCACAGCACGCGTAATGATATTATGCAAAGTGTTGATACTCGTTTGCTTAATGCGGCACTAAGTGTAAAGCATATATTGGGTGATGATTATCATCGTCAACTCAATGCGGGGCTACATGTCAGCCGCAGCGAATATCAACAAAAAAGTCGCCAACTATCAGAGTTTGCCAATACTCTCGATATTGCCTATGTTTACGCGATGATTTTAAAAGATGGACAAGTCCATTTCAGCGCCTCAAGTTATACCCAAAAGGATCAAAATACCGGGAAAGTAACACAGCTTCTTGACCTCTATCCTGAAGCAACCGATGCTAATAAAGGCGCTTTTTATTCTACTGAACCTATATTCGAAATATCAAAAGATCAATGGGGCCACTTTAAAACAATCTTTATTCCTTTTGTTGATAGTAATGGTGTTACTTATATCACTGGTGCCGATATTACTATTTATGACCTAAATCAACGTCTACAGTTAAGTGCTTCAAAAGCAGCTGCTATGGCTAGCTTTTTCTTTTTCATTGCGTTATTGGTTGCTGGCATTTATATATTTTTATTAAAACGTGCCATATCGACTGATTCAGCTAGTGGCTTTGCCAATCATATTGCGCTTGAATATTTCATCAAAAAATCACCACTTCACCATATGCAACTTGCTGTTATCTGGGTCAATGAAATAGAAGATATAAATAGCTTTTATGGCACCGAAGTTGGCGACAGAGTAATGAAAAACCTGTTAGAGCACTTTAATAAACGTCGGCCAACCGACAGCCGAATATTTCGTTTAGCAACGAATAAGATTGTTTTACTTACTTCATTCGATGATAATAACAACAGCTTTGTTAACATTATTGAAGAGTATAATTGCAGCACCCCACTACTTACTAACCCATTTATTTATATTACTTTATGCGCTGGTATCGCTAACGGCAATAAATCTATGCTACTTGAGAATGCCCACATTGCCGCACTACAAGCAAAGCAAGGGCGTCATACTGTTGTTAATTACTCAAAAGCTCTACATGATGTAAAAAGCCAATATCAATACAATGTTGAAATGGCAAAAGAAGTTAGAGAGGCCTTTGAAAACAACCGCATTGTTCCCTATTTTCAAGCAATCTATGACAGTACGCATAACAAAATAATCCAATATGAATGCTTAGCTCGGATGATTACTTGCCAAGGTGAAATATTAAAACCTGACGCATTTTTAAATGTTGTAAACCGCTCGCGCATGGACGGCATGTTAACGCGATCTATGCTAACGCAATGCTTTGAACGATTCCGAAAAACCAGTATATGCTGGAGTATAAATATTACCGCCCAAGATATGCTTGACCCCGGTTTAAGTGAGTTTTTAGAAGGTGAACTAAAACGTTACCCCCAGCCTAGAAATATCACCTTAGAGTTACTCGAAACAGAAGCTATCGCTAACTTTTCTGAAGTTAAAGCGTTTATTGCAATGGTTAGGCAACGAGGCGTAAAGGTCTTCATTGATGATTTTGGTACTGGGTATTCTAATATATCTAATGTCTTAAAATTAGAAGTTGATGGCATTAAACTAGACGGTACATTGATCAGACAAATAATTCACGATAAAGATATATATCTCTATATTGAGCACATTGCCAGCTTTTCAAAGCAACTAAACTTACAACTGATTGCTGAATGGGTAGAAAATAAAGCGATTGTCGATGCCTTGTTAAAGGCAAATGTGACGCTGATGCAAGGTTATTACTTTGCCGAACCAGCGCCACAAATAAGTAGTCGTTTAAAAAAGACTATAACAGCGCAATCACTAATCGGTGGCTCTGCTGAGAGCTCGCCCAATACTTTCTCTCAAACGGAGTAATGGCGGTATCGCTACTAAATAGTTCTACCTCACAATGCTGCCCAGTTAACTGTAATGCTTGAGCAAACTCTTTTACGTAGATATCCCAGTTACTGCGAACTTCGAGTAACCCGCCTAACTTAACGATGAATGGGAAGATAGCAGCGCCGTGCCAACGCCGTTGAATATGCTTAGCTTTAGGCCATGGATTTGGATACAACAAATAATGGTGCGTTGGCTGCCAATTGGCAGCGACAGCTAAACGCCAAAAATCATTAAGGTCAGCTTGCACTAAAATATACTGGCCCGAGTCTGTTTGCTTGTATTCAATGTCATGCTTATCTAAACGATGTGATGACTTATCAATACCTATCACTAACGCATCTGGGTGACGCTTTGCTAAATTAGCAGTGCTTTCGCCTACGCCACAACACGAATCTAAAATAATGGGCCCAGCAAAAGCCTGCACTTTTTCATTTACTTGATCAAATGCCATTTGCGTATGCGCTGCAATGGGTTTTTTAAACTCAGCAGTTAAATGTTTATTAACTATCTCATCCAGCTTTTCATGCAAGCCTTGTTGATTAGATACAATACTTCGTGAATTTGCATCACTCATTAGTGTCTTAACCCCACACCTTTTTTAATTAACGTCAACGCGACTGTAAATAGCGCAGTAATAAATAACAACAACACACCAAATGCAACAGATAAATCAACATCTGATACGCCTAAAAAGCCATACCTAAAGGCATTAACCATATAAATAATTGGGTTAATCTGCGATACCCCCTGCCAAAATTCTGGTAATAACGTGATTGAGTAAAATACCCCACCTAAATAAGTCAGCGGTGTTAGAACAAAAGTAGGAATAATACTAATATCGTCAAAGCTATTCGCGTAAATAGCATTAATCAGACCACCTAATGCAAATACCGCTGATGTTAATATTACCGTCGCTATGATCACAAATACGTTATGGATTTGAATATCAACAAATAACAAAGATACACACGTAACAATTAAGCCCACCAGCATACCACGCGTCATACCGCCGCCCATGTAACCCAGCACAATGATATAATTAGGCACTGGCGCGACTAATAGCTCTTCAATACTTTTTTGAAACTTGGTTGAATAAAAACTTGAAGCCACATTAGAGTAGGAGTTAGTGATCACCGACATCATGATTAGGCCAGGAACAATAAACTCCATATAGCTAAAACCGCCCATATCACCGATACGAGAGCCTATTAAATTACCAAAAATCACAAAATATAAACTCATGGTAATCGCAGGTGGCACTAAGGTTTGAATCCAAATACGTAAAAATCGAATGCATTCTTTAAACCATAAACTTTTTAAGGCTACGCCATATTTAAACATCTACTTGCCCCGCCCTTGCTCTAGTAAACCGACAAACAACTCTTCTAACCTGTTCGCTTTATTACGCATACTAAGTACGGTATTACCCTGCTCAGTTAATGCTGTAAATACCGCATTCAAACCTTGTGATTTTGCCACTTCTACTTCAATGGTATGATCATCAGCCATTGTAAATTTATAGCCATCAAGCGTGACTGTAACCGGCTGTACTGGTTGTTTTAAATCCAGAATAAACGTTTCTTTATCTAATTTGGCAAGCAATGCTTTAATCGTGGTATTTTCAACGATAATACCTGAGTCAATAATAGCGATATTTTTACACAATAATTCAGCTTCTTCTAAATAATGTGTCGTAAGGATAATCGTTACACCTTGCTCATTAATTTGGCGTAAAAAATCCCACATAGAACGGCGCAGCTCAATATCAACACCCGCGGTTGGCTCATCTAAAATAAGCAGTTTTGGTTCATGCATTAACGCACGGGCAATCATTAACCTACGCTTCATACCGCCCGATAAAGTACGCGCTTGTTTGTCTTTTTTCTCGAGTAAGCCTAATTGTGCTAAGTATTTATCAGCTCGCTGATGGGCTAATTTTCGCGGTACACCATAGTAACCGGCTTGATTAACTAATATTTGTGTAAGGGTTTCAAACTGGCTAAAGTTAAATTCTTGCGGTACAAGACCAAGCTGCGATTTAGCGGCTTCTAAATCGGTATCAATGTTATGACCAAATACTTCCACTTTGCCTTGGCTTTTATTAACCAATGACGAAATCACGCCTATGGTCGTTGATTTACCCGCGCCATTAGGCCCAAGTAATGCAAAAAAATCGCCTTCATACACTTGCAGATCAATGCCTTTGACTGCTTCAACACCATTTTTATAAACCTTAGTAAGGCCTTCAATATTCAAAGCAAGTGCTTTACTCATGATTTCCCTTCCCCATAACCCCAACGCTTAGTGAGGGTATGTTCAATATTTAAATGATCTAGAATACGCGCAACAATAAAGTCAACTAAGTCATTAATGGTTTGCGGTTGATGATAAAATCCTGGTGCCGCAGGCATTATGGTCACTCCAAGCTTGGCGAGTTTTAGCATATTCTCAAGATGAATTTCACTAAATGGTGTTTCTCGTGGCACTAAAATTAACTGACCGCGCTCTTTAATCACTACATCTGCTGCACGCTCTAATAGATTATCTGACGCCCCCATTGCAATCGCAGAGACTGACCCTGCGCTACACGGGCATACAACCATTTTTTTCGGTGCAGCAGAGCCTGACGCTACCGGGCTAAACCAGTTATCTTTACCAAATACTTGTAACTGACCTGCTGGTGCATTAAATAATGTACTTAATTGCTCGGTCGCCTTATCTTCATTACCTGATAACTTTATGTTTGATTCAGTATCAAGTACTACACGAGCAGCACTTGAGATCAACACATACACGCGAAACTGCTGCGCGAGCAATACTTCAAGTAATCGTAAGCCATATGGCGCACCTGACGCGCCACTAAAGGCAAGCGTAATAGTTTCTTTATATTGCACTGTCGCTCCGGTTTATTACTGTATAAATTTATGCTGCAAAGCGGTAATTAACTTATCATGAAGGCCGTTAAAGCCGCCATTGCTCATGATTAAAATATGTTGCTGTGGCTGAGCGCTTGCAACGACTTGCTCAATAATCTCATTGGTATTACTTAAGCATACCATTTCTGCTTGTTTTGCTTGTTCGCTTAATGACCATGCTAAATTGTCAGGCTCAAATAGATACACATCATTAGCATCGACTAACGACGCTAATAAGGTATGTTGATGCACACCCATTTTCATAGTGTTTGAACGCGGCTCGAGTATAGCGATAATTTTTTCATCACCCACTTTTGCGCGCAGCCCTGCAAGTGTTGTAGTGATAGCCGTAGGGTGATGAGCAAAATCGTCATACACTTTAATATTGGCAATATCCGCTTTAAGCTCCATTCTGCGTTTTGGGCTAATAAACTCTCCTAACCCCGCAATACTATGCGGGATAGCAATACCTACATGACGCGCGGCAGCAATTGCCATAATCGCGTTTTTCACATTATGCTCACCAAACGCTTGCCATTTTACAGTGCCTTGACTCTGATCATTAAGTAACACAGTAAACTCGCTACCATCAGCCTTGATAAGCTGATAGTTCCAATCTGCGCCGAGTGTTTCACTTTCACTCCAACAGCCTTGCTTTACCACAGCTTGCAATGCGTTATCTTGCTGGGGCCAAATTACTTTGCCACTACTTGGTAGTGTACGCATCAAATGATGAAATTGTTTTTTAATGGCGTTTAAATCGTCGAAAATATCCGCATGATCAAATTCAAGGTTATTTAAAATAAGCGTGCGTGGTAGGTAGTGAACAAACTTGCTGCGTTTATCAAAAAATGCAGTGTCGTACTCATCGGCTTCAATAACAAAAAATGGCGTTTCGCCAACTCGGGCAGACAAGCCAAAATTTTGCACAATGCCACCGATTAAAAAACCCGGCTTTAAACCTGCATATTCTAAAATCCACGCCAGCATACTTGCGGTAGTGGTTTTACCGTGAGTACCTGCAACAGCCAGTACCCATGAATTTTGCAGCAAATTATGCTTCAACCATTCAGGGCCAGAGGTATAAGGTAGCCCTTTATCTAATACATATTCAACACATGGGTTACCGCGACTCATTGCATTACCAATCACAACCATGTCTGGCGCAGGGTCTAACTGAGAGACATCATAGCCCTGCATTAATTTAATACCTAGCTCTTCGAGTTGTGTGCTCATTGGTGGATACACGTTTAGATCTGAGCCCGTTACAGTATGCCCAAGCGACTTAGCAATCGCCGCAATACCGCCCATAAAAGTGCCACAAATACCTAAAATATGAATATGCATATTATTCCTTTGCCGCTAAAAATAGCTTATGCAGCACTAAAAAAGAGATAAAAAATGAAGCTGACATAATGCCAAAAATAGTGCTCAGTTACCATTACCATCTAACACAACACTTGTGCTAGATGGTAACTAATAGCATATAAACTAAAAAGTTCCCCTACACTTGCTCAACTGCTCAAATATCACTCGTCACTTTTTGAGCAAAATTAACATTTAAGTTCATTTTTAAAGCTCAGTTATTGACATACAATTGCAAAATAGTTAATTGCAAAATATAAAAACAACTTAAATAATTATAAAAAACAAATATGTAAACCTATGAATACAATTAATATCAATAAAAAACAATGAAATACCAAAATATACCCACAATAAAAACAAAAGACACTTTTTAGCAACAAAACCCACATTCACCACATAAAAGACTCTATTTAGGGACTGTGATAAAACAGAGCACTAAATTACATTTGGTTACATTGAAAGGCATATATTTAACGTCAAAGTTAATATAACTAACAATGCTAGCCCTTTGCGAGTTCAATCAAGTTTACCCGTTGGGGAAACCTGTCGAAATAAAAAGGTGTTATGTTGAAAAAATTAAATCTTATTACAGCTGCAGTTAACGCAGTATTAATTACTGGCACAATTGGCGCATCAAGTGCGTTTGCACAAGAAGCGAGTGACGTTAAGCCAGTTGAGCGTATTCAAGTAACAGGTTCAAAAATAAAACGTTTTAATTTGACCTCTCCAACCCCTGTTACTGTGATAAGCGGCGTTGAGCTAGAAAACCAAGGCATCACCAATGTAAATGACTTACTCGCTGAAATGCCACAGGCAACTGTTGGCCTTTCCCCAGAAACAACAACAAATACAATTTATGCATCTGGCTTAAACACTACTGACCTTCGTGGTTTAGGTTCAGAACGTACATTAGTACTTGTTAACGGCCGTCGTTTTGTTCCAGGCTCTATTGGCGACACCGCTGTTGATTTAAATAACATCCCAACAACGATGATCGAGCGCATTGAAATTGCAACTGGTGGTGCTGCAGCTGTATATGGCGCAGATGCTGTTGCAGGTGTTGTTAATATCATCACTAAAAAATCAATGGACGGTATTGAGTTTGACGTTTCAACAGTTCGCCCTGAGCAAAGTGGTGGTGAGCAAAATAACTTCTCTATTACAGGTGGTATGGAAGGTGATAAATTATCTTTCATTGCATCAGTTAACTACACTGAAAATAAGAGTTATGGCAAGCTAAGTCGTGATTTTTTCCGTAACCCTGTTAACTCATATGCAAACCCTGCAAATAAAAGTGGTGAAGATGGCATACCAGCTCGTATTGTTTTAGGTAAACCTACAGGCCTTGCTTATTACTCAGAAGGCGGTGACTTCTTTACTAAAAATGCTTTTGAAGATGATGGCTACAATAATCACCATTACACATTTGATGAAAATGGTAATATTAGAGCGTTTGATAATGGCTTAGGTCGAATCCCTAACCCTGGTGTTGGCCGAAATGCAACTAGCTACTTTCAAGATGATCAAAAACCAGGTGATGGTGTATTTGGTCACGGTTATAAAAGCTACTTTCAAACCCCTTTAGAGCGCGTTATTGCCTCTGCTTACGGTACTTATCAACTACATGATAATCATACGTTAACGTTTGATTTTACTTACTCAAACACTGAATCGACTACTGAGAGTACACCGGCTTTCTTCCGTCATACCATTCGCCGTGACAATGCATTTGTAAAAAATGATATGGCTAAGCTAATGGATGATAACGAGCTAAAATCAGTCACTCTTCGTCAAGCAAATGAAAATCTATGGGGCGACCGCGCATACAACCAAGAACGTGAAGTGTTCCGTACCTCTATTGGCGTTGAAGGTATCATAAGCGATGATTGGGGCTATTCAACATATGCGCAGTTTGGTCGTATTGAGCAAGATACACTGTGGACTGGTGAAGTATTAACTCAAAACCTAGCTAACTCTATTGATGCCGTTGAATATCAAGGTAATGTTGTTTGTGCTAAACGTAATGATGACGACGAAGTAATTGGCGCAATTGAAGGCTGTACACCATTTAACACTATGGGGGCTACATCAGCAACGCAAGCGCAAGTAGATTATATTGGTACTACCGCAACCCGCTTTGCACAACACGACCAAGTTGTTTTTGCATTAACTGTAGATGGATCACTTTTTGAACTTCCAGCTGGTTATGTTGCTGCTGCATTTACCGCAGAACACCGTCGTGAATCAGCAATTATCACACCATCTGTAAATATGCAAAAAGGCTTAATCTTCGGTAATTCAAGCTTACCTATGGATGGTGAGATTGAAGTTGATGAGATTTCTGCTGAAATATCAATCCCATTACTTGAAGATGTATTTCTTGCGACAGATCTGACACTTGAAACAGCTTTCCGCTACATGGACTACTCTGTTACAGGTGAAGACAATGCATGGAAATTAGCGCTTAACTGGGGTGTAACGGATGAACTTCGTGTTCGTTTAAATCGTTCTAAATCAGTGCGTGCACCAAATATAGGTGATTTATTTACACCTAACTCAAAAACATTTAGCTCAGGTCGCGCAGATGTCTGTAGAGCTGATTCAATTAAATCATCAGGTAGTAAATATAAAGCTAACATCGTCAAAAACTGTCAAGCCGCGGGCTTGGCCGAAGGCTGGATGCCATCTGATGAATGGATATCAGGCGGAAGTTTACCTGGCTATATTCAAGGTAACCAAAATCTTAAAAACGAGACATCTAACGATTACACCGTTGGTGTAATTTATACTCCTGAGTTTGTCGAAGGGTTAGATCTAACTCTTGATTATTGGTCATTCGAAGTGGAAGGCGCTATAGAATACTTTGGCCGTAACAGTGTTGAATTATGTTATGAGTCATCATCTTTAGATAACCCTTTCTGTAGCAACGTTGTGCGTAATGAAAAAACGGGGGAAATTGAAAACTTCTTCACTCGCCCAATTAATGCCGCTGTTATTAATAAAAAAGGTGTTGATGTTGAATCGGCATACCGTACTGAGTTGTTCTCTGGCGACTTAGCACTAAAATTAACTGCAACCTACCTAATTGACGACAACAGTAACTCAACTGGTCGTATTGAAGATTTCCGTAGTGATGTAGGTGAAACTGCCTCTCCTCGTTGGAAAGCTCGTTTTAATGCTGTTTACTCACATGATGACTCAGCTTACGTATTAACAATGAATTATCGTCATGCGACTGTTAATGACAACGACTGGACCATTGAGGATAACAACTATAATAATATCCCGTCTTACACGACGTTTGATTTTATGTATAAAACAAACATCTTAGATGAGCTACAATTACGTGTAGGTGTTAACAACATTCTAGACCGTGAACCACCACGTAATCCATTCACTTACGATGATGGTGAGTTCTTTGACGTGAAAGGACGCCGTATATCACTAGGTGCTAAATACACGTTCTAATTTAAACGTGTTTTAGAGCAATAAAAAACGCCTTACTCGTCGAGTAAGGCGTTTTTTATTTTAATCACAACAAGCTTATTAAAATAAGATTTTTATACGCGCAGCTAACGATAACTGCATCGCTTTATTCGGGTTTAACTTATCCATGGCAAGCGAAAAATCAAACCACTCACTTTCATAACCCAGTTGAGGTACTAAGTTAACAGGGTCTATAAGTAGTTTAACCTGGCTTTCTCCCCAGGGCAGCTGAACACCAAGCTGTACAAAATTGATATCACCTTGACGGAGTAAGTTGGCAACATAACTCAGCTCTCGCTGTTTATATGACAACTCAATAGCAACGTGTTCTGGGATCCTAAAATCATGTTCACTTTCTCCCTCAAATCCTTTTAGGAGTGGGCGAAAACTGCTAAACCCTTGGTTATCAACAAAACTACCTTTTGTATTAATATTGGCACGCGTAAAACCGACATTATCAACAGTAAATTGGTTATAAATATCAATAAAACTTGCGCGAACTAACACGTTTTCCCATGGCATAAACTCTGTGAATACATCAAATGAATAACCACTGCCACTGTTATCCCACCCTCCATTATTTGGACGTTTTAAAAAGTTATTGTGCGTGTAGTACTCTTGGTAATTTAACTCGCCTAATAAACTATTATCTTCGCGACCTTGAACATTGCCGCTCACGAATGAGTGCCTAAAATAATCAACCCCCCAGTAACTCCCTTTTACACCAAGTAGAAATAATTCGAACTGATGTTCAAATGTAATACCAAGCCCTTTACTGCGGTTTGCAAAGTAGTCTAGTTTAGCCTGGTAGTTTTCTTTGCTCAGTAAGGGCGTTTTATTACTTTCTTGATAGTAGCCTAAAGCAGTGTCGGGGTTACTTTTTACAAAGTAGTCCAACCGCTGCTCTATATGAAAAGTAAATTGCTGCCAATCACTCGGCTGATAACTTAAGCCAATCCGCGTTTGTGAAAAACCGTTGTCTGCGTCGGTTTTTGGTGGTGTTTGCCATTCATCTTTAGCAAGCTCCAAAACAGGCGCTATATTGCTAAAGCTATTTGAATATACATAGGTTGATACTTCATGCTGCGCAATTACATGCATTGAACTAAACAATAAAGTACAACTAAAAAAACTCTTAATGTTCATTTTTTATTTCTTATAAAAAAGGCCAGCTAAAGCTGGCCCAGATTCACAATAAGCTAACTATAAACTTTCAACTGTACCATTGGTATAAACAATCAGAACAAGCCCTTCTCGCTTAACTATTTCAGCTGCCTTTTCATCACCAACCATAATAGTACCTAACACTTGCTCTGCTGTATCACCACTGTCAGATTCAGCTAACATCAAAGTCACATTTTCAGCGTTCACTGCAGATAAGGTTTCAAGTTTAGTATCATATTTGACCATGAAGCTTCGTTGCTTATCGCTATTAGGAAGTTGATACTTCACATCAAGAGCCAGCTTACCTTCATCAAGGTCTGTTCTTTCGCCACTCAGATTTAAATCAAGATTATATTCACCGACCTTGACCTGTACATTAAGTGCAGCATTAATATCTAAGAATGTATCTTCATCTTCAACAACTGTTCCAAGTTCAGGTTGAGCCAAATACATATCGATTTTATATTCACCATCGACAGCCCAATCCATGTGTTCTGGTCTTGTAAAATCAGCCGCAACTTTTCCTAAACCATCAACATACCCATAAAAAGTGCGCCACTGAAATACACCTGGTTCATTTGGATCTGAAATCCATTGCCCTCTGAAACCACCAATTTGAGCAGTAAAAATATCAACAGCTGTAAACGTTGCGAAATTACTGTTAATACCAAAGCTGCCAATCTCACTATTATAACGAATCGCTGAAGCTAACGACTCATATTCACCGCAATAGGATTCATAGGTATCAAAATCTATTATTTGGCCGCTACCATCAACGTATTCACCATTATCATTCATATATACTAAGTCATAGCATTGATAGTAATCAGCAACTTTATCTGTATTGGTATCTATTGGGCGATACAGCCGACTTAATTTTGGGCTAATTCGATCATTGTAAGAGTCCCATGAAGCAACTAACAATTCATCCCCCAAGTCACTTTCTTTACTTGATGACACAAGTTGTGATTGAGTTGACCCGCCATCTGAATAGGTTCGCGTGCTGTTAACGCTAACATTGAACTCATCGGTGCGCACTACGCTAACAACATCTTGGCTACCGCCCTCTACTGTAGCTGCTAGATTATTGGCGTTATTGCTAACACTTATAGTCAACAATTCATCTAAAATTGGCGATACAAGGTACGCATCTAAATCTACGTTAGCCCCGGCGCTGACCTGAACGTCATCATTAATTAAACGATAATCTCCTTCACCACCAACAGCAACGCCAAACCAACCATTTAAGGCGTCATTAAAATAATCACTCACACCTTTAATTGTAGTTGGGTCGACTTGGATCCCGATAAAGAGGCTTTCAACGGCTTCTTCGTAGCTATAAAACTCACCTTGTTGCTCATAAAAATTGAGTGCACTTAAACTTATTTGCTCACCATTTGGCGTGGTAAATAAACCATTATTATAATCAGTAAAGTATTGGTTAACGCGCTTTATAACAAACGGCTGGTAATATTCATCTTCTAATGATTTTTCTATGTATTCTACATAGCCATAAGTCAAATTATTAACTTGATTCTCGTAACTATAAAAGTAATATTGAGTGCCTTCAAACACAAATACTTCACGGCTAAATGAACCTTGAAAGTACCCTTCAATTTCAGTGGTTCTTTGAGCTTTCACTTGCCAGTTACCTAACTGCTCATTGGTTTTACTGTAAGTATAATTAGTCACAGTTTCACCGTTATTAACTGATAGTGATAACTCTGCATCGGCATTATCAACAGTGACTGCTGCAATATCTTCTTTCAACTTACCAAAACCCTTCAGCTCTGGCGGTGTATAAGTTGCTAAATCTTTAATATTAACCGTTGCGGTCGCTTTGATCATTTCACCTTGTAGTGATGAAAACTCTCCACTTAAGCTAACCATTTTTGGTAAAATTAGTGTGTCTTGCTCTAATGTATAATCCCATGCAGTTTCTGCATCATAGTTAGAAGTATCCGCGCTATAAACATTGACAGGTAAGAGCTCACCAGTGAGCGCCCCTTTAAAACTAATTGGGTTAGTTACTGTCTCTGTCGACTTTTGTGCAAGCTCCACAGTTAGACTCAGCTCTCCTTTTGTAGGCTCTGCATCCACATCGCCCGCTTCAATTTGCGCGCGTGTTACAGCACGGTCTAAACTGATTTTTGCATAGCTACCTTGTGTAATCTCAAATCTCACTGCATCATTTTCAGCCATACCAGACAGCGCTAATTGATATTGCTGATTATCTTGTAACGCATTGATCGCGATATCAAGTGTCAGTGACTCTGTACCTGCCGCTGCGGTTACTTTAAACGTTAGATTTTCTTCATCCAGTATGACTGTACCTGTACCACCTGTTGATAAGTAATCTTTTAAATCAAACGTAGTTGCTGGATTATCAGCTTCTTGTCGTTGTTGATTAATTTGTGTAATTGCCTCTATTACATCGCTTAATAACGCAAAGCTATCGCCCTGCTCTGCAACCATATCTCCTGCAGACTCAACTAAAGAAACAAATTTCTCACCTTCAGATTCAAAGTCTGCCCCTGACGATTTAGTAACATCAAATAGATTAGCAAACAGGCGAATATCATTAACCATAGCCGCGGCTTTTGCGATAGCATCACCTTGTGTTTGATCGCTAACTTTGCCTTTAATACGACCGCTGTCGCCCGCTTCTGCGGCCTTAGCCTTTTTTTCGTTTACGAGATTTGTTACTAACTGTTCAAGCGCATCTAAACCACTTAACTCTGTAACTAATTGAGGGTCTTTTTTTATTATTTCAATTAATTGCAATGTAGCTTGCTCAGCACCAGACAAAACATCTTCGACTGAAAATTCAAACTCGTCATCATCATCTGCTGCATTAGTAACTAAAATACCGCCATCAGCGGCGACTAAATCAGTAATTGCTGAGCTCAATTTAGCACTTACGTTATCTGTCCCAGCATCAGAGTATAATGCGTTTGCAATACCAGCATTGATCAACGCATAACGTACTGCAGAGATATTCTCTTCGTTTAAAATCGCTGAAGGATTTTCAATTGCGGTAGGCGCTAATGAATTTAATGCTCCGATCAGACCAAATACATTCGCAATTTGAGAATGTGCATCACTTACTGTTTGCTCAGTAATTGCACCACGACTTTGCGCAAGCTCAGTGGCAATATGCGTTAGTGGGGTGATGTTAGATGTGTTCTCGCTATTACTTTCACCTTGCGGCAGGTTTAATATTGATGTAAGTGAAAACTCAGGATCTTGAACCGTTAAGTTAACGTCATCACCATAAGCTATCGTTTGATCTGCTTCATTTTTCCCACAACCTACTGGAGCATCACATACCATAATTGTCGGTGATGCGGTGTCTTGACTGGCTGATACTTTCACTTTAACAAGCCCTGCTACCCCCTTCAACGAAACACTATAGTGACCCGTTTCATCCGTAACTAAACTAGAATCTCCAAGCTCATCGGCCGTCAATTCAATAGCTTCACCGTTTTCATATTTATAAAATGTCAGCTGTGCATTTTTTAATGTCCCTTTAGAGGCCACGCCTTTTACTTGTGCTTCACTTACAACTGGGGTGACCGGATCGGTAACAACAGGATCGGTTATTTCTGGTTTTTTATTATCTGAAGACCCTCCACACCCTGATAGAACAGCAACTACACTTAATGCTAACAATGATTTTTTAAATTCCATTTGTATCCCTTTTATAATCAATTATTAAAAACCACTCCAGTTTAGCCAAAAAAGTAAAAAAAAACACCTACGGAATCGAGGTGTTTTTTTCTCAGATAAATTAGGGCGTGTTGACCTTTGAGGATTGAAATTTGTTCAATCTAGGGGCGATTTAATCGCAGCGCGAGGTTTGTAACCTAGTGGGCTAAGTAAAAATCGAGCAAAGCTTCCGCGTCCTGCTCACGCCCCTTACCTACATCCGTGTAGGCAACAAAGAGTTAATTGCCCCTAGGAAGAACCCTTTGGGCAGCGCATGTTTGGCATTTATACTGCGTTATCGCCTATTTATGGGGAACAACCACACTACATAGGCTCTGCCTTGCCTAAATACCAAGCATACTGCTGCAAAATTAATCACGAAAGGTCAACACGCCCTAACTAATGTTATCTCAATTCCAATTCTGTTAAATCATCAAAAAAGCTATTAGACCTACACCGAGTAGTAATCTGTAGATCACAAACGGCATCATTCCCATACGCTCGATGATTTTCAAAAATAAGAAAATACAGGCATACGCTGAGATAAATGATAAACCAGCGCCTAAAATTAACGTAGTCCAATCAACTATCTCATCGCCTAATGCAAGCTCTACTGTGTAATAAAGCCCCATCATCGTGATGACAGGAATTGCCAGCAAAAATGAAAAACGCGCTGCGCTTTGCTTATTCATACCGAGCATCAAGCCTGCCGTCATGGTTATGCCTGAACGTGATGTACCCGGGATCATGGCCATGGCTTGCGCCATACCTATCATTAGTGCCGACTTCCAATTTAACTGGTAAATTGTTTTGGTTTGCTTGCCTTTTGCATCCGCATACCACAGTAATAAGCCAAATAAAATTGTGGTGATGGCGATAACCCAGGCACTGCGTAAATAAAGCTCAATTAAGTCTTTAAAAAGTAAACCCAGTACTGCAGCTGGTATAGTCCCTAAAATAATCCACCAGCCTAGTTTACTGTCGTCTGTTGTGCCTTGCGCACCAAATGATTTAAACCATGCGCCGAGTATTTCGACGACTTCTTTTCTAAAGTAAATAACAACCGCAATAAGCGTTCCAACATGTACAGCTACATCAAAGGCCAAGCCTTGATCTTGCCAGCCAAGAATTTGTGAAGGAAGAATAAGATGAGCGGAGCTTGATATAGGTAAAAACTCGGTCAATCCTTGGATAAGGGCTAAAACAATAATTTCAATAATGCTCATGGGTTAATAAACTCCACCTTCCATAGTTTTTGCTTGGGGTTGTTGTATGTATCCCATAACTGCGCGATCGTTTGCTTAGCTACAGGATGATAAAAGTCAGGGGCTATCTCAGCCAGCGGCTGAAGTACAAATGCATTTTTTGTTATTTCATCACGAGGCAACTGAGCTGGCGAATCACAAACTATATCATCGTAAAAAAGTAGATCAAGATCGAGTGTTCTTGGGCTAAACTTTTTATCGTTTAGAGTACGGCCATTATCTCGTTCAATATTTTTTAATAACTCACACAGCTGTAATAACGGCATATCTGTTTGCGCGCCAACTACAGAGTTAAAAAAATTATTACCAGCAAAGCCAACAGCTTCGCTTTCAAACACTGAAGAATGCTCAATAGGAGTAAAATACGATTTAAGGGCAAGTAACGCTTGTTGGATATAATGTTCTTTATTAACATTCGAACCAAGGCTAATATAAATCTGTGCCATCTTAACTTGCCTTGCGACGGGTAATTTGCACACCTACAGTGTTTGCCTGTGCTACCGCTGCCGGCTTACTAACTCGAATAGTTACTTCATCAGTATTAAACTCAGCCAAAATAATTGCAGCCAATTGCTCAACCAATGTTTCTAATAACTCTAATGGTTTTGCTGTTGTATGAGCAATAACACGCTCACTCACTTTTGAGTAATCAAGTGCTAAATTAATATCGTCTGTTTTTGCCGCGGGTTTAATATCACACAGCATTTCGATATCAAAATATAAACTCTGCTTAGTTTCTTTTTCAAAATCGTATACACCTATGATAGTGTCAACATGTAGTTGCGATATAAAAACCTTATCCATAACTGCTCCAACTTACAAAGATTCAAACTCTATTTAAGAGTTTACATACGCTATATTTTGTATTTATAACGTTTATACACTTCAAGTGTGTTTTATTATGTAAAAATTAACCATACAATAGCCTATAGGTACAATTAAGTACGCGGATATTGAAATCGCAAATATATGCAAGGCTATTTTTGCGGCCAATGATAGCCGAAAAAGAATGATTTAAAAATAAGGAAGCGCGTGATAGCCGTTTTAATGTTAGTTTTAGCCTACTTACTAGGGTCGATTTCATCGGCTATCCTAGTGTCACGGCTATTCAAACTGCCCGATCCTCGTACTCATGGTTCAAATAACCCCGGCGCAACGAATGTTTACCGTCTAGGGGGAGCATTACCCGCTTGTTTAGTTTTAGTCTTTGATATCCTAAAAGGTACCATTCCAGTATGGGGTGCTTATTTTTTACAATTAGATCCATTAACACTGGGCTTAATTGGTGTTGCTGCATGTTTAGGCCACATGTACCCTGTGTTTTTTCATTTTAAAGGCGGTAAGGCTGTTGCAACCGCTTTTGGCACATTACTACCAATTGGCTTATCTCTCGGTGGGTTACTAATATCAACATGGGTTGTTATAGTTGCAATTACACGTTACTCATCTTTAGGTGCTCTTGTCGCTGTTTCTTTAGCGCCACTCTACACATGGTGGATTAAGCCACTTTACACTCTGCCAGTTACATTTTTAACTATTTTGATTATTTTTCGCCACCGCGCAAATATTAAACGCTTATTTAGTGGTGAAGAACCTAAGATTGGCGACAAGAAAAAGTCGCCACCTAATAATACACCGACTAAATAGGATCTAAGCTATCAATTGGCCAACGAGGTTTAGTTTTCATATCAAGGCTTGCAAACTGCCCTGCTTTTAAACGCTGCATACCTGCATAAGCAATCATTGCACCGTTATCAGTACAAAACTCTGTACGCGGATAGTAAACCTCACCTTTCATGCCTTGCATCACACGTGCTAATTGCGCGCGTAATTGCACATTTGCACTTACCCCACCCGCCATCACCAGACGTTTAATGCCCGTTTGCTTTAACGCTCGCTTACATTTAATCACTAACGTATCGATCACTGCCGTTTGAAACGCATGTGCAATATCCGCTTTAGTTTGCTCATCATCGTCATTATTACGAATGGCTATTGCTGTTGCAGTTTTTAAACCACTGAAACTAAAATCCAATCCTGGTTTATCTGTCATCGGACGCGGAAAAACAAATCGCTTTGCAACACCTTGCTCTGCAAGCTTAGCTAACCTTGGGCCACCTGGATAATCCAGACCCAGTAGTTTTGCTGTTTTATCAAATGCCTCACCAGCTGCATCATCTACTGATTCACCTAAAACGTCGTATTGGCCAATACCTTCAACCTTAACCATCATGGTGTGTCCACCAGATACCAACAAAGCAATAAATGGGAATTCAGGAACGTTTTCTTCTAACATAGGTGCCAATAAATGCCCTTCCATATGATGTACTGCAACGGCTGGAATATTCCAGCCGTACGCAAGTGAACGACCAATAGAAGTGCCCACTAATAATGCCCCTACCAACCCAGGACCTGCGGTATAAGCGATACCATCAATATCTTCAGGGCCGCATCCTGCTTGCTCAAATGCAGCATCTATTAATGGTAACGTTTTACGAACATGATCGCGTGATGCAAGTTCAGGAACAACGCCACCATAATCAGCATGAACTTTAACCTGACTATATAACTGATGGGCAAGTAAACCCTGTTCATCATCGTAAATTGCAATACCAGTTTCATCACACGATGATTCAATACCTAAAATTCGCACGACTGTATTCTCCTAAACCAAATCTATTCTCTTGCTAATATTTTGCTTAATTTTATAAAGCTATGCCAATATTGGTTTGACCATCAGCGATTGCCAACTGCTTTAATGCTTTAGTGCTCTCAGATGTCACTCGCCCCATTTGCTCTACAAAATCGATCATTTCACCTAGCACTTCGATTTCATATTGCATTAACGGATGCTCTCTAATAGTTTGATTATCAGCAATCTCACCTTCTACTGTCAGTTGATACTCAATAAATCGAGCAACTGTCGCTTGTGATATTTTACTAATGCTAATAAATTCTTGCTCATCTTGAGCCATCAAACCATGCATCAAACTTAATAAAGCGGTAGCTGCATCAATCGCTGGATAAGTACCAAACATATCAAAATCGGCTAATTCAGGAACATTAGGCTCTATTTTCTCAATTTGCTTTTCTAAATCGATTTTACTTTTTGGTAAGAGAATTTTTTCCCAACATACGTTAAGCGCACTGCGTAATATTGCTTCGTCACCAAACCCTGTTGCCTCACTGAACAAACCGTAATTAGGGAGCATACGCTCAATAAGTGCACCGGCTAATACCGCTTGTTGTAAATAGTTAAGCTCTCGTATACGCTGAAAATTATTCGCTTTAGTCATTCTGTAACGCCCTACAAGACCAACATATTTCAAATGTTGGTCCATTATGCTCATTACAATTGGGGCATACCCAATCAGGAGCGGATTGTTTTACTTGTGCGTAGTTTACCAATATTTGGCGCGCCTGGCGCTCTTTTATCGCAAAAACCTGTACCCTCACCTGAGTTTGATCTAAAGGGATTTCTCCAACAGCTCCTTGCAAAGATTCACCGAGTAACTGGCATTCAATGGAGCTATTTAGTAATAACCCTTTAACTATGTTCGCTTCGATAGCATCAGCCGCAGAATAGACCGTCAACCATTCAAAAGGTGCTTGTTCTGCGCTGTCATTCGTTATTTTATTTTGCAATACGAACCTCTTTTTACTTTGTGATTAATTGACCCTAAGCTACTCTAAGCAAGGTAATTCTTATCTAGGAAGTCATCATGACCCTCACTACACCCGCACTACTTTTTCCTGCTATTTCTTTACTGTTGTTGGCATACACCAACCGATTTTTAGTGTTAGCACAATTAATTCGGGAATTAAACGCCCGCGAAGGTGATACTATTCGCCCTCTCGTTGTAGCACAAATTACAAACCTAAGGAAACGCATTAAGCTCATAAGAACAATGCAAGTATATGGAGTTGCTTCATTTTTAATGTGTACGTTTTCAATGTTTGCATTATTTATAAAGTTTGACACTACCGGTGTCATTTTATTTGGCACTAGCTTAGCCTGCCTCGCCCTCTCTTTATTGACTTCGCTATATGAAATACATATTTCTTGTGATGCAATTGAAATAGAACTTAAAAACATTGAAAAAAAACCATTAAGCAATAAGGCAGACTAAAAAACAAGCACTATACTACTTAGGTGAATGATAAAACTAAGGGTGTAGATGTGAACGACTTTTTATTTTCTGAAGATGTAGTTACTGAAGAGTCGACTGCCCAGACTGAGCATGCGTTTTGGGAAATACTAGTCGTAGATGACGAAGATGACATCCACCAAGTAACCAAACTAGTGCTCTCTGGATTCACATTTGAAGATAAAGCACTACGTTTTCATCATGCCTATTCGGCTAAAGCCGCAAAACAATTACTTGAGCAAGATCTCGATTTTTCAGTTGGGTTAATTGATGTAGTTATGGAAACCAGCCATGCAGGCCTTGATCTTATTAAATTCATTCGTGATGAAATTAATAACCACGATATCCGTTTAATACTTCGTACAGGCCAACCTGGTGAAGCCCCGGAGGAGTCAGTGATCCGTGAGTACGACATCAATGACTATAAAAATAAAACAGAATTAACAGCCATAAAGATGAAAACATTATTGTATTCCGCTCTTCGTGCCCACCGAGATATTCAAATTATTGAACGACATAAAAAAGGCTTGGAAAAAATTATTAATGCCTCAAGCTCTTTTTTAAAGTGTGAAAGTGTCCATGAATTCGCATCAACGATTTTATCCCATGTCACAAGCGTAATGGGCCTCGATGATGCTGAAATATATTGCGCAGCCGCTGTAAACCAACAAACTTCACCAGCTACAGATTTTAAACTACTTGCGGTTTCAGGTGTAGAGACTCAACCTAGTAACAATACAATCCCTGAAAATGTTAAAAATTTATTTGTAGAAGCTCACAATCGTAAATCCACGCAGGTAACCTCGCATGATTATATTGGTTACTTTCCAACACAAGCAGGCCTTGAAACGATGCTCTATGTTCACAAAGGGTCACAACTCGACCCAACTGAACATCAGCTATTGGAATTTTTTGCTAATAATATTGCCTTAGCTTACGATAATTTAAAACTGCGTGAAATTGTCAAAGAGTCACAAAAAGAACTTTCCTATATTTTAGGTGAAGCTGTTGAAAAACGTTCCAAGGAAACTGGTTCACACGTCAAGCGTGTTGCGCTTTATAGTGAGCTGCTCGCAAAATTATATGGACTCAATAATTTTGAATCGGAAATAATTAAACTAGCTTCACCACTGCATGATATCGGAAAAATAAGTATTCCTGATCAAATTTTAAATAAGCCTGGCAAGCTTGATCCTAAAGAGTGGCAGATCATGCAAACTCATGCGCAAGTAGGTTATGAAATTCTCAGTGGTTCGTCTAATGAGGTACTACGATGCGGTTCTATGATCGCGCATTTACATCATGAAAAATGGGATGGCAGTGGCTATCCAAACCAGCTTTCAGGTAAAGACATAAACATTGTAGGAAGAATTACAGCTCTTGCAGATGTATTTGATGCACTGGGCAGTGACCGCTGTTATAAAAAAGCATGGCCATTAGATGATGTACTTAGTTTAATAAAACAACAAAGTGGTCAGCAGTTTGAACCTAAGTTAGTCGACATATTTATTAACAATTTAGAGCTTTTCCTCGAGATAAAAGAACGTTACCCTGATTAAATATTGTAACAATTGTGTAAAATGCACTTTTAAAATTAGGTACAATGCATTACTATCTATTAAAATAATACTATTTATGTTCGCCATTAGCGCGGCTTACTTATACAAAGGACTATAAAAGTGAGATTTGAACAATTAGAGCAGTTTGTAGCTTTGGGCCAGCTACGACATTTTCGCCAAGCGGCTGAAACGACAAAAATTAGCACATCAGCCTTAACTCGCAGCATTCAAACACTTGAAGATGAAGTTGGCTATGAATTAGTCAAGCGTTCAACTAGATCGGTAAAACTAACGTCTGAAGGGGAGCTGTTTTTAGAATATGCACAACAAACCCTATCAGGCTTAGAAGATACAAAAAAGCGCTTATTTAAATCTCTTAATGGTTGCTCAAATGAAAAGCTTATTATTGGATATACGACCAAAGCCAGTGCAATAGTTCCTATTTCATGTGGTCAATTTTTAGCACAATATCCACACGTTAAAATTGAAATGCAACTGCAAGAACAAAGTGAATTAGTCCGTAAGCTACAATTGGGCGAAATTGATATTAGCGTATGCTCTCAAGCAATAAACAGTATCGGTAGCGATATCCACTTACCGGATCAGCTTATTTTATTTGTTTCTAAATTTCACCCGCTCGCAAATAAAAGTGATATTTGTAAACAAGACTTAAGCGATTACCCAATGTATGGCTGCTTTTCACAGTCAAAACAAATTCAAACTATGCTCAATGAAGCAATCGATGGTATGAATAAAGCCGCCAGTATAAAAGTCGGTAGCATTGACCAAGTTATGGATGGCCTATGTAAATCGAACCATTTTGCGATTGCAAGTATCGAACATGCAAATACAGTTGCTGAAAACAGCGATTTAGTACAACTGAAAACTAATAAAGATTTAGCTCATGAACAATTAATTGTACAAACGAGCCAACAAGTGACACCTGGCGATCACGTGAATCAATTACTGTCACTAATCGAAAAGACAGCGCTGTCAGCTAATTCATAATCTTAGTTGGTTATAACCGCGGTATTTTAGCGTTTCAAATGATGTGCTTAGTTATAAATAACCAGCACATCTGCCGTAGTTACACATTATTTAGGGTGTGTTGACCTTTCAGAATTAAAATTTGTTCAATCTAGAAGTAATACAATCGTAATCAGAGTGAACACCTCAACAGCAATAAGATTATTTTAATTTATTTTCAATAACTTAACCCCCCTATTACAATAGCATCCTGTGAAACTAAACATCTACTCACTAAAACTCAGCCATGGGTCTTTATCTGGTTAGGGGACTTAAAAGCGAAAAAGCTAGCTTATCCCCCCCCTTACGCTAAACTTACGCACCTTAAGCTCACTCTGTAAATAATGACTTTAAAATCCCCCTCACAATGCTACCTAGATGATATTGAAATCAAAGGTTATGCTGTCATTGAAGACGCTTTTGATAGTACTTTTATAAATGCGTTATTAGATGACTGTCACCGTATTAACCCTAAGTTTAAATTAGCGGGTATTGGTCGTCAGCAAAATTTACAAGTCGATAAATCTATTCGTACCGATAAGACCTATTGGTTTGATCATAGTAGTCAAGCACAAACAGCATATCTGAACGCAATGGAAGAGATGCGTAACAACCTTAACCGTTATTTTTTTCTCGGCTTATTTGATTACGAGTGCCACTATGCAAAGTATCAACAAGGCGATTTTTATAAAAAACATTACGATGCGTTTAAAGGCCGCTCCAACCGTGTATTTACAACTGTACTTTACTTAAACACTCCAAAATCAGGTGGTGAGTTAGTTATTTATAAACCTAAAAGTAAAGACTCTGAAATAACCCTTAAACCAAAGTCGGGTACGCTTGTAATGTTTGAAAGCGAACGCTTTATGCATGAAGTACTTTCAACGGCAAATGATCGCTATTCTATCGCAGGATGGTTCAGGAAAAATGCATCAATCAGCGGTGTTATAGATCCACCACGCTAAATTATATATTCAGTGGCAAGGATGCCACTAAGCCTACAAAAACAACCATACCAACATAGTGGTTGTTTAAAAAAGCCTTAAAACAACGCTCTCTATCACGAGTATGAATTAGAGATTGTTGATAGACTAAAAAGCCACATGCAACTAAAACACCTAGCCAATAGGGGGTATCTAAATCACTAATAACCCCGACTACAGCTAATAAAACAATAAACACCGTATTTAGGATAAAGATGATTAACCTGTCAAAATGACCAAATAAGATAGCGGTAGATTTAACCCCGATCTTTAAATCATCATCTCTGTCGACCATTGCATACATAGTATCGTACGCCATAGTCCACAGGACATTAGCAGTAAATAATAACCACGCTTGAAGGGGGACATCTCCTGTGGCCGCCATATATGCCATCGGTATTGCCCAACCAAACGCAGCACCTAAAACCATTTGTGGCAAATGCGTATAACGCTTCATAAATGGATAACTAAAAGCCAATAACAGCGCCCCTACGGATAATAGCATTGTTGGCCAGCTCAGCAGTAAAACTAAACCAAAGGCAATAATGATCAATAAAAAAAATAAACTTAGTGCCTCACCACTACACACCAGTCCTGCGGCAAGTGGCCGTTGCTCAGTACGTTTTACACTGCCATCAATTTCGCGGTCGGCATAATCATTGATCACACAACCCGCACTGCGCATTACAAATACACCCAAACTAAACACAATTAGATTAACCAAGCTAGGCGTTCCATTACTTGCCAACCATAAAGCCCAATATGTTGGCCATAACAACAACAACGTGCCAATTGGCTTATCTGTGCGCATTAGTTGTTTGTAATAAGGAATGTGGGCTTGCTGTAATGCGGCTAATTTCATGTGTAAATAAAGGCTCCAGGTAAGAATATTTCAGAGACCAAGAATCGGCTTTTCATTAACGAAAAAACACTTCGGCGTCCCCACAAATCCGTGGCTGTTGAAGAATATTGACTCACTAGCTGCTGGATACAATGTTGACGATCAAAACATGCAACTTCAATTTCTGTTCGTTTTAAATCTGGGTGTTGAAAGATAATGTCGCCCAGAGGTTTATTACCAAGCACGAGTAATTGCTGCTGTTGCATATCATCCGTAACCGGCAACCAACTTTGTGCATAGACCATAGGCAGGCCATCACACCACAGTAGTACTTCACGGTTTATTATTTTTTCATGTGAACAATCCAATAATTGCTGCTGCTCAAGAGTTAAAATACACTGTAACTCACTTAAAACCTGTACTGAAAAATCACGCCCATGGGACTTTAATTTAGCGGTCAGTGAACCGGGTTCAAGCAACCAGCTTTGCTCAGTTTTTGACAATGAATTTAATGCTGCGCCCCGCTGCCAATTGGCAGTGAGTGGTAGTGGGTATGTGATCACGATAGCTCTGTTTAATAATAACCAGATAAATGATACCACTGCCTGCGGTTTGGAAAAAGTGATGATTAATGAATATAATAACCCCTTCAGCCTGTATCTTGACCAGTATTACGTATAAACTAATGGTAATTAAATACGGGACTCTTTACTTAATATGAAAAAAACGCTTTACGCTAGTATATTAATTAGCACCTTGTTGCTTAGTTTATTTGGCAGCTTTGCGAGTCGCGCAGAAACAACGGTAGGCTATTTTGGCTTTGAACCAGACATTATTACCAACTATATTGGCCAAAGTAATAAAAAACTCGGTTATGTGCGTATTACCGTCGATTTAATGCTGAGCGATATGGCAAACATTGCCATCGTCGAACATCACACACCGCTGTTACGTGATGCGATTGTAGGGATTTTATCGAAAGAACCTGAAGAAAAAGTAAAGTCACTTACCGGTCGTGAAGAGATCCGTAAACGCTGTGCTGAAAAACTAAAAGCCCTATTAAAGCAAGAAACAGGGCAAGAAGTTATTCGCGAAGTGCTCTTTACTAAATATCTTTATCACTAGATTTTTTTACTGTAAATAATTGAGCGGTGAAGGCATAAGCCATACCGCTTAATAAGCCGCCTAAATGCGCCCAATTGGCCATACTTACAAATAACATATCTCCAAAGCCTAGTACTAGCCACACAAGCATAAATCCAATAATACCATTGCTGACTAACTCCGGTTGTTTAGGATTAAATTCGCGATAAATCCAGCAATAGCCAAGTAAACCGTATACGACCCCACTCAAGCCACCAAAATTAGGGCCAACCATAATAAACTCAGCCCAACTACTCAATAGCGCTGTAATAAGAAAAAGGCCTATTAGAGTACTCTTACCTGCCAGTTTTTCTATACCATTACCAAGGGTTATCCACCAAATAATATTAAACAACAAATGCACGGCACTAAAATGCACAATAGCAGGCGTTAACCATGTTAGTGGCTGATTTGGGTTAAACTGCAACACACTATAAATTGGCTCAAATCCACCGAGTGTAAATGCGATATAAATAGCAACACATAATAAGGTTACCGTCTGATTTAACCAGCTTAGCGCTTTAAAGCGCGCTTTTAAATTAAGCGACTGCCCTTGGTAACTTAAAACAGATTGCGTGCTGCCCACTTGCCATGAAGCAGCCTGGTAGCGTTCATGATGAGGGTTTTCAACAAACTCTTCCCATAATGGTTGGGCTTGATGAAAATCACTTGAGGCAATACAAATAATCACTGCTTGTCCATTGCTAGAACGTAACTGCGCATCAAGGCCTTTGCTTTTTACGTAATCTATAAAGCCTTGTGCCGCGCGGGGATTATTAATACTGCCTAATTCAATCATCGCTCTACATTCTCCGGCAATTGTGCCTCCCATTGCGTAAAACCACCATCCATACTGTACACATCTTCAAACCCTTGCTCGGCTAAATAGCTGGCAGCCCCTTGTGAGCTCATACCGTGATAACACACGATAATAATAGGTTGATCAAACTCTTTATTCATCATGAATTCGCTAATGTTCGCGTTTGATAAATGCTCAGAGCCAGGGATATGCCCTGCTTGGAATGAGTTAGGATCACGAATATCTGCAATCACTACATCCTCTTTATTAAGGAGTGCTTGCGTCTGTGTAATTGAAATATGCTTAAATGCCATAATACTCTCTAAATATAAAAGGCGACCTAAGCCGCCCTTTTTTAAAATCTAAATTGAGCTAATCCCAATTTAAAATAACTTTACCTGATTGGCCTGAAATCATCATATCAAAGCCTGCTTGGAAGTCATCAATTGAATACTGATGAGTGATAATTGGATTAAGGTCTAAACCAGACTGAATAAGGCTGGCCATTTTGTACCATGTCTCAAACATTTCACGGCCGTAAATACCTTTAATCACCAAGCCTTTAAAGATCACTTGGTTCCAATCAACAGCCATATCTGATGGAGGAATACCCAACATGGCAATTTTACCGCCATGATTCATGTTATTTAACATACCATTAAATGCAACTGGTACACCTGACATCTCAAGACCAATATCAAAGCCTTCTGTCATACCTAGCTCTTTTATTACATCCTCAAGCTTTTCATTGGCAACATTAACGGCGCGAGTAGCACCCATTTTACGTGCTAAATCCAAGCGATATTCGTTTACGTCTGTAATAACTACATGGCGAGCACCCACATGTTTAGCAACGGCAGCAGCCATAATGCCGATCGGGCCAGCACCGGTGATCAAAACATCTTCACCCACTAAATCAAACGACAATGCGGTATGCACTGCATTACCAAATGGGTCAAAAATAGAGGCTAATTCATCGCTGATATTATCCGGTATTTTAAATGCATTAAATGCAGGGATCACTAAATACTCAGCAAACGCACCTTCACGGTTTACACCAACACCCGTGGTGTTGCGGCATAAATGTACTCGTCCAGCACGGCAATTACGACAATGCCCACATGTAATATGACCCTCGCCTGAAACGCGATCACCAACACTAAAACCACGGACTTCTTGGCCCATATCAACCACTTCACCTACATATTCATGGCCAACAACCATAGGTGTTGGAATGGTGTTTTGCGCCCACTCATCCCATTTATAAATATGTACGTCGGTACCACAAATTGCAGTTTTACGGATTTTAATTAATAAATCGTTATGGCCAACTTCAGGTTTTGGCGCATCTGTCATCCAAATACCGGGTTCTGCTTTTAATTTAGATAATGCTTTCATGAATCACACTCAATAAAAAACCGCGACAAAAGCGCGGCTTAAAATAATAAATTAGATAACGCCCATTTCTTTACCAATGCGGGTAAAGGCTGCAATTGCGGTGTCTAGTTGTTCAATGCTGTGCGCCGCAGAGATTTGCGTACGGATACGTGCTTGGCCTTTTGGCACAACAGGGAATGAAAAACCTGTAACATAAATACCTTCAGCCAATAACTTATCAGCCATAGCTGATGCGACTTTTGCATCACCTAACATCACTGGAATAATCGCATGATCTTTACCTGCACACGTAAAACCTGCGGCTTCCATTTGTTCACGGAAGTACTTAGCATTTGACCATAATTTAGCACGAAGCTCACTGCCATCAGCTAACATTTCAAGCACTTTAATTGAGGCCGTTACAATTGAAGGGGCTAGTGAATTAGAGAATAAATATGGACGTGAACGCTGACGTAGCCATTCAACAATCTCTTTTTTACCCGATGTATAACCACCCGATGCGCCACCAAGCGCTTTACCTAATGTGCCTGTAATAATATCAACACGATCTAACACATTGCAATATTCAGGTGTTCCTTTGCCGTTTTCGCCAACAAAGCCTACTGCGTGAGAATCATCAACCATTACTAATGCATTGTATTTATCAGCAAGGTCACAAACGGCTTCTAAATTACAAATAACACCGTCCATTGAAAACACGCCATCAGTTGCAATTAATTTATTTTTAACGCCGGCTTCGTCTGCTGCAATAAGTTGTTTTTCAAGGTCAACCATGTCGTTATTAGCGTAACGAAAACGCTTAGCTTTACACAAACGTACGCCATCGATAATTGAGGCGTGGTTTAATGAATCAGAGATAATCGCGTCATCAGGACCCAAAATCGTTTCAAATAATCCCGTGTTAGCATCAAAACATGAAGAATATAAAATGGTATCTTCAGTTTCTAAAAACTCACTGATTTTTTTCTCTAACGTTTTATGAATATCTTGTGTACCACAAATAAAGCGAACAGATGCCACACCAAACCCATGATCATTTAAGCCATTTTGCGCAGCTTGAATTAATTCAGGGCTATTGGCTAAGCCTAAGTAGTTATTTGCACAAAAGTTAATTACTTTATCTCCAGAAGCAACTTCAATTTGCGCTTGCTGTTGAGAGGTAATTATACGTTCGTTTTTATATAGGCCTTCGGCTTTAACATCTTCAATTTGCTGTTGAAGTTGGCTAAAAAATGCAGATGCTCTCATCTGTAGTCTCCAATTTATTGAACGGGGTTAGCGCGAATAATATAACGCGCAGCTCATCTTTGTGGCTATTGTAAAAGTTTAGCTAAACAAATGCACTGTTTGTAGTTCGTCGCAGAAAAAATAGGCTGCCATTAATGATCATTATTGAGGTAACAATATATGAGGCAAATCAGCTAATGAATCGCAAACATGGTGCGCAGACTCAATAACACTCATCTCAAAACGTTGCCCAGATCGTACAAGTACTCGCGTTGCAATACTCGCGGCACTTGCCGCTTGCATATCACTGATCTTATCCCCCACCATAATACTTTGCGCAGGGTCGATATTATGCTCTTTAATACCCTGTAATAACATGCCTGGAGCCGGCTTACGACAGTCGCACTCTTTAAGATAATTTGGCTGTGCGTTTTTAGGGTGGTGTGGGCAAAAGTACACATCGGTTACTCGCACATTGTGCTGATTAAATTGTGCAATCATCCAGTGTGTTAAAGCGTTGAAGTCCGCCTCATTATAATATCCACGGCCAATACCTGACTGATTAGTCACTATAATTAATTTATATCCAGCATCTACAAATGCTTTACAGGCTTGAAAAACGCCGGGTACAAATTCAAACTTTTCAGGCTCATAAACATAGCCATGGTCAATGTTAACCACGCCATCACGGTCTAAAAACAATGCTTTATTGGGATTCATAATGGTGGCTCTATATCATTATTTATTTCAAGAACAACCCTTTCAAACATGACAATCACATCATCAACTTGTATTTGGCTCATTAACTCACTGCCTTTAATGCGCGTGCCCCAAGGTAATTGTTCCGCTGTTTTGCCTGTTTGTTTAAGTAAGTTTTGATGATACACCTCAACCACATAGTCTTGGTATAAATACGGCCCAGTACGTTTTGGGTTTGAATGTGCATATAAGCCTATCACTGGAGTACCCACTGTAACCGCCATATGTGCAGGCCCCGTATCTGGAGCAAGCATCAATTCAGCACGTTTTAATACACATAAAAGCTCTTTGAGCTTCGTTTTACCCACTAAATTTAAAATAGGTGTTTGCGTATTAGCAATAATTTGCGCGCTAAGCTCAATTTCTAAAGGAGTAGGTCCGCCCGTAATAACGACATTAAACCCTTTACTATGTGCATGTTCAGCCATTTTTGCGTAACGCTCTGCTAACCAATTACGCTCTTTTTTACTGGCAGCTGGTGATATCACAAAAATACGCCCAGCTAAACGCTCAGCGCCAAGTAATTGATCCGCAATACCCTGATCTTCACAGCTTACGGGCATCTTCCAAGTAGGCTGATAATCAGGCACGCCGATGGCGTGAGTAAAGCCTTTAAAGCCTTCTAATACATGTGCTTGCTGCGCAGGTGCTATACGCTTATTAATAAATAAACTATGTAACTCTTTTGACCGCGCCCAATCAAAACCCACTTTTGTTTTTGCAGGAATACAACGTGCCACTAAGTTCGCGCGCAATGCAACTTGCATATGCAGCAAAACATCAAACATGCGACCTTTAAATTGTTGCTTTAACTGCTGATAAGCTACTTTACCTTGCTTTTTATCAAACACCACCAGCTCTACGCCAGGTAAACCAGCTAAGAGCATCGCCTCAATTTTTCCTACCACCCAAGTTATTTTGGCATTAGGGTGTGCTTTTTGAATTGCTTGTACCGCTGAAACGCCATGGCACACATCACCAATTGCTGAAAGTCTTAAAATACAGATGTCTGAATAACTAGGAATTTGGCTCACTGGCGCTCTTCACTTAACAATAAACTATGGCTTGATCTTAAATTAACCACTCGCTATTGCAAGCACTTATGCTCCGCTTTAAAACAGGTTAATATACCCTTATCGGTTGTTATAAAGTAAATACGCTATGTTTAACCAACAAACCATTAATGAACACATTCTTTTAAGTCATCCAGAGCACAGCGCCCAAGTTAGCTTAAACTGGTTTGATAATGAATATTGGCAGCAGCAAAAAAAAATTGTCGGTACAAAAAAAGGCCGCGCAACAGCATGGTTTTTTTGTCATGACAAATTAACAGCGGTACTCAGGCACTATTGGCGAGGAGGTTTAGTAGGTAAAGTATTGAGCGATCAATACTTGTATTTAGGCCTTGAAAAAACACGCGTTTATCAAGAGTTTAATTTGATGATGAAACTCACTGAGTTAGGCCTAAATGTACCAAAACCAATTGCAGCTAAAGTTTCAAAATGTGGTTTAATTTACCGTGGTGATCTTATTACCCAAGCCATTACAGGCGCTCAGAGTTTGCTTGATGTTTTAAAACAGCGCTCTTTTACCAAGCAAGAGGTAATAAAAGTAGCTAATACTATTGCCGACTTTCATAATCATGGCGTGTATCACGCAGATTTGAATATCAATAACATCCTGTTTGATGAAACAGGTGAGGTCTATATTATCGACTTTGATCGCGGCGAACTAAAAACACCGGCAAAAAAATGGCAGCAAGCTAATATGGCCCGCCTTGCTCGTTCGTTCAATAAAGAGCAAGGTCGTAACCAAGTGATGCATTGGCAGCAAAACGACTGGCAGCATCTTGAATATGCGTACCAGTCAGCCTTAAGGGATTAACTTAAGCTAATTGCCCAAGGTAACTAATTAAAATAGTTAAGCTTTAATTTTACTGATCACTTTAGATGTAGAACAGCCATTTAAAAATTCAAGCACCTCTACTTTTCCGCCATGGCGCAGTACGTGCTCCGCACCTGCAATTTGATCAACCGTATAATCGCCGCCCTTCACTAAAATATCAGGACTGATCTGTTCGATTAATTTAGCTGGGGTGTCGTTTTCATCTAAGCTACCAAATGGTATAACCCAATCAACTGAAGCCAGTGCACTTAACACCATTGCGCGCTCATCAAGCGGATTGATTGGGCGCTCAGGGCCTTTTAAGCGAGTAATTGATTCGTCATTATTTAAACCAACAACTAGACGATCACCTCGTGCTTTTGCCTGTGCTAAATAACGTACATGACCTGCGTGTAAAATATCAAAACAGCCATTCGTAAATACAATTGTTTCGCCATTTTGCTTAGCAAATTCAATATGCTGAAGCACATCATCAAATGGGGTTTGATAATGCTCACCCGTTTTTTGTAAATACTGACCTAGTTTACGGCTCAGCTCTTCAGGCGACACGGTTGCAGCGCCTAATTTGCTCACCGCAATCCCCGCGGCAAGGTTCGCTATTTCTACCGCATCTTTAGGCTTCATGCCCGCACCAAGCATAACAGCGAGGGTTGCAATTACAGTATCACCCGCGCCAGTTACATCACTCACTTCAAGCTGCTGTGCTGCAAAATCATGTTTTTCATTAGCACTAATAAGCGACATACCTTGCTCTGAACGAGTCAGTAGCATTGCTGCAACGCCCGCATCTTTGATTAACTGACGCGCACTGTCAGTAAGGTTTTTCTCAGAGTCAGTTTTACCACCAGCTAGCTTAAATTCATTTAAGTTAGGAGTAATGTAATCAGCACCACGATAAAGATTTAAATCCGATGACTTAGGATCAATTAATACCGTTTTACCTGCTTTTTTTGCCATTGTGATCATTTGCTGGATCAACGAAAGTGAGCCTTTGTTGTAATCAGAGAACAATACAAAATCATACTGATCTAGTACCAACTCTAGGCGATTCAACAACAACTGGCTATGCTGCTCTGTAAACATTTCTTCTAAGTCTAAGCGCACTACTTGTTGGTGACGGCTAATAACACGCATTTTTGAAATAGTCGGCAAATCGCATACACTCACAAGTTGTGAGTCAATACGCTCATCTGCCAGTATATTTTCAAGGATTTGACCGCTTTCGTCTTCACCAATCAACCCAAGCAGACCTACCTTGCCATCTAAACGAGCAATGTTCTTTGCCACATTGGCAGCGCCACCCGCTTTGTCTTCAAATTTACTAACTTTAACAATGGGAACTGGAGCCTCAGGTGAGATACGTCCTGAATCACCATGCCAGTAGCGATCGAGCATTACATCGCCAACAACCAGTATTCTCGCATTTGATAAATGTTTAAATAGCGCTAAATCCATTAACTTTTCCCCGCTACAACCATATCAATCGCTTCACAAAGCCAATGGCCAATAAACATGTGCGCCTCTTGAATACGGGCGGTTTCATCATCTTTGATTATGATCGGTAGCTTAGCAATATCTTTTACTTTACCGCCATCACGCCCAGTTAACGCAACGGTGTAAGCACCAATCTCATTTGCAGCCGCTAACGCTAAATTAATGTTGGCACTAGTACCTGAGGTTGTTAAACCTATAACTAAATCTTCAGGCTTGCACAGTGCAAGAACTTGGCGCTCAAATACAGTGTCAAAATGATAGTCGTTACTATGCGCCGTTAAAATTGACGTATCGGTTGTTAGTGCCATTGATGCCAATGGCCCACGCTCTAATTTATAACGCACAACAAATTCTGCGGCTAAATGCTGCGCATCTGCTGCGCTGCCACCATTACCAAACCATACCACTTTGCCACCAGCTTCGAGTGCGCTATGACACACTTCAAGCAATTGCATGACTTGTGGATGGTACATTTGCATTGTTTCAAACAATGCTTGGTGACGTGCTAGACTTTCAAGGTAGCTGCTTGCTACTGAATCAACATTAGACATTTATAATCCTCTCAAAATTAGTCTGACTAGCTACTATCAAAAAGGCGTACTGATAAACAAGCATAGTCTTCACTAAACCACTATCACTGTGTGCGAAGCAGTTTTATATATTTTATTTGCGGCTACTACTAAAATGGTTTGTCGTATTAGGAGCCCTATAATGATGCATTCAAAGCGAGCTTCGGCTTTTTATAGCGGATTTAAATACCAACACTATTATTATTTTTGCAAAGATAACGAAATATTACCAAATTAGCGCTAACTAAACACCCAAAACTCTTTGATATAACGCTTTTTAACAATTTCATATTTTGCTTCTCAGTTATCCACGTTATCATTACACTTTATTATTTGAGGCTTAAAAATGGCACGTTTTTTTTATTCGCTTGTTCTTTACCTACTAAGCCCACTTATTGTTTTTTACGTCTATATACTGCGCGGTAGAAAAAATTCCGCCTATCGTGATCATTTTATGGAGCGCTTTGGTTTTATAAACGCTAATCTCTCCACTAATCCTCCTGTTATGATCCACTGTGCGTCAGTAGGTGAAGTACTTGCCGCATCGCCTCTCATTAAAAAATTACAACAGCAATTACCAAGCACGCCTTTACTTATTACGTGTAATACACCGACTGGCAGAGAGCAAATAAAGAATAATTTTAATTCATCGGTGCACCTATCTTACTTACCGATGGATTTTCCATGCGCAACAGCCCGTTTTTTAAAACGTACGAAGCCCGCCATGCTGTGTATTTTAGAAACCGAGCTTTGGCCTAATTTAATGGCTCAGTGTAAGCAACAAGGTATTCCCGTACTTGTACTCAATGCTCGCCTTTCAGAAAAATCACTGCAAGGTTATCAAAAGGTTGCTCCATTAAGTAAAGCTATCATGGACTCAATAACCGCTTTAGCAAGCCACAACCAAGATGATGCAAACCGTTTTATTAAACTGGGCTTAAATGCAGAATATATTCATATCACTGGTTCTATTAAGTTTGATATTAGCCCAACAATCGAGCAATTAGATAAGGTAAAACACTTAAAAAAGCAATACAACAACCAGCGCTTCATTTGGGTGGCAGGCTCAACGCATCCTATAGAGCATGCGTTAATTTTGAATGCTCATAAACAGCTTTTAAAGCACTCCCCAGATGCATTGCTGGTTATTGCACCACGCCACCCAGAACAGTTTGATAAAGTAGCTACATTACTTGAAGACTCAGCATTGAGCTTCAGCCGCCGTAGTAACAATGACTACCAGGGCGAACACGTACTTCTTGCTGATACTCTAGGTGAACTACAGTGTTTATACGGTATGGCTGATATAAGTTATATTGGCGGTAGTTTAATTGAGCGCGGCGGGCATAACCCGCTCGAATCTGCCGCTTTTTCAGTTGGCGTTTTAACTGGCCCTCATACTTATAACTTTAATCATGTTTACCCTGAGCTAATTGCACTGGGTGGCGCTAAAAAAATCACGAGTACCGAGGAATTAAGCCAGCAACTTATTACACTTTGTCAGCAACCTTTACTTTGTATACAGCTAGGCGAACGCGCTGCACAGTGTGTTGCAAATAACCAAGGTGCTATCGCTAGGACTACCGCCATCATTAATGAACATTTAGAGCCACGTAATGACTGAATTAATAAACCTAAGTTTACCAGAGCAACAAACCCGCGAGTGGGTTTCAAGCGTCATTGTTAAATACAATTTTTGCCCATTTGCCCGTAAAGAAGTTGAGAGTAACTGCATACATTATCAAACAAGCGGTGCCACCAGCATTGATGATGCTGTTATGGAAATGATTGAGCAATGTATTGAACTCGATCAGCTGCCTGAGCGTGAAACTACATTGCTCATGTTTGAACAAGGTTTTACTGATTTTGAAGAATTTTTAGATCTCGTTGATTTAGCTAATGCGCTGTTAGTCGCTCAAGGGTTTGAAGGTAAATACCAAATAGCGAACTTTCACCCTGACTATGTATTTGCAGACAGTGATGATAGCGACGCAGCCAATTATACTAACCGCGCGCCCTTCCCAACCTTACATTTAATTCGCGAGGCGAGTATGAGTGCCGCGTTAGATGAGTACAACGAGCCTGAGTCAATTCCAGAGCACAACATTAACCTAGCACGTCGTAAAGGTATCGATTTTTGGCAAACCTTATTAGAGAACTGTAAAAAACCGAGCATGTAAGCTCGGTTTTTAATGTCCTTAAGTAATCACTGAGTTTATTTTTTAACCCATTCACCATTAACTTCAACGAAGTGCCCTACTTGGGTTTTTTCAATCGTTTTTGCAGCTGCCAACGCCTCTACTTGCGCAAGTGATAGATTGTTCTTTTTAGCGAGTTTTAAATACTGCGCTTTACGCTTGGCATTAATTTCATCAACGACTGTTTTAGCTTCAGCGTTTTGAACTACTAATCCTAAATAACCAGAGCTATCTTCACCAACTAAGCCTTGGCTTTTTGCATCATCTAAACTAATAGCCCATGCAGAGAACGACAAACAAGCGGCACTCAAAAGTGTGATAAAATTTAGCTTTTTATTTTTAAATATACTCATCATTGCTCCTTAGAATAATTCACTGTCATCACTAAATAAACTGTCGAGTTCTTTATCAACTTTAACGCGAATTTCATGATCTACTTTCACATTTAAGTTAATTGTTATTGGTTCTTTAGCTGCCACTTCAACGCGGTGTGTGCACGCGCTTAGTAGCCCCAACGCCGATATAATTACTAACCATCTAGTCATTCTTGCTTCCTTTTGTTGAATACTCTTGTTCAACTTTTTGCGTAATTTCGTCACTTAAACGCAAGGCTCTGAGTAAAGTAAAAACGTTCTCTTCATGATTGTAGTTAAAGTTAACTTGTTGCGCTTGCTGTTGATTATAACCTTGTAAGTTTACTCCCAAAGTCATCCAACCATCAGGCTTTAAATTAACACTGCTATTAATTTTTTTAATATCCAAATCTTCCAGCAAGCCCAGTACTGGGCCAAGTTCTTGCTGCTGGTCTTTAACCGCATTGAATGCTGCGTTATCTGTGATCAGCAACTTTGCTGTTCCTTTATTGACAAGTTCACCGCCTCGCACTTCAATGCCTGCGTCAGTAAAGTAAACAGGTAGTTGACCTGCGACTCTACCGGTTAAACTTATCCCCGATTTTTCATCAAGTGTGATCAGCTTACTTGCGTCGATATTATCAAACTTAACCAACGCTTGTTGGGGTTGATTTGTTAAACGATACTCATCAAGTAAAAAATGCCCACCCATAACATTGCCAGAGACATTTAAAAGCGCAGGCACGTTTTCCTGAACTTGCCAATACCCATTAAGTTGCTCAACAACTGCGCCTGCACGTAATTCATTAAGCTCAAATGTAGTAGGTTCAACATTAAGCTGCCCTGAATCATACCGCCCCATAAATTGAGTATTTAGCTGCTTAGCAAGGTAGTCTGTGTACAAACCACTAACACCCGTAACCTGTAAGGAGATATCTGCCTGCTGCAGATTTATATCGCCAGTAATACGCCCGCTGATAGTCCCATCAGTTAAGGTTGCTAACGGTTCAAACTGATGAAGCAGTGGATTAAGCTTAGTCACTAATTGATCCGATATTATAACTTCAAAGGGGTGAGCAGTACTGCTCATATTATGGCTGGCAACTAACTCGATGCCGTCTATAAATATGTGATGCGACGCTTGTAAAGCTCTGCTTTGCAGACCTTGTGAACTAATGCGAATGTTTTTAAATTTGAACTCGTCACTTTGCAACATGGCCAACTTAGTTTCACTGGTTAAATCAAAAAACAGCTCCCCAACAGATAAACTTCCCGCTGCGGTTAACTGATTAGTAAGTTGAGTCAGTTTAATACTCCCTACTTTAACGATATCTAACTTACTTGATAAACTCGCTGTTAAATACTGATCACTTTGCAACTTAGCTTTTAATGTAGCGTGGTAATTATCAAGGAGGATATCGTCCACTTTTAGTTGCGCTAGCGCCAGCTCTGCTGATAACTCAACTTTGGGTTGTTCGCCCAATGCGTTACTTATTAAAAAATGCCCTTGCGTATTCACTTTTTGTAAATCAACAGCGATAAAATCAGGTAGCGTAGCCATTTTTAATTGGAAATTACCATCAACATGATTGTTGCTAGTATTCGCGGCTATTTTCAATTGGGTAATATCATCGCTGGTAAATAGTAAATCCACTTGTGCTGATAGAGTCTCCAAGGCGCTATTGATGTCCACAGCTAACTGCTGAATACGCATCTGTACGTGTGACTCTCCCTGCAAAGTTAGTTCATTCGCTGTCAATTGAGTGCCTTGCAGAGTGATTTTGTTGGGTAAAGTTAATTGCCAACTTAACGGTATTTGGTCAGCGATAAATTGCTGCTGCGCAGGATTAGTAATAACACCGTTTAAACCTTGTAAACACTCATTTTTAGCGTTAAATGTACTTGTTAATTGCTGAGCATCTACATTTATTAATTTAGTATTTAAGTGATAGTAACTACTTACATCGCCGTTACTTTTAACTGTCATCGGACAACTATCAATGACAGAGGAGAAACCAGCATCTAGCTTAGACTTTAACTTCAACTCAATACCATCAAAAGTAAAACTATGCTGACTCGTGAAATTAAGGCCTGCGAGTGAATTTGCTGTTGTCGCTTTCATTTTAGTTAGTAGCGTATCATTAAGCTCAATATGCCCCGATACTTTAGTCTTTGTTATTTTAACATCCGCTTTTACGTCACCAGCTACAAAAAACTCATTGATCACTGACTCATTAATACTGAGAGTTAACGGTTTTTGTAACTGAGCTTGCGTGATCTCTAATCGGTTTATATGTAATAACGGGCGACTTTGCGGTAACGCCAATACAAGCTTTTTAGCTGTTGATGACTCTGTTGAAGTATCAGAATTTGAGAGTATTAAATTCGCACGGTCAATCGTAATGTATTGGGTATTTACTGTAATATCTGCTAACTCTAACTGTTGCCCTTGATAAATCACACATGCCCGTTGCACGTGTAAATCTAATTTAGTCGTTAATGACCAGTCTAAGCAATGCAGCTCGACGCCAGAGCTACTCAATGTTGGCGCTATAAAATGTAAAGTGATCGGCATACGAAAAACATAGCCAAGTGTGATCACACTCATCAATAAAACTAATAACCCCCAACCAACACGCTTTAGCATATTATCCTTAAAATAGTCACGTTGACCTTTGTACAAGTTAAACAAAAAAGGCTGCACAATGCAGCCTTTTATTTTATCGCTAAAGTATGAACCTAGCTTGTATAAATGTAAATTAACCTACATTTTTACGTGCGTTACGGAACATACGCATCCACGGGCTATCTTCTTTCCACTCATCTGGGTGCCAAGAGTTAGCAACAGCACGGAAAACACGCTCAGGATGCGGCATCATTACTGTTGCACGACCATCCGCTGATGTGATACCTGTAATACCTTCTGGCGAGCCATTCGGGTTGTTAGGGTATTGCGTTGTTGGTTTACCGTGGTTATCAACAAACTTCACTGCCACAGTACCAGACTCAAGCGCCGCTTTAACAGCTGCATCGTTTGCAAATTCAGCATGACCTTCACCGTGTGAAACAGCGATTGGCATACGAGAACCAGCCATGCCATTAAAGAATACAGACGGATTTTCTTGCACTTCGACTAAGCTAAAACGTGCTTCAAAACGCTCTGATTTATTAGTCACAAAACGTGGCCAATGCTCAGTACCAGGGATCAATTCTTTAAGTGTTGATAGCATCTGACAACCATTACATACACCTAAGCTAAATGAGTCTTGACGCTCAAAGAAGCTTTGGAACTGATCGCGTGCCATATCATTAAACAAGATTGATTTAGCCCAACCTTCACCAGCGCCGAGTACATCACCGTAAGAGAAACCACCACATGCCACTAAACCTTTAAACTCTTCAAGACTTAAACGCCCTTCAAGAATGTCGCTCATGTGTACATCAACGGCTGCAAAACCAGCACGGTTAAACGCTGCTGCCATTTCTAAATGCGAGTTAACACCTTGCTCGCGCAAAATGGCCATTTTAGGCTTAGCGCCTGTAGCAATATAAGGTGCTGCAACATCTTCGTTTAAGTCAAAGTTAAGTTTAACGTTAAGACCCGGGTCTGTTGCGACAAATTTGGCATCAAATTCTTGCTTAGCGCAATCAGGGTTATCACGGCGTGCTTGCATTTGGTACGTTGTTTCAGCCCAAATAGTACGTAATTCTGTACGCGTATTACTTAATACAGCGTTGCCACCGCGATTAAATACCACGGTATCATCTTTGTTTAGGGTGCCAATTTCGTGGCTGATTGCAGTAATACCATGCTCTGCAAATACCGCATTCACAGCAGCTAAATCACTATTAGCTACTTGAATAACAGCACCAAGTTCTTCGTTGTAAAGCGCTTCGATATCTGAACCTGTTAAACCGTCAAGGTTTACAGTAACGCCGGTGTGACCCGCAAATGCCATTTCAGCTACAGTGGTAAATAAACCACCGTCTGAACGGTCATGATAAGCAAGTAGCTTGCTATCGGCGACTAGCGCTTGCATTGCATTGTAGAAGCCTTTTAATAACTCAGGGCTATCAACATCAGGTGTTACATCACCCAATTGCTTATAAACTTGCGCAAGGCTTGATGCGCCCATACGATTTTTACCCGCGCCTAAGTCAACTAAGATAAGTGACGTTTCGCCTTTATCTGTACGTAGTTGCGGAGTAACCGTTTTACGCACATCATCAACACGGCCAAATGCAGTGATTATCAATGATAATGGTGCGGTTACTGATTTTTGCTCACCACTTTCATCCCATTGGGTTTTCATCGACATAGAGTCTTTACCCACTGGAATAGTTAAGCCAAGCGCAGGACAAAGTTCTTCGCCCACAGCTTTTACTGCTTCATACAAACCAGCATCTTCACCTGGGTGACCTGCTGCAGCCATCCAGTTTGCTGAAAGCTTAATGTTTTCAAGGCTACCGATATTAGCACACGCAATATTAGTTAATGACTCAGCCACCGCTAAACGTGCTGATGCACCGTAGTTAAGTAATGCCGCTGGCGTGCGCTCACCAAGTGACATAGCTTCACCATGGTAAGTATCATATGTAGCAGCTGTCACTGCACAGTTAGCCACTGGTACTTGCCACGGACCAACCATTTGGTCGCGTGCTACTAGACCTGTTACTGAACGGTCGCCAATGGTAATTAAGAACGTTTTTTCAGCAATCGCTGGCAAACGTAATAAACGTGTTGCCGCTTCACTTACATCAATACTCGTTGTATCTAGTGCTTGACCTACAACTTGCTTTGATTGTGCTTCACGGTGCATTTTAGGTGCTTTACCTAGTAATACATCTAATGGTAAATCAACTGGGTTATTATCAAAATGACTGTCAGCAACAGTTAAATGACGCTCTTCAGTGGCTTCACCAATCACGGCATACTGTGCACGTTCGCGCTTACAAATAGCTTCAAAACGGTCAAAGTTTTCAACGCCTACAGCAAGTACATAGCGCTCTTGAGATTCGTTACACCAAATTTCATGTGGTGCCATGCCCGGCTCATCATTCGGAATATCACGTAACTGGAATTTACCACCACGGCCACCGTCATTTACAAGTTCAGGGAATGCATTCGATAAACCGCCTGCGCCCACATCATGGATAAACGCGATTGGGTTATCATCACCTAACTGCCAACACTTATCGATTACTTCTTGGCAACGGCGTTCCATTTCTGGATTTTCACGTTGTACTGAAGCAAAATCTAAATCTTCGTTTGATTGGCCTGACGCCATTGATGAAGCAGCACCGCCACCTAAACCAATGTTCATCGCAGGGCCACCGAGTGCAATCAGCTTAGCGCCAACAGGGATTTCACCTTTTTGCACATGATCAGTACGAATATTACCTAAACCACCAGCCAGCATAATAGGCTTATGGTAACCACGTACCTCTAGACCATTATGACTTGTCACTTCTTCTTCATAGGTACGGAAATAACCAACTAAGTTTGGACGACCAAATTCATTATTAAACGCAGCGCCACCTAATGGCCCCTCTGTCATAATGTCTAGCGCAGTAACGATACGCGCAGGTTTACCAAAATCAGTTTCCCACGGTTGCTCGTAACCAGGGATACGTAAGTTAGATACAGTAAAGCCAACTAAACCCGCTTTAGGCTTAGAGCCGCGACCCGTTGCGCCTTCATCACGAATTTCACCACCAGACCCCGTTGCTGCACCAGAGAATGGGGCTATTGCTGTTGGGTGATTGTGCGTTTCAACTTTCATCAGGATTTCAATATTCTCTTGATGATACGCGTATTCGCCTTCAACATTTGGGAAGAAACGACCTGCTTTAGAACCTTTCATTACTGCTGCGTTATCTTTATAAGCAGATAACACGTTTTCAGGGTTAAGCTCATAGGTGTTCTTAATCATCTTAAACAGTGATTTTGGCTGTACTACACCATCAATAGTCCAATCTGCATTAAATATTTTATGACGACAATGCTCTGAGTTTGCTTGTGCAAACATAAATAATTCGATGTCGTTCGGGTTACGCCCTAACTTTTGGAAGTTTTCTACCAAATAATCAATTTCATCATCAGCAAGCGCAAAACCTTGCTCAACGTTTGCTTTAGCAAGTGCTTCACGCCCACCACCTAAAGTGTCAACCGATGACATTTGGCTCGGTGCGTCGGTACGGAACAACTTAGCAGCGTCATCAAATGCGCTATGCGTTGCCTCAGTCATACGATCGTGTAATAAAGCGGCAGTTTGGTTTAATTGTTCGGCGTTTAAATCGCCTTCAACATAATAAGCAATGCCACGCTCAACACGGTGTACTTGAGTTAACCCACAATTATGTGCAATATCCGTCGCTTTTGAAGCCCATGGCGAGATTGTGCCAGGACGAGGTGTTACTAACACCAATGTTCCTGCTGGTGTATGTTCGGCAATCGTTGGACCATAGGTAAGTAACTTCTCAAGCTTAATTTGCTCGTCACTTGAAAGCTCTGCAGTTAGATCTGCAAAGTGTGCATACTCAGCGTATACATTAGTGACTGGAAGTTGCGCCTGTTGGCAACGGGCTAAAATTTTCTGAACTCTAAAATCGGAAAGTGCTGGTGCACCACGAAGGATCAACATAGGTATTTTCATCCGGGGTTAGGGATTGAACGATATTTTAGACGGCCATTATAGTTCAAATAGGGTTCATATTTAACTCAAAATTACACTTTTCATCAAATTATCTTCTAAATTTTATACTACAGGGAATAAACGCAATAAAACCAATCGCCAAGTGACGTCATCACTTAGTTTTGATATAAGTGTATTATTGGATTTAAGGGGCTCGCTATGTTCAAACAAAAGCTAATTACAATCATTACGTTAGTAATGTTTTTGTGTGCATGCGATATGCAGCAGCAACAATCTCAACTCAGCCAGATAAAAACTCAAAATAAAATCAGAGTAGGCACCCTCGCGGGCGCAAGTAACTATTACCAAGCAGTCCAAGGTGAGCAAGGCTTTGAATACGAACTTGCGCAAGAGTTTGCTAATCACCTTGGTGTTGAACTGGAAATGGTGCCGTTTTTTAATTTATCAGATATGTTCTCACGCCTTGATAGTGGTGATTTAGATTTAATAGCCTCTGGTTTAACCTATAATAAAGTCAGAGCCCAAGACTATCGATTTGGTCCAACCTACCGCACAATAAGTCAAAAGCTTGTTTATAAACAAGGTCGAGTTCGCCCACGTGACTTTGATGATCTAACAGGTAACCTAACTGTCCTTTCAAAAAGTAGCCATTCATTAGCATTGCAGCAGATAAAAAACACGCACCCAGATATTAGTTGGCAAGAAACTGAAGATCTTGATGAAGAAGAGCTATTACAAGCAGTGATAGATGGCGAAATAGATTACACACTTGCAGATTCTCATACGCTTTCACTATTTCGACGTTACCACCCCAATCTAAGTATTGGTTTTTCTGTTACTCGCAACGATCCTATTGCGTGGTTATTGCGTAAAGATGGTGATGATTCCTTATATGCGTTAATGGTGCCATTTTTTGGTGATGCCAAACAAAAAAATCAACTATATGTTTTAGAAGAGAAATACTTTGGTCATGTACGTCAGTTCAATTATGTGAATACGCTTGCCTACATAGAGGCAATTAAAGAAACACTCCCTAAATATCAACCTTGGTTTGAGCAATATGCTGGCAGCCTAGATTGGCGCTTATTAGCGGCTTTAAGCTATCAAGAGTCCATGTGGAATCCACGAGCGAGGTCGCCTACAGGTGTGCGCGGTATTATGATGCTAACGCGTAATACAGCAAAACAAGTGGGTGTAACTAACCGCCTAGCGCCAGAGCAAAATATAAAAGGAGGCTCTGAGTACTTAGCTAAACTTGTAAAAAGAATTCCAGATAGAGTTCCACAACCTGATCGTACTTGGTTGGCTTTAGCCTCATACAATATTGGTTGGGGTCATGTAAATGATGCCCGCATAATAACGGAGCAACAAGGCGCCAGCCCTGATAAATGGGCTGATGTAAAAAAACGATTGCCGCTACTCATTAAAAAGCGTTATTACCGAAAAACCAAGTATGGCTATTCTCGCGGTGATGTTGCAGTTAAGTATGTAGACAATATTCGTCGCTATTATGATGCGTTAGTTTGGTTGGATGAAAATAATGCGATTAATGAAGCACCAATACTGCTAGCTCCTACAGATCTAAATAATGACAAGGCGGAACCTAAAAAAGATCAAATAAAAGCACCTGTAATGACTAAAAGTAAGCAATAAAGTAGAGCATAGTGCGACTCACACAACTTTAAATAAGATAAAACAGTACAAACTAAAATATCTATTTACTTGTCACCAAATGATCACTAATGTGTAGTATCAAGTATATAATTAAATTATATCTTTCTCACTCTCACATTTTCAGGGGAAACCATGCTGAAACGTCGTCGCACACATTCGTTTAAACGGAATGTTATTTATTCATCATCTACCCGTCGCAGAATAATGCTGCGTAACCTGCAGAAAAAAGTAATTTGGCGTCGTAGAATGTTTGCCATGCAACAAATGGCGGAATTAAACGTTGCAGCCCCTGTAGGTTAAACCTTCAGGTCTCGCAATGCCTGCTTTGCAGCTTTTATTTCTCCTCGGCGACGTTTAAAAAAATCTGAAATGGTTTGACCGCATAAATCACTTAATACCCCAGCTTCAACTTCAACTTGATGGTTTAATCTACAATCTTGCAATAAGTTCATTATAGAGCCCGCAGATCCTGTTTTTTCATCCGCCGCACCAAATACCAAACGCTTAATCCGACTGTGTACCAATAATCCTGCACACATAGAGCAAGGCTCTAAGGTTACGTATAACGTACAGTCAATAAGGCGATAATTATTAAGCACCTTACCGCCTTCACGTATCGCAATCATTTCAGCATGTGCTGAAGGATCATTATCTGTAATAGATCGATTATAACCAGCAGCAATAAACTGGTTGTCTTTGACCAGCACCGCACCGACGGGAATTTCATTTAGCTGCTCAGCTTTTTTTGCGAACTCTAAGGCCTGTGTCATCCAGTATTGGTCGTTCAATAGCTCACTCATTGACTTAATCTTTTGCTAATTATTGTTTAATTATACTCATTTAGAGATATAAAATCATAACCATACTGATTAGTGATAAAAATAAAACAAATTAAAACCGCTTTAGCATGGCTCATACAGTGCAACTTGCGATATAATCCCTCGCTTTTTTTATTTAGCTCACAACACACGGGTAGCAAATGAAATTTCCTGGACGCCGCAGGCATAAACATTATTTTCCAGTGGAAGCAAAAGATCCACTTACTAATCAACTCAATGCCAGTGATAGGTTGCACCGCAGCTACATCACAGGTATAGATCAAATCGTAGTTGATATAGAAGCTAAAGTCGATCAAGCTTTCCTAGACGAATTTCAACTGCGCCGAGGTATGTCGCAGGTTATTGATAATGACATAACCAATGCATTATATGATCGTTTAAAACTCAACGACATGATCGATTATGAGTTTGCCGGTGGTACCATTGGCAATACCATGCACAACTACTCAGTACTAGCAGATGATCGCTCTGTACTGTTGGGCGTGATGAGCGAAAATATTAAAATTGGTAGCTACGCCTATCGTTTTTTATGCAACACCTCAAGTCGCGTAGATCTAGATTATCTGCAACCTGTAGATGGTCCAATCGGTCGTTGTTTCACACTCATTGACGATACTGGTGAACGTACCTTTGCGATCAGCGCAGGTTTAATGAATCATTTACGTCCTGAATCAATCGATCAAAACCTCATCGAAAACTCATCTGCGTTAGTGATAAGTGCTTACCTTATGCGTACACAAGGCAATGAAACTATGACCGAAGCTACAATGCAAGCGGTCAAATATGCAAATGATGCCGACGTACCGGTAGTACTTACATTAGGGACTAAATTCTTAATCGAACAAGACCCTACTTGGTGGGCGAACTTTGTCGATAAGCACGTTGATATTTTGGCAATGAATGAGGAAGAAGGGCTTGCAATAACAGGCTTTGAAGACCCTCTGCTCGCCGCAGATAAAGCACTTGATTGGGTCGATTTAGTGATCTGTACCGCAGGTGAGAAAGGCTTATTTATGGCGGGCTATATCGATGAGCAGTTTAAACGAGAAACTGAGTACCCATTATTACCTGGCGCAATACCAGATTTCAATCGCTATGAATTTTCTCGTGCTATGCGCAAAGTTGACTGTCAACAGCCTACCCGTGCATATAGCCACACAGCACCATTTATGGGTGGCCCAGACTCGATTAAAAATACCAATGGTGCAGGTGATTGCGCACTAGCAGCCGTATTACATGACTTATCTGCAAATGTTTATCATAAACTCAATGTAGGTAATTCAGCTAAGCACCAACAACCAGCAATGACTTACTCATCATTATCACAAATAAGTAAGTATGCTAACCGAGCTAGCTTTGAAGTATTGGTTCAGCACTCCCCTCGTCTATCTCGTGGCTTACCGGAGCGAGAAGATTGCCTTGAACAAGTTTATTGGGAACAATAGCCCCCTTGGTATTTATTTAAAATATAGAGATATCAAGCTTATTAGATAGCAGCTCCAATGCTGCTATTCCAGCAACAGAATTACCAAATGAATTTAACCCAGGGGACCACACAGCCACTGTAAATTTATTAGGTAAAACGGCTAAAATTGTTCCTGACACACCTGACTTTCCAGGCATTCCAACCCTATAACCAAAGTCCCCAGCTGCATCATATAAGCCACTCGTAAACAACAATGAATTTAGTTGCTTACTCTGAAGGCTAGAAAGGACTTGGCGGTTTGAAGTATTATCAACCCCCTTATTTGCTAAAAAATTATACGCTTTAGCGAGTTCAATGCAGTTTAACTCTATCGCACAAAAGTTAAAGTATGCCCACAATACATCATCAACTTCATTATTAAAGTTACCAAAGGACTTCATCAAATGCCCCATCGCGGCATTACGGTGACGAAACTCATACTCAGAGCTAGCAACTTTTTTATCGATACGAATCGTTTTATTTCCTGATAAAGTTCTAAACGCTTCTAACATGGAATGCATCGGTGCCGATAATCGACTATATAGCGCATCACAGGTCACGATCGCACCTGCATTAATAAAAGGGTTACGTGGTATACCTTTTTCAAACTCAAGCTGCGTTAGCGAGTTAAATGCAGTTCCTGATGGCTCTTTACCTACTCTCTCCCATAACTCGTCACCATAGCGTTGTAACGCTAGCGTTAAAGTCATCACTTTGGAGACTGATTGAATTGTAAAACGTTTGGAGCAATCACCAGCACAGAATGTCTGACCGTCAGTTGTGTAAATCGCAATTGAAAATTGATTAGCATCCACTTCAGCTAACGCAGGAATATAATCAGCAACTTTACCCTGTGAGAGTAATGGCTGTACATCTGCGGTGATGTCATTTAATACTTGTTGATAATCAGAGGTAGGCAATTTGACCCTCACTGGAATTGTAAAGAGAGATAAAATTCTATCATGTTAACTTCAAACGAGGTAACTTTGTTACTCTAAGTGTAAATTTCACAAAGAAAAAGTTCTTCAAAATTAAAAAGCTACACCACCCTTCATCCTGTTATAAGGTATATCTCTGATGTAATACCAATCTGCGTTGATATGGGGTCTATTTAATGACAAGAAAATTGCGCTATAACTAGGCAAAAATTTTTATATCTAGTTGTTCTAAATAAAAAATCTTTAACGACATTATAGTCTTGATTTAATTCGTTAAATTGTTCAAATATTTATGCAGATTGGTATAATAGCCTTCCTTTCAATTCTCTCGTGTTCGGCCGCAATCCCTCATGCTACGACTGATACCAATCGTGTTAAGTTAATGACCATTTATAGCGAAAGATAAATACAGTGATAACAAGGCAGATATTTTGACATGGTGTTGTTCTCGGCAATTGCTCCTGCATTGCTCTACCTCCTGCATACATGCAGTCGTACATGAAAAATTACTAACGCAGTTAGCGCTTTATTTAGTCCGCTAGAATGGTTAAATATTTAAGCCGATTAGTATGAGCCTGTTTATTTTTTAATTGACCGGTTACATCACTTTCTTCCAAACGAAAAAAAGCCGCTTCATCTCTGAAGCGGCTTTCTCTAATTTAAATCCTGGCGATGACCTACTTTCACATAACAAATGCTACACTATCATCGGCGCTGTTTCGTTTCACTACTGAGTTCGGCATGGGATCAGGTGGGTCCAAAACGCTATTGTCACCAAGAAAATTCTTTTCTATTTTCTTATTTTTATATTTGCGCAATGCGACTTTTAATTTGGAGCCTGGCGATGACCTACTTTCACATAACAAATGCTACACTATCATCGGCGCTGTTTCGTTTCACTACTGAGTTCGGCATGGGATCAGGTGGGTCCAAAACGCTATTGTCACCAAGCAAATTTGGTGTCAGTTCGTATCTCTACGCACTAACTAAAATTTGAAAATGCTGATAATTGTTTTCTTACAACTTTAAGCTTATCGCTTACAGCTGTTAGTAAATCTACTTTAGTTGTCGCGATAAATCACGACCTACAATCTTAACTTCTTGCGCTATCAACTATCACATAAAACGCGTTTGGCGTTGTATGGTTAAGCCTCACGGGTAATTAGTACAAGTTAGCTTAACATATCACTATGCTTCCACACCTTGCCTATCAACGTTGTAGTCTCCAA